>NZ_NETH01000028.1 GCF_003337175.1 Streptococcus gallolyticus
AACACGCCATACAAAATCCCATGTGGAAAAGCGAGGAAAAATTCCTATTTCTCATACCATTCATGAGAGACCAACAGCAGCTAATGAACGCTCGAGAATAGGTGATTGGGAAGCCGATACTGTTGCTGGAAAGACTGGAAAAGCTTGCCTAGTAACACTCACTGATAGGCATTCCCGCTTCCTCAAAATTCAGAAAGTAGCTGTCAAGAAAAGTAAATTGGTTATAGAAGCCATGGTAAATATGTTAAAGTCTCTACCAACAGAAACAGTGACTCCTGATAGAGGTAAGGAATTCTCAGGGCATCCTGAACTCACCGAGAAACTAAATGTCGAAGTCTATTTTCCTGATCCTCATGCTCCTTGGCAACGAGGAACAAACGAGAATACAAATGGCTTATTGCGAGAGTATTTTCCAAAAGGAAGTGACTTAACAGAGGTAGAACACTTGATTATTCAGGAATGGGAAGATAAATTAAACAATAGACCACGAAAATGTCTAAACTGGAAAACACCTTATGAAGTTTTTTATGGGATAAATGTGCACTTAATTTGACAATTCGCCCACAAATTTCAGCCCCGTAGTGGTCAACATTTAAATCAAAATGATTAGTATCAAATTCGTTATAGGTATTTAGAACATTCAAGCGATCATCTCCTCTTATAGATAACATTTTACCATATTTGTCCAACATCAAGCCATTTGATCCCCTTAAAAGAGATGGTAAAATTTTAATAACGATAAGAGGAGGAAAGCTTGTGGGAATTACAATTGAGGGAAATCTTTTCTATATTCAGAGTAAAGAGATGTCAATGATTATTGAGAATCGAGAAGGGGATTTACTGCTTCGTCATATTGGGGGTAAAATCGCTAACTATCACGGTTCAAACGCGATATTTGAGAAAGATCATGCTTTTTCAGGCAATCCGACTCCCGATAATCGGACCTTTAGCTATGATACCCAACGTCAAATCTTTGGTGTGCATGGCTTTGGTGATTTTCGTTGCCCATCACTTAACATTCAACATGATAACAATGAATTAACACAATTTAAGTTAAAAGATAGTCATATTTTACATGGAGTTGTTGAGGCAACGGGATTACCTAGTCCTCATTCCATGGAAGGTGCTGAAACATTAGTGCTTATCTTAGAAGATGAATTTGCTAAATTGCGTCTGACGCTTTATTACACCGCTTATGCAGATCGTGTAACGATTTCAACCTTTGCTAAGATTAGTAATCTATCCGATAAAGCTGTTGTCATCAACCGTGCCTTATCAAGCATGCTTGATGTCCCTGCTGGAAATTATGATGTGGTGACTTTGCAAGGCGCTTATGCCCGTGAGAAAACCGTTCGTCGTCAAAGGGTTGAGCAAGGTATCTTTAGCATTGCTTCAAATCGCGGAGCTTCTGGCCATGCTCAGACGCCAGCTATGATTTTGTGTGATGAGACAACGACAGAAGATGCTGGGGATGCCCTTGCTTTGCAGCTGCTTTATAGCGGTAATTTTCAAGCTTTTGTTCAAAAAAATCAATTAAATGAAGTTCGCTTAGGAATCGGGATTAATGATGACAACTTTGCTTGGCAATTGCTGGCTGGCGATAGTTTTGAAACGCCAGTGGCTTTGATGACCTATTCGGCAAAAGGCTTGACACACTTGAGCCAAGAAAGCCAGTTGTTTGTGCAAGATCACATCATGCCAAAACCATTTGCTCATGTTGAGCGTCCGATTCTGATTAATAACTGGGAGGCGACTTATTTTGATTTTAAGAAAGAAAAATTACTTGATTTAGCTGATGAGGCCAGCAAACTTGGTATCGAACTTTTTGTTTTAGATGACGGCTGGTTTGGCAATCGCTTTGACGATAATCGGGCTCTTGGTGACTGGGGTGTCAATGAAGAAAAACTCGGTGGACCATTGAGTGATTTGATTGCTAACGTTCATGCTAAAGGCTTAAAATTTGGTTTGTGGTTTGAGCCAGAAATGATTTCTGTAGATAGTGACCTTTACCGTGCGCATCCTGATTGGGCTATTCAAGCAGAGGGTCGTGGTCATACGTATTCTCGTAATCAATTGGTACTTAACCTTGCCAACCCTGATGTGGTAGCTTATATTAAATTAGCTATTGATAAAATCTTGACAGAAAATGCTATCGATTACGTCAAATGGGATTATAACCGTAACATCACGAATATCGGAAATGGCGACTCAACTCTTGCCACTAAAATGCAATCCCATGCCTATATGCTAGGTTTGTATGATTTGCTATCCTATTTGACTGGAAAACATAGCCATATTCTCTTTGAATCATGCTCAGGTGGCGGTGGTCGAAACGACCTTGGTATGATGCGCTACTTCCCACAAGTTTGGGCTAGTGATAATACCGATGCCATTTCTCGTTTGTCCATTCAATACGGTTCAAGCTATCTGTACCCAACGATCGCTATGGGGTCTCACGTTTCAGCCAGCCCAAATCACCAAATGGGACGAACCACACCCATTGAGACACGTGGCAATGTTGCTATGATGGGAAATCTTGGCTACGAACTTGATTTGACAAGCTTGCCAGAAAGCGACAAAGCAACGATTGCCGCCCAAGTTGCTCACTACAAAGCCATTCGTCCCGTTGTTCAATTTGGCAAGCAATATCGTCTTATCAATCCAGAACAAGGCGCAAATGAAGCAGCTGTGCAATTTGTCTATGAAGATAAAGTCATTGTAACTTACGTTCGCATCCTGTCAACGATCGAGATGATTGAGACGACGCTGAAATTAAAAGGCTTAGAGGAGGAGGCAACCTATCGTCTACAAGAAACGGGACAAGTGTTCTCAGGGTCTGAACTCATGTATGCAGGCTTGACTGTAAGTCTCCTGCAAGGCGATTATCTTAGCAAACAATACTATTTTGTGAAACAATAAGGAGGTTTTCAATGAAATGGTGTAAACGATTGATAACAGCTGGCATAGTAGCCTTAGCTACCACTGCTGGTTTAACATTGACGGCGTGTTCAAAAGAGGACGACACCTCGGCTGATGGCAAGGTAACCATTGAATATTTCAATCAAAAGACAGAAATGGTCGATACGCTAAACGAAATCATTAAGGATTTTGAAGCTGAGCATCCTAACATACAGGTCAAAATGACTAGTGTTCCCAATGCAGGAACGGTTCTCAAAACACGGATGCTTGCAGGTGACGCCCCAGATGTCATTAACATTTATCCTCAGAATGTCGATTTTAAAGAGTGGGCAAAAGCTGGTTATTTTGAAGATATGACAGGTAAGTCTTATCTTGAGAATATCAAAAATAACTATGCCCAAAACTATGCCGTAAATGGAAAAATTTACAGCGTACCTTTATCAGCCAATGTTTCAGGAATTTACTTTAATAAAACAAAATTTGACGAATTAGGACTCAAAGTTCCAGAAACTTGGGATGAATTTGAAGCTTTGGTAAAACAAATCAAGGCTGACGGCGAGACACCATTTGCGCTTGCTGGTAGTGAAGGGTGGACTTTGAATGGCTACCACCAACTGGCTTACATCAGCGTGACTGGTAGTGGTGATAAGGCAAATGATTACCTTCGTTTTTCTCCCGTTAATGCCATCTCAACTTCTGATAGTGAAGTTAAGGAAGTTCTAAAACGTTTGGATTTACTTGCTGACAAGGGAAACCAACAAAGCAATTGGGAAGGGGCTTCTTACAACGATTCTGTTGTGGCATTTGCAACCGAAAAAGCCTTGATGTTACCAGGTGGATCGTGGGTATTAGCAGCCATCAAACAACAAGATCCTGATTTTGAAATTTCAACCTTTGCCTTTCCAGGTGAAAAAGCTGGTCAAGAGGTGACTGTTGGAGCGGGAGATTTGGCGTTATCCATTTCATCATCAACAAAGCACAAAAAAGCCTGCGAAACCTTTATTTCTTATATGGCGTCAGCTGAAGCGATGCAAAAATATTATGATGTTGATGGCTCGCCCGTTTCTGTAGAGGGTGTGGTTGAGGATGACAATTCTCCACTTGCTCCGCTTTATCAGCTAGCCTTTACAGATAAACACTATGTTTGGCTTGGTGAAAATTGGACAAGTGAAGAAGCTTTCTTTAATTTGACAGCTAACTATCTGTTGAATCAAGACGCTGATCAGTATGTTAGTGAGTTAAATGCCTTCTTCAATCCAATGAAAGCTGACGTCACTAAATAGGAGGAGAATAGAATGCGAAAATTTTTAAATCAGTATTGGGGTTGGACATTTCTGATTGTTCCTTTAATCTTACAAGCTATTTTCTTTTATTTTCCAATGTTTCAGGGAGCTTTTTACAGTTTTACGAACTGGACTGGCTTGACTTATCATTTTGATTTTGTGGGGATTAATAACTATAAAATCTTGATGACAGATACTAAATTTTTTAAGGCACTTGGGTTTACCTTAATATTGACGCTTGCTTTAATTGTGGGGGAAATTGTCCTTGGTATCTGGGTAGCGCGAGCTTTGAATGCTAAAATCAAAGGCCAAACCTTCTTTAGAGCTTGGTTCTTCTTCCCAGCTGTTTTATCAGGGTTGACAATATCGTTGATTTTCAAACAAGTCTTTAACTATGGTTTGCCTGCACTCGGCGAAGCTTTGAACCTTGATTTTTTAAAAACAAGCCTTCTAGGGACATCTGGCGGTGCCATTTTTGCAGCCATCTTTGTCATGCTATGGCAGGGTGTCGCAATGCCAATTATCCTTTTCCTATCAGGGCTTCAAACTATTCCAAGTGAAATCACAGAAGCAGCAGCCATTGATGGCGCAACTAGCAAACAAACGTTTTGGAATATTGAGTTGCCTTATTTATTGCCAAGTATTTCAATGGTCTTTATCATGGCACTTAAAGCTGGTTTGACAGCGTTTGACCAGATCTTTGCTTTGACTGGTGGTGGTCCAAGCAATTCCACCACTTCAATTGGGCTTTTGGTTTATAATTACGCCTTTTCAAGTAACCAATATGGTTATGCTAACGCCATTGCCTTGATTCTCTTTGCGATTATTGTGTTAGTATCAATGTTGCAATTGAAATTATCAAGTCGTTTCGAAGTATAGATGGAGGGAAGTATGAAAAAAGAAGAACGCTATAATATTTTTTGGAAATATGTGCTCTTAATCACGGGCTCAATTCTGATTTTGATTCCATTGCTAGCAACGGTCTTCAGTTCATTTAAGACGACTAAAGATATCATGCAACATTTCTTTGCTTTCCCCAATCCCATCACCTTAAGCAACTACACACGCTTATTGGCTGACGGTATTGGGCATTATTTCTGGAATTCCACCATTATTACAGTTGTTTCGGTGATTTTGGTAACCTTATTTATTCCTGCGGCGGCCTATTCAATTGCGCGTAACATGAGTAAAAAACGTGCGTTTAACATCATGTATAGCTTGCTAATTTTGGGAATTTTCGTGCCCTTTCAAGTCATCATGATTCCCATCACAGTGATGATGAGCCGACTTGGTTTGACTAATATTTGGGGCTTGATTATCTTGTACCTGACTTATGCTGTACCGCAAACGTTATTCTTGTATGTTGGGTATATTAAGCTAAGTGTTCCTGATAGTTTGGATGAAGCTGCTGAAATTGACGGTGCTGATAAATTTACCACATACCGTAAAGTTGTCTTTCCAATGTTAAAACCAATGCATGCTACCACCATCATTATCAATGCCCTTTGGTTCTGGAATGACTTTATGCTCCCCCTTTTAATGTTGAATAAATCATCAGAGTCATGGTCATTGCCACTTTTCCAATACAACTACACAGGACAATACTTAAGCGACTACGGACCAAGCTTTGCTTCCTATATTGTTGGGATTATTACCATTACAATTGTTTACCTCATTTTCCAAAAACACATCATCTCAGGAATGAGCAATGGCGCAGTGAAGTAAGGATACAGAGGCCGTATAGCGAGCGTAGCAAAAATAGGACTTTTGACGAAGAACGTGTAGGTTCTAGGAAAAAATTATCTTTTTGCACTGCTCGTAGGTTGTGTTCAACAATACCACAATATAAATGATGAAAATAAAATAAAGGAATAACTATGGGAATTCAAAATAAAACAATGTTAATCACTTACTCGGATAGTCTGGGTAAAAATTTAAAAGAACTTAAACAAAATCTTGATAAGTATTTCGGGGAGGCAGTTGGTGGTATCCATCTATTGCCATTCTTTCCGTCAACTGGTGACCGTGGTTTTGCCCCTGTCGATTATGATGAGGTAGATTCTACATTTGGTACTTGGGATGATGTGAAAGGCTTGGGTGAAAACTATTATCTTATGTTTGATTTCATGATTAACCATATTTCTCGTCAATCAAAATATTACAAAGATTATCAAGAAAAACACGAAGCTAGTGCTTACAAGGATATGTTTCTTAACTGGGATAAATTTTGGCCAGAAAATCGTCCGACACAAGTTGATGTGGACTTGATTTACAAGCGTAAAGACCGCGCACCAAAACAAGAAATTCATTTTACAGATGGTTCGGTTGAGCATTTGTGGAATACATTTGGTGAGGAACAAATTGACCTTGACGTGACAAAAGAAGTGACCATGGATTTCATTCGAAAAACCATCAAACACCTAGCAGAAAATGGATGTGACCTCATTCGTCTAGATGCATTTGCTTATGCAGTTAAGAAATTGGATACCAATGATTTCTTTGTGGAGCCAGACATTTGGGAATTACTTGATAAAGTGCGTAGCATTGCAGCGGAATCTGGCACAGAATTGCTTCCAGAAATTCATGAGCACTATTCAATCCAGTTTAAGATTGCTGAGCATGACTATTATGTCTATGATTTTGCACTTCCAATGGTGACGCTTTATAGCCTATATAGCAGAAAAGTTGACCGTTTGGCAAAATGGTTGAAAATGTCGCCGATGAAGCAATTTACAACGCTTGATACACATGATGGAATTGGTGTGGTTGATGTCAAAGATATTTTGACAGATGATGAAATTGATTATACCTCCAGTGAGCTTTATAAAGTTGGTGCTAATGTCAAACGTAAATACTCATCTGCTGAATACAATAATCTCGATATTTATCAGATTAATTCGACTTATTATTCTGCACTTGGTGATGATGACAAGAAATATTTCTTAGCACGCTTGATTCAGGTTTTTGCCCCAGGTATTCCACAAGTTTATTATGTTGGATTTTTAGCAGGAAAAAATGACCTTGATTTGTTAGAAAAAACAAAAGAAGGTCGCAACATCAATCGTCATTATTACACGAATGAAGAAATTGCTGAAGAAGTCCGACGCCCAGTAGTTCAAGCTTTGCTCAAACTCTTTACTTTTCGAAATCAATCAGCTGCTTTTGACCTTGATGGCAGTATTGATGTAGAGATATTAGATGAAAATACGCTTGTAATCACTCGCCGTAATCAAGGTAGCAGTGTGGTTGCGGAAGCCCAAATTAATTTAAAAGAGTTAAGCTACGCAGTTAAAGAAAACGGGGAAGAAGTTACTTTCTTATAATCTAAAGGTGGCTGGGCAAACTCCTGGCTTCCTTTTTATTTTTATAACGAAAACGCTTGCACAACTAACAAGAAAGCGTTAAAATAAAGACAAATCAATCAAAATAGAGGTGTATTATGGAAAAACATTGGTGGCATAAAGCAACCATTTATCAAATTTACCCAAAATCATTTAAGGATTCAAATGGTGATGGAATTGGTGACTTGCAAGGGATTATCAGTAAACTTGACTACCTACAAAAGCTTGGTATCACAGCAATTTGGCTTTCTCCCGTTTATCAGTCTCCGATGGATGATAATGGTTATGATATTTCACATTATGAGGCGGTTGCGGATATTTTCGGCGATATGTCTGACATGGAAGAATTGCTAGAAGAGGCAAAAGCGCGTGGTATTCGCATTATCATGGATTTGGTGGTTAATCACACATCAGATGAGCACGCTTGGTTTGTTGAAGCGTGTGAAAATCCTGCCAGCCCCTACCGTGATTTTTACATTTGGCGTGATGAACCAAATGAGCTTGCTTCTATTTTTGGTGGCTCTGCCTGGGCATATGATGAAAAAAGTGGGCAATATTATTTGCACTTTTTCAGCAAGAAACAGCCAGATTTGAATTGGGAAAATCCATCAGTAAGGTGGTCTGTTTATGACATGATGAATCGCTGGATTGACAAAGGGATTTCTGGCTTTCGTATGGACGTGATTGACATGATTGGGAAAATACCAGACCAATTAATTGCTACTAATGGCCCAAAATTGCATGATTATCTCAAAGAAATGCATCAAGAAACCTTGGCTGGAAAGGATTTGTTAACGGTTGGCGAAACTTGGGGTGCAACACCAGAAATTGCTAAGCAGTACTCATCCCCAGATGAAAAAGAATTATCAATGGTTTTTCAATTTGAACATATCGGTCTGCAACACAAGCCAAATGCTTCAAAATGGGAATACGAAAAAGAATTAAATGTTCCTGCACTCAAAGCCATTTTCAACAAGTGGCAGACAGAGCTTGAGCTTGGTCAGGGTTGGAATTCGCTTTTTTTGGACAATCATGATTTGCCACGTGTGTTATCGATTTGGGGAGACACAGAGACTTATCGTGAAAAATCAGCCAAAGCGCTAGCGATTTGCTTGCACCTAATGCGTGGTACGCCTTACATCTACCAAGGAGAAGAAATCGGCATGACGAACTATCCTTTCAAGGATTTAGGAGAAATTGATGACATTGAGTCGCTCAATTTTGCCAAAGAAGCTCTTGAAAATGGTAAGACGTCAGAAGAAGTGCTAGATAGTATTCGCATGATTGGACGCGATAATGCTAGAACGCCAATGCAATGGGATAGTAGCAAGAATGCAGGATTTTCAACAGCTGATAAGACTTGGTTGCCAGTTAATCCAAACTATCAGGACATCAATGTCCAAGCTGCTTTAGACAATCCAGAATCTATTTTCTATACTTATCAAAAACTCATCAAGCTTCGCAAGGAAAATGAGTGGTTGATTGATGCGGATTTTGAACTTTTAGAGACAGCAGATAAGGTCTTTGCCTATCTCAGAAAAACTACGGACGCTACTTATCTTGTTGTGGCTAACCTATCGGACCAAGCGCAACCATTTGAATGCGACCTTAGCTACCAAGCCACTATTATCAGCAATACCGCAGAACTTGCTGATTTTGAAACGCATCAACTGCAACCATGGGATGCCTTTTGCGTTAAAGTTGGGTGAAAATATGAAATAAAACGAGCTCCAAATTTAAATTGAAGCTCGTTATTAACGTCTTTTATTTCGTGCTATCTCGCAATGTTAGGGTGGTTGCAAGTCTTGTCATTGTTGGGATAGTGTTATGGTTGATAAGTTGGCGGTTAAGGATGTCAACGGCAGTCCGTCCCATTTCTTCGGTATAGACAGTGATGCTTGATAAGGCTGGAAAGACTTGTTTAGTTAGTGGGGTGTCATTAAAAGAGATGAGGCTAACGCGGTCTGGCACAATGATACTAGCTTCTTGGAGAGCGCGAAGCGCACCGATTGCAAGGGTGTCATTGGCAACAAAGAAAGCTTGAGGGAGGTCATCGCCAAGTTCGCAAATAGCTTTTTTCATTAATTCATATCCTGCTTGTGCTGAAAAATCTCCGACAAATACGTAGTTAGGGTTGTAGAGATTATTTTCATAGGCGTAATTTTTGAAAGTACGGAAGCGTTGGTCAACAATGAGTTCTTCTTGGTCGGTTGTGCGTTCTTCGCCAGCAATCATCCCGATTTTTGTGAACCCGTGGTCCATAAAGTAATCAAGCACCTTGATAACAGCATTATCAAAATCAGTGGTCACGCAAGGGTGTCCTGCATTGAGTGTGTCGCTGTCAACAAACACAAGGTTTTGAGACAATTTTTCGAGTTTTGAAATTTGTGCGCTAGAAAATTTACCGATAGCAATAATACCACAGATAGTTTCAGAAATGGTTAAAATATCATTGTTAAAATAACGCCTAACATCATAGCTCAGCTCTTGAGCGCGTTTTTCGAGTCCGATACGAATGCTGTAGTAATAAAGGTCATTGAGCTCTTCTTGTTCACTGTACCATTGTACAATAGCAATTTTTTGCCGTTCTTGTAAGATATTTGTGCTGCGCTTGTGCTTTTCGTACCCCAACTCTTCAGCAACGGTTAAAATACGATGCCGTGTTTCCTCGCTAACAGAAAGGGTAGCATCTTGATTAAGCACCCGAGAAACGGTTGCCAATGAAACCTTTGCCAACTTTGCAATGTCTTTTAATGTAGCCATAAGCCATCCCTTCTTTCTTATCTTTATTATAGCACAAAAATTAATATAAAGAAAAATTTAAGTAAAATTTTAGTAAATTTTATTGACTTGGAACATCATCAGGTGTATAATGAAACCGTAATCATAGAAGAAGTAAAAAAGGAGACCCTCATGAAAGTTACAGAATTAAAAGAAGCCTTCACAGCCGTATTTGGCAATGAAGCAGACGCAACCTTTTTCTCACCAGGACGTATTAATTTGATTGGTGAGCATACAGACTATAATGGCGGTCATGTCTTCCCAGCGGCTATCACCCTTGGAACATACGGTGCAGCGCGCAAACGTGATGACCAAACACTTCGTTTTTATTCAGCAAACTTTGCTGATTTAGGCATTATCGAGGTTGACCTTGCTAATCTTGCCTTTGATAAAAAAGACAACTGGACGAATTATCCAAAAGGAGTTATCAAATTCTTGCAAGAAGCTGGGCATACGATTAATACTGGCTTTGACCTTTACGTCAATGGGAATATTCCAAACGGTTCAGGCTTGTCATCATCAGCTTCATTAGAGCTCTTGGTCGGAATTGTTGCTGAAGAATTATTTGACCTCAACTTAGACCGTCTTGACTTAGTAAAAATTGGTAAACAAACGGAAAATGACTTTATCGGCGTTAATTCAGGCATTATGGACCAATTTGCGATTGGTATGGGAGCTGACAAGCAAGCTATTTACCTTGATACCAACACATTAGCATACGACCTTGTGCCGCTTGATTTAGGTGACAATGTCATTGTTATCATGGATACTAACAAGCGCCGTGAATTGGCTGATTCAAAATACAATGAACGTCGTGCTGAATGTGAAAAAGCAGTTGAAGAATTGAATCAAGTGCTTGATATCAAGACACTTGGCGAACTTGATTTGCAAGCTTTTGATGAATACAGTTACCTCATTAAAGATGCTAATCGTCTCAAACGTGCTCGTCACGCTGTTTGGGAAAATCAACGCACGCTTCAAGCCAAAGAAGCTTTGATTGCAGGTGAACTTGAAAAATTTGGTCGTTTGGTCAATGCCTCACATGTGTCACTTGAGCATGATTACGAAGTGACTGGTATTGAGCTTGATACCCTTGCTCATACCGCTTGGCAACAAGAAGGTGTCCTTGGAGCTCGTATGACAGGAGCGGGCTTTGGTGGTTGCGGTATTGCCATTGTCGCTAAAGATAAAGTTGATGAATTCACCCAAAATGTCGGCAAGGTTTATACAGAAATCATTGGCTATGCGCCAGCTTTCTACATTGCTGAAATTGCAGGTGGCTCACGTGTTTTGTCTCGAAAATAAGTAAGATTAGAGAAGAAAAATGAAACTTTTAGATACTTTTGTCGCTAAAGTCATTGCAGCTAGCGACTACACAGACGATGATATGTTTTACTTGCGTAATCGTGTCCTTGCCCTTGTTGGCGAAGAAAGCGTACAGCAAGAAACCAAGCAAACAGAGCTTCTTGCCCTCAAAGATGAACTGGTTGACCTAGCCGTGCAAAATGGCAAGGTTGGTGAATTGGTGGCTGAAAAAGATTGTTTGGGTGCTGAGCTAATGAATTTTATCACGCCTGTCCCAAGTCAGGTGAACCGTAAATTCTGGGATACTTATGCAAAATCTCCTCAACAAGCTATCGCAGATTTTTACGCCCTCAGCAAACGCAACGATTACATTAAAGTTGCTGCAATCGCAAAAAATATTGCCTTTACAACACCATCACAATATGGCGATATGCAAATCACAATCAATTTATCAAAACCTGAAAAAGACCCCAAAGTTATTGCACAAGCTAAACTGGTCAAAGCTTCCTCATATCCAAAATGCCAACTTTGCATGGAAAATGAAGGTTATCAAGGTAGGATTAACCACCCTGCCCGCGCTAACCACCGCATTATCCGTATGAAGTTAGGTGATGAAAAATGGGGCTTCCAGTATTCACCTTATGCTTACTTCAATGAGCACTGCATTATTTTAAATACTGAGCATGTGCCAATGGTTATTAGCAAGGATACTTTTGTGCAATTATTGGACATTGTTGATATTTTTCCAGGGTATTTTGCAGGGTCAAATTCTGATTTACCAATTGTTGGTGGGTCAATTTTGACACACAATCACTATCAAGGTGGGCATCATGTCTTTCCTATGGAAATAGCAGAGCTAGACCGTGAGTTTCATTTCAAAGGCTTTTCTGATGTGACAGCTGGTATTGTCAACTGGCCAATGTCTGTTATTCGTTTGCGTAGCGCTGATAAAAATCGTTTGGTTGAACTAGCTGAAACCATTTTCTTGGCTTGGCGAGATTATTCTGATGATAGCGTTGATGTTGTCGCCTATACAGGAGACACACCGCACCACACCGTGACCCCGATTGCTCGTAAACGTCGTGGCTTGTTTGAATTGGACATTGTCCTACGTGATAATCACACGACTGCTGAATTTCCTGACGGTGTTTATCATCCGCATGCTGATGTGCAACACATCAAAAAAGAAAATATCGGTCTGATTGAGGTCATGGGCTTAGCTATTTTACCACCGCGTCTGAAAGATGAACTGTCAGAAGTTGAAAAATATCTTTTGAACCAGTATAATGAAATCGCTGACTATCACAAAGATTGGGCAGATAATATTAAAAAACGTAGGGATATTACGGCTAAATCAGTGCATAATATCGTACAAGAGGAAGTCGGAAAAGTTTTTGTTCGTGTTTTAGAAGATGCAGGTGTTTACAAACGTGATGAAAAAGGTCAAGCTGCCTTTATGCGTTTTGTAGATAGCGTGGGGTTAGAATAGGAGAAATACATGTCAATTTTAGTGCTTGGTGGGGCTGGCTATATCGGTTCTCACATGGTTGACCGTTTGGTCGAAAAAGGTGACGAAAAAGTCGTCGTGGTTGACAATTTGGTGACAGGGCATCGTGCTGCGGTTCACCCTGATGCGACATTTTATCAAGGCGATCTTGCTGACCAAGACTTTATGCGTAAAGTCTTTACAGAAAATCCAGATATTGATGCTGTTATTCACTTTGCGGCTTATTCATTGGTTGCTGAATCAATGGAAAAACCGTTAAAATACTTTGATAACAATACAGCAGGCATGGTCAAATTGCTTGAAGTGATGAATGAATTTGGCGTGAAGTACATTGTTTTCTCATCAACGGCAGCAACTTACGGCATTCCAGATGACATTCCAATCAAAGAAACAACACCACAACGCCCAATCAATCCCTATGGCGAAAGTAAACTCATGATGGAAACAATCATGAGGTGGTCTGACCAAGCTTACGGTATTAAATTTGTACCGCTTCGCTATTTCAATGTTGCTGGTGCAAAACCAGACGGTTCAATCGGTGAAGACCATGGGCCAGAAACACATTTGTTACCAATTATTTTGCAAGTGGCACAAGGTGTGCGTGAAAAAATCATGATTTTTGGTAATGATTACAACACGCCAGATGGCACAAATGTCCGTGATTATGTTCACCCATTTGACCTAGCAGATGCGCATTTGCTTGCGGTTAAATACCTTCGTGAGGGTAATCCGTCAACGGCATTCAATCTTGGTTCTTCAACAGGATTTTCAAATCTTCAAATTCTTAAAGCAGCTCGTAAAGTGACTGGCAAAGAAATTCCAGCTGAACTGGCTGACCGTCGCCCTGGTGACCCAGATACTCTTATTGCGTCATCTGACAAAGCGCGTGAAGTCCTTGGTTGGAAACCACAATTTGATGACATTGAAAAAATCATTGCCTCAGCATGGGCATGGCACTCAAGCCACCCAAATGGGTATAATGATAGATAAGTATATTAGGACACCAAGTTGAGCTTGGTGTTCTCTTTGTGGTTGACAGTGGGAGGCAATATGAAAAGGTTAGAACTAATGGTTGACGGGTGAGGAATTGTTGGCAGCTAATGTACTTATCAAGGTTGTTCAAGCGTTTGACCAGACACATTGCACACCTTATTTGCCTAATCAGCTTAATTTTGATGCGGATATGGCAGCGTTTTTCTTGGACTATGATGAGGGAAAATTAGTGGCTTTATGAACCGTTTATGCTGATTGTCAAGAAGCCGAGCTTGCTATTTTGGTTCACCCAAATCATCGTCGAAAGGGATATGTAAAGGCGATCTGGCGTGAATTTGATGAGATTAGACGTGATTATCAACTAAGACCAATCATCATGACTGAGAAGTATTTTTTAGACAAAAATCCTGACTTAATCAGGCATTTGGGCATGGTGTTAAAACCTGATTTTGAATATTGGTTGACACGTGAGCGAGAACCATATCCTTTAGAAGAACGCACGGATTTAACCGTTCTTGAGGCTAGTACAACACATATTGAAGCTATTGCTGATTTCCAAATGAAGGCTTTTAAAGAATCGAAAGAACAAGTGCTTCATTATGCCAAAGGGGCTTTGGAAGATGAGAATGGCAAGCTGTATACTGTCATGAGAGGAGATACAGTTTTGTCCTCTTGCACGGTTGATTTTAGTACGGATTATAACTATTTTTACGGTTTTGCGGTGGTTGAGGACTGCCGCGGTCAAGGAATTGGCACTTATTTTATGAAAAGGTTGGTGAATCAATTGATTGCTGAAAATGAGAAAGCTTTTCAGATTGCAGTTGAGTCAGCTAACATTGCTGCCAAGAGTCTGTATGAAAAATTAGGCTTTAAAGAACAGACTCAAGTGTTTTATGTAAAAAAATTGACAGATTTCATACGTTGAATCCTTGCTTTATTACCATTTTAACGGTCAATTCTTGCGTTGATAACTTAAATTTGGTATAGTAAATTTTGACCTTATAAATTTGGAGGAAATATATGGGAACAATTATTATGTTGGTTGTTTTGGTTGGTATGATTTGGTTCATGCAACGCTCACAACGAAAACAAGCTCAAGAACGTCACAATCAGCTTAAAGCGCTAGCAAAAGGTGATGAAATTGTAACTATCGGTGGTCTTTACGGAGTTGTTGACGAAGTAGATGAAGATAACCAAAAAATGGTTTTAGACATTGATGGTGTTTACTTGACATTTGAATTGAGCGCTTTGAAACGTGTTATTAACCGCGCAGAACAAGAAACTGTTGAACCTGAAACAACTGTTATCGAAGAAGCAACAGAAACAGAAGCAGTTGTTGAAGAAGCTACTGAAGAAGCAAGTACAGATACTGCTATTGAAAGCAAAGATTGATACATGAAGTCAGATGTGAAAAACGTCTGGCTTTTTAAATGCAATGTTTGGAGAATTTTCCAGCATAATCTGCTTAAAAGCGTGTCATAAGTGGAGAAAAAATTGCCAATTTATGGTAAAATATTATAACGAGTATGCTTTTAAGGAAATTTTATGTTTAAATTTAGAAAAAAAGAAAAGGCGATAAGCCTTGAAAAGATTCCAAAACACATCGGAATCATCATGGATGGAAATGGTCGCTGGGCGAAGAAGCGTATGCAACCACGTGTCATGGGACACAAAGCAGGAATGGATGCTCTGCAAGACGTCACCATTGCGGCTTCTGAACTTGGTGTTAAAGTTTTGACGGTCTATGCTTTTTCAACTGAAAATTGG
Organism: Streptococcus gallolyticus; assembly: GCF_003337175.1. Lineage (GTDB taxonomy): Bacteria > Bacillota > Bacilli > Lactobacillales > Streptococcaceae > Streptococcus > Streptococcus gallolyticus_B. Next base: position 15,897 of record NZ_NETH01000028.1, read on the forward strand.
TCTCGTCCCGAAGATGAAGTTAAATTCATTATGAATTTACCAGTCGAATTCTTTGATAAATATGTCCCTGAATTGGACGCAAATAATGTCAAAGTTCAAGTTATTGGTGAAACAGACCGCCTGCCAAAAGATACTTTTGATGCGATGAAACGTGCTTGCGAGAAAACAAAGCACAATTCTGGTTTGATTTTGAGTTTTGCGCTTAATTATGGTGGACGTTCAGAAATCACAGAAGCAGTAAAAAACATTGCCCAAGAAGTGCTTGAAGCTAAAATCAATCCTGATGACATTACAGAAGATGTGATTTCAAACCACTTGATGACAAATCACTTGCCGTATTTATACCGCGACCCTGATTTGATTATTCGAACAAGCGGTGAGCTTCGGCTAAGTAATTTTCTACCTTGGCAGTCAGCTTATAGTGAATTTTATTTCACACCAGTTTTATGGCCTGATTTCAAAAAAGATGAGCTGATTAAGGCAATTGCTGAATACAATCGACGTCATCGTCGTTTTGGGGGGATATAGAAAGGATTTATCATGAAACAACGTGTGATTTTTGGGGGGATTGCCTTACTGATTTTACTGCCGTTTCTGTTGTTAGGAAGCTTATCTTTCCAAGTTTTTGCTGGTCTTTTAGCGATGATTGGTGTGGCAGAAATGTTGCGCATGAAAGGGCTAGAATTTTTCTCAATTGAAGGTGTTTTGGCGATGTTGGGAGCTTTTGTTCTTACTGTGCCTTTGGATAATTATTTTACATCGCTACCGCTAGACTCAAGTTTTTCAGTTTATGGCTTGCTAGTTTTTCTACTCTTGGCTGGCACTGTCCTAGCTAGCGATAATTACTCATTTGATGACGTTTCTTATCCGATTGCGGCTAGTCTTTACGTCGGCATCGGTTTTCAAAACCTTGTTAATGCTCGTATCAGCGGTTTAGATAAAGTTTTATTTGCTTTGTTTATCGTTTGGGCGACTGACATCGGTGCTTACATGATTGGACGTCGTTTTGGACGCCGTAAATTGTTGCCGAAAGTTTCTCCGAATAAAACCATCGAAGGTAGCCTTGGAGGAATTGTCTGTGCTGTTATTGTGGCTTTGATTTTCATGCTTGTTGATAAGGCTGTCTATGCACCGCATAATCTTTTTGCAATGCTTATCTATGTTGTGTTGTTTAGTGTTTTTGGTCAATTCGGTGATTTGGTTGAGAGTGCTATCAAACGTCACTTTGGCGTGAAAGATTCAGGTAAATTAATCCCTGGTCATGGTGGTATTTTGGACCGCTTTGATTCAATGATTTTTGTCTTTCCAATGATGCACCTCCTTGGCCTTTTCTAATAGGATTGTGAGTTAACGCTAACAAGTCGCTCTTGTCGCTTAATGGCTAGTGAATGATTATTAGGATAATATCAAATTTACTGGTACGGAAAGGAGTAAAATGCTCGGAATTTTAACCTTTATTATCGTTTTTGGAATTTTAGTTATTGTCCATGAATTTGGGCACCTTTACTTTGCTAAAAAGTCTGGTATCTTAGTACGAGAATTTTCTATCGGAATGGGTCCGAAAATCTTTTCACATATTGATAAAGAGGGTACCGCTTATACCATTCGTATCTTACCTCTGGGTGGCTATGTACGCATGGCTGGTTGGGGTGATGATACGACGGAAATCAAGACTGGAACACCTGCTAGTTTGACACTAAATCAAGACGGTTTGGTGACACGTATTAATTTATCCCAAAAGCAACTGGACAAGACTGCTCTTCCGATGGCTGTCACAGCTTATGATTTAGAAGATAAGTTGGAGATTACAGGTCTGGTACTTGATGAAAGGAAAACGTATTCTGTCCATCATGATGCCAGCATTGTCGAGGAAGACGGCACAGAAATCCGTATTGCACCGCTAGATGTGCAATATCAGAATGCGACCGTTTGGGGACGTTTAATCACAAACTTTGCTGGTCCGTTGAATAACTTTATTTTGGGAACAATTGTCTTTATCCTTCTTGTTTTCATGCAAGGTGGTGTTCAAGATAGGTCAACGAATGTTATTCAAGTAACTGACGGCGGTGCCATGCAAGCAGCTGGTGTCAAAAGTGGCGACCGTGTCTTATCCATTGAAAATGATGACATCTCTAATTGGTCGGATTTGACGAAAGCAGTTACAAAAGCAACTGAAAACATATCAAGTGGAGATACGATTTCCGTAACCATTGAAACCAGCTCAGGAAAGACTGAAACGCTTGATATCACACCGCAAGAAAATAATGGTAGCTATTATATCGGTGTTTCGCCAGGATTAAAGACTGGTTTCTGGGATAAGGTCACTGGTGGCTTCCAAATGGCTTGGCAAAGCGCAACCGCTATTCTAACAGCACTGAAAAGCTTGATTTCAAACTTTAGTTTGGATAAATTAGGTGGGCCTGTTGCCATGTATCAAGCGTCAAGTCAAGCTGCTTCAAACGGATTGACTTCAATTCTTTACTTGTTGGCAATGCTGTCAATGAACTTAGGCATTGTCAATTTGATTCCGATTCCAGCTCTGGATGGTGGAAAAATTTTAATCAACCTTATCGAGATTGTACGTCGTAAACCACTAAAACAAGAAATCGAAACTTATATCACCCTAGTTGGTGTTGTTATTATGCTTGTTTTGATGATTGCGGTTACTTGGAATGATATTATGCGTGCTTTCTTTTAGCGAGATTAGATTAAGATGAAACATACAGTCCAATAATTGATAACTTAAACTTATTTGTTAGAAAGGAATTGATACGGTCTTTTATAAAAAGAAGATAAGTAACCTACTTGTTTGATTGAAGAGCTTCCTTATTTTCATGATTGACCGTTATATTTTGTTATGAAACAATCACAATTACTGCTCCCAACGCTTCGCGAAATGCCAAGCGATGCCCAAGTCATCAGCCATGCCCTTATGGTACGTGCTGGTTACGTTCGCCAAGTCTCAGCAGGTATTTACGCTTACTTGCCACTTGCAAACCGTACGATTGAAAAATTCAAAGCCATCATGCGTGAGGAATTTGAGAAAATCGGTGCAGTTGAAATGCTTGCCCCAGCACTTTTGACTGCTGACCTTTGGCGTGAATCAGGGCGTTACGAAACTTATGGTGAAGACCTTTATAAACTTAAAAACCGTGATAAATCAGACTTTATTCTTGGACCAACGCACGAAGAAACATTTACAAGTCTTATCCGTGATGCGGTAAAATCATACAAACAATTACCATTGAACCTTTACCAAATCCAGTCTAAATACCGTGATGAAAAACGTCCCCGTAACGGACTGCTTCGCACACGTGAATTTATCATGAAAGATGGTTATAGTTTCCACGCCGATTACGAAGGATTGGACACAACTTACGAAGATTACCGTAAAGCATATGAAGCTATCTTTACACGTGCTGGGCTTGATTTCAAGGCTATCATTGGTGATGGTGGTGCCATGGGTGGTAAAGATTCTCAAGAGTTTATGGCCATTACTCCAGACCGTACAGACCTTGACCGCTGGTTGGTTCTTGATAAATCAATTGCTTCAGTTGATGATATTCCAGCTGATGTTTTAGAAGATATCAAAAAAGAATTGGCATCATGGTTGGTTTCAGGTGAAGATACCATTGCTTACTCAACAGAATCAAGCTACGCTGCTAACCTTGAAATGGCAAGCAATGAATATAAACCAACAACAAAAGTTATCGCTCAAGAAGATGTCAAACGTGTGGAAACATCAGATTGCAAATCAATTGATGATGTTGCCGCATTCTTGAAAGTTGACGAAGAACAAACAATCAAAACCCTTTTCTTCATTGCTGATGATGAACCAGTAGTTGCTCTTCTTGTTGGAAATGACCAAGTCAATGAGGTTAAATTGAAAAACTATCTTGGAGCTGATTTCCTTGAACCTGCAACCGAAGAAAAAGCTGTTGAAGTCTTTGGTGCTCACTTTGGTTCACTTGGACCAGTTAACCTTCCTGAAAATGTCCGCATCGTTGCTGACCGCAAAGTGCAAGATGTTGCCAATGCCGTTGTTGGCGCAAACGAAAACGGCTATCACTTGACAGGTGTTAACCCAGGACGTGATTTTGAAGCGGAATACGTTGATATTCGTGAAGTTAAAGAAGGTGAAATCTCACCAGACGGTAAAGGTGTTCTTAAATTTGCTCGTGGTATCGAAATTGGACACATCTTCAAACTCGGTACTCGCTATTCAGAAAGCATGGGAGCAACAATCCTTGACCAAAATGGACGTGCTATTCCAATCGTTATGGGATGCTATGGTATCGGTGTTAGCCGTATCTTGTCAGCTGTTATCGAACAGCATGCTCGTCTCTTTGTTTCTAAAACACCAAAAGGCGCTTACCGCTTTGCATGGGGGATTAACTTCCCTAAAGAATTGGCACCGTTTGATGTACACGTCATCACTGTCAATGCGAAAGATGACAAAGCACAAGCTTTGACAGCGACAGTTGAAGCTGAACTGGTTGCTAAAGGTTACGAAGTCTTGGTTGACGACCGTAACGAACGTGTCGGCTCTAAATTCTCAGACAGTGACCTTATCGGTCTCCCAATTCGTGTCACAGTAGGTAAGAAAGCTGCTGACGGTATCGTTGAAGTGAAAATTAAAGCAACTGGCGATACTATCGAAGTTAACGCAGAAAACCTTATCGAAACTCTTGACATTTTGACAAAAGAAGATTAATGATAACAAGGTCAGGCAGTCAGTTCTGACCTTTTTCTTTTGTGTCGAAAAAAGATTTCATTTGTGGTAAAATTAAGAGATAACGTCACTAGAAAAGAAGGCAAAATATGGTAACCAATAGGTGTATGTTGCCTTAGTAGATAAATTTAGTTTTTGGAATTGAGGTAGTTTACGCATTATGTCAGAATTATTTAAAAAATTGATGGAGCAAATCGATATGCCGCTTGACATGCGACAATCTTCTGCTTTTTCATCTGCAGATATTCGTGAAGTTAAGGTGCATTCTGTATCTCGCCTCTGGGAGTTCCATTTTTCATTTGCGGAAATTTTGCCAATTGACATCTATCGTGAATTGTCTTATCGATTGGTGAATACTTTTAAACAAGCGGATATCAGAGCGACTTTTGATATTCAGGCAGAAACTGTCGATTTTTCACAACCTTTATTGCAAGCCTACTATGAAGAGGCTTTTGAGCATGCTCCGTGTGATAGCGCCAGCTTCAAGGCTTCTTTCAGCCAATTGAAGGTCTCTTATGATGGCACAAAATTATTGATTGAAGCGCCAGCATTTGTTAACAATGACCATTTTCGCAAAAATCATCTGCCTAATCTAGCTCATCAATTTGAAGCATTTGGTTTTGGCAAACTTACCATTGACATGGTTTCTGATGAAGCGATGACGCAAGCTTTACGAGAAGACTTTACGTCAAATCGAAAAGCTATGGTGGAAAAAGCGGTGCAAGAAAATCGTGAGGCGGTTAAATCTCTGGAAGCTTCTATGCCACCAACCCAAGAAGCATCAAAACCTCAATTTGATTTTAAAGAACGTGCCAAACAGCGCCGTGCAGGTTTTGAAAATGCCGAAATCACACCGATGGTTGACGTCACAACAGAAGAAAACCGAATTGTCTTTGAAGGAATGGTTTTTGACGTTGAAAAGAAAACAACTCGTACAGGACGTCACATTATTAATTTTAAAATGACTGACTACACATCAAGTTTTGCCATGCAAAAATGGGCAAAAGATGATGATGAGTTAAAAAAATACGATATGATTGCCAAAGGGTCATGGCTTCGAGTTCGTGGAAATGTTGAAAATAATCATTTTACCCATGTGCTTACCATGAATGTGCAAGATGTCAAAGAGATTGTTCATCATGACCGCAAGGATTTAATGCCAGAAGGTCAAAAACGTGTGGAATTCCATGCTCATACGAATATGTCAACTATGGATGCGTTGCCAACGGTTGAAGCATTAATTGATACAGCAGCGAAATGGGGACACAAGGCTGTTGCTATTACTGACCACGGCAATGTGCAAAGTTTTCCACACGGTTATCACAGAGCACGTAAAAATGGTATCAAGGCGATTTTTGGTTTAGAAGCTAATATCGTTGAGGACAAAGTGCCGATTGCCTACAATCCTCAAGATATTGCCTTAAACGAAGCTACCTACGTCGTATTTGACGTGGAAACGACTGGGCTTTCTGCGGTCAATAATGACTTGATTCAGATTGCGGCTTCAAAAATGTACAAGGGAAATATTGTTGAGCAGTTTGATGAGTTCATCAACCCAGGTCATCATTTATCAGCTTTTACAACGGAATTGACTGGTATTACGGATAATCATGTTCGCAATGCTAAACCGATTGAAGAAGTCCTTCAACTGTTCCAAGATTTTTGTCAGGATACTGTGCTAGTTGCCCACAATGCAACCTTTGACGTTGGCTTTATGAATGCCAATTATGAACGTCATGGCATGCCAATCATTACACAACCTGTCATTGATACCCTGGAATTCGCCCGAAATCTCTATCCAGAATACAAACGTCATGGTTTGGGACCATTGACCAAACGGTTCCAAGTTTCGCTAGAACACCACCATATGGCCAACTATGATGCGGAAGCAACGGGGCGCTTGCTCTTTATTTTCTTGAAAGAAGCACGTGAAAACCACAATTTAACCAATATGATGGATTTGAATACGAAATTGGTTGCTGAGGATTCTTACAAGAAAGCACGTGTCAAACACGCGACGATTTATGTTCAAAACCAAACAGGTTTGAAAAATATTTTCAAACTCGTCAGCCTTTCTAATGTCAACTATTTTGAAGGTGTGGCTCGTATTCCGAGAACGGTTCTTGACGCCCACCGTGAAGGGCTCTTGTTAGGAACAGCCTGCTCAGAGGGCGAAGTTTTTGATGCGGTCTTATCTTCAGGGGTGGATGCTGCGGTTAAAGTAGCGAAATATTATGATGTCATCGAAGTTATGCCACCAGCGCTTTACGCTCCGCTATTGGCGCAAGGAACAATCAAAGATGAAGAAGGTATCCGACAAGTCATTCGAGATTTACTTGAGGTTGGACGTCGTCTGAACAAGCCTGTTTTGGCGACTGGGAATGTCCATTATATCGAGCCTGAAGATGAGATTTACCGTGAAATCATTGTCCGTAGTTTAGGGCAAGGGGCACCGATTAACCGTCCGATTGGTCGTGGTGAAAATGCCCAACCTGCTCCGCTACCAAAAGCGCATTTCCGTACAACCAATGAAATGTTAGATGAATTTGCCTTTCTTGGCGAAGATGTCGCCTATGAAATTGTTGTTAAGAATACCAATGATTTTGCTGACCGTTTCGAGGAAGTCGAGGTTGTTAAGAAAGACTTGTACACACCTTTCCTTGAAAAATCAGAAGAACGTGTCGCTGAAATGACCTATCAAAAAGCCTTTGAAATCTATGGTAATCCACTTCCTGATATCGTCGATTTACGTATTGAAAAAGAATTAACGTCAATTTTGGGTAATGGATTTGCCGTGATTTACTTGGCTTCGCAGATGTTGGTCATTCGTTCCAACGACCGTGGCTACTTGGTTGGTTCGCGTGGTTCGGTTGGGTCAAGTTTTGTGGCAACCATGATTGGGATTACCGAAGTTAACCCAATGCCACCACATTATGTCTGTCCAAATTGTCAGCATTCAGAATTCATCACCGATGGTTCTGTTGGTTCTGGTTATGATTTGCCTGACAAGGATTGCCCAGAATGTGGCACACGTTACAAGAAAGATGGACACGATATTCCGTTTGAAACCTTCCTTGGTTTTGATGGCGACAAGGTTCCCGATATCGATTTGAACTTCTCTGGTGATGACCAACCGTCAGCTCACTTGGATGTTCGTGATATTTTTGGTGAACAATATGCCTTTCGTGCTGGAACCGTAGGTACGGTGGCAGACCGTACTGCTTACGGATTTGTTAAAGGTTACGAACGTGATTATGGCAAATTCTATCCAGAAGCAGAAGTGGAACGCTTGGCACAAGGTGCAGCTGGTGTTAAACGTACGACTGGACAACACCCAGGTGGTATCGTTGTTATTCCAAACTACATGGATGTGTATGATTTTACCCCTGTTCAATACCCAGCGGACGATTTATCAGCAGAATGGCAAACCACTCATTTTAACTTCCACGATATCGATGAAAACGTCTTGAAACTTGATGTTCTCGGTCATGATGATCCGACCATGATTCGTAAATTGCAGGATTTATCTGGTATCGATCCTAAGGATATTCCAGCTGATGACCCAGACGTTATGGCGCTTTTCTCAGGCACAGAAGTGCTTGGTGTCACCCCTGAACAAATCGGAACGCCAACAGGAATGCTTGGTATTCCAGAATTTGGGACAAACTTTGTTCGTGGTATGGTTGAAGAAACTCACCCAACAACATTTGCCGAATTGCTCCAGTTATCAGGGCTTTCTCATGGTACCGATGTTTGGCTAGGAAATGCTCAAGACTTGATTAAAGAGGGAATTGCCACGCTGAAAACCGTTATCGGTTGTCGTGACGACATCATGGTTTACCTCATGCACGCAGGTTTGGAGCCAAAAATGGCTTTTACCATTATGGAACGTGTGCGTAAGGGAATGTGGCTTAAAATCTCTGACGAGGAACGTAATGGATACATTGAAGCTATGCGAGAAAATAATGTGCCCGACTGGTACATTGAATCCTGTGGTAAAATCAAGTACATGTTCCCCAAAGCCCATGCGGCAGCCTACGTTTTAATGGCGCTTCGTGTAGCTTACTTTAAAGTACATTATCCGATTTACTACTACTGTGCTTATTTCTCAATCCGTGCTAAGGCCTTTGACATTAAGACAATGAGTGCTGGGCTTGATGCGGTGAAAGAACGCATGGCTGATATTTCTAATAAGCGTAAGAATAACGAAGCTTCAAATGTTGAAATTGATTTATACACCACACTTGAAATTGTCAATGAAATGCTCGAACGTGGTTATAAATTTGGTCAACTTGACCTTTACCGTAGTGATGCAACCGAGTTTATCATCGACGGTGATACCCTTATTCCACCATTTGTAGCGATGGACGGTCTTGGTGAAAACGTTGCTAAGCAAATTGTTAAAGCACGTGAAGAAGGAGAATTCCTCTCAAAAATGGAACTCCGCAAACGTGGTGGCGTTTCAGCCACCTTAGTTGAAAAAATGGACGAAATGGGAATCCTTGGCAATATGCCAGAAGATAACCAATTAAGTCTGTTTGATGATTTCTTCTAAGATAGAAAGTTAAACTAGGATAGAAACGAACAAATTGCTTTCAGAAAAATTGACGTGGTTTGTTCGTTTTCTTATGATATTTATTTTTAAAGGGAAATTTTTAAGGATACAAAATGGCGAATTTCAAAAATAATGCTATAAAAGCGATGGTTGTGATGCGAAAAGCTTTTCGTACGATTGATGCTAAAGTGTCAGAATCATTTAAAGCTGACCATCTAACCCCAACTCAATTTGGTGTTTTAGATGTCCTTTATGCCAAAGGACCGATGAAAATCTCAGAGCTACTAGATAGTATGTTGGCAACTTCTGGCAATATGACCGTTGTCATCAGAAATATGGAGAAAAAAGGTTGGGTGACACGTACCACTTGCCCTCACGATAAACGAGCTTATCTGGTTGGGTTAACAGAGCAAGGACGCCAGGTCATTGAACACGCTCTGCCACTCCATATCGCTAAAGTTGAGGAAACTTTTTCAGTGCTAACTGAGGACGAACAAGCAGAACTCATTCGACTTTTGAAAAAATTCAAACCTAATGAGCAAAATCATTTACAAAATCAAAACCAAAGCGTATAATGAGATCAGATTAAAAATTACTACTTAGTGATAATTCGTTTTAGATTCGCTAGAACGAGTCACTACCCAGTAAAATACTCTATTTAGGAGACTAACATGAACAAAATTTTATTTATTGTCGGATCATTGCGCAAGGGTTCCTTCAATGCTCAATTGGCTAAACATGCTGAAAAAGCACTTGAAGGAAAAGCAGAAGTCAGCTATCTTGATTGGTCGCAAGTGCCAGTCTTCTCGCAAGATTTAGAAGCTGACCTTCCAGTGGCTGTTCAGGCAGCCCGTCAAGCTGTTTTAGAGGCAGATGCTATCTGGCTCTTCTCGCCTGTTTACAACTTTGCTATCCCAGGTTCTGTGAAAAACTTGTTAGATTGGTTGTCACGTGCCGTTGACCTTTCAGATCCATCAGGACCATCAGCCATCAATGAAAAAGTAACCACAGTTTCTATCCTTGCAAACGGTGGACACGAACAAGTAGCAGAAAGCTATCGTGCTTTGCTCCCATTCATCCGTACACAATTTGTCGATGAAATTACAACGACACGTATAAATGATTCAGCTTGGGCGGATGGTGTGTTCGTTCCAACAGAAGAAGTTCTTGCAAATCTTGATAAACAAGCTCAAGCCCTTCTAACAGCAATCGACTAAATCAAGTCATACACAAAAAGCTCATTGCCAGCCGTAATGGTTGACAATGAGTTTTTTGTTTTATTCGATAATTAGCATACCTCCTTTAATGGCAAATGGATTTTTCTCATCAATTCGATCGTAGAACATGATACCGTTGGTGTGGTCGATTTCGTGTTGAACGACGATTGAATGATAACCTTTGAGTTTAATGCGATGTTTTTCACCATTTTTATCAAAGTAATCAACGGTTACACGCGAGTGACGAACCACATAGCCTTCGACAACACGGTCAACAGACAAGCATCCCTCACCGTCAGCAAGCGCAGCATCTTGAACAGAATGTGCCACAACTTTTGGATTGTACATGACTTCTTGTAAGCTATAAGCTTCCTTTGGTGGATTACCGTCTTTGTCCTCAGGATTTGGAACGAGAACAGCAATGATGCGTTTTGAAATGTCTAATTGTGGGGCTGCTAGACCAACACCACCACGCAAGCCCATTTTTTCAGCTGTCACAGGGTCTTGTGAGTTTTTCAAGAATTGTAACATTTTTTCGCCTAGAATAATTTCTTCATCAGACAAAGGAAAGGTTACTTCTTCGGCAACCGCACGAAGTGTCGGATTGCCTTCACGAATGATGTCATCCATATTGATTAAATGACTTGGTTTTGCTAATTTTTCAATAACTGACATATTTATAATTCATTCCTTTCGTTTCACTCAAGGCACAACACTGAATGAAAAGTGCTGTGCTCAAAATAGGGAAAACAATATCTTATTCAATTTTTACTCTTTTCAAACTTTCTCCTCAATTTATTCTATAATAACAATAT
>NZ_NETH01000029.1 GCF_003337175.1 Streptococcus gallolyticus
GAAAGGCTCTAACCACAGCTTTTTGTTTCAATTGGTAATGAGTTTGATAACGCTAGACGTTTAATCTTCAGTAAGGTAACAAGGCAAAAAGTAAGTGGATACCAAGTGGACTTAATACTTAATATCTGGAGGTACTCTTATGCTCTATGTTGGCATTGATGTCGCTAAAAACAAACACGATGTGACAGTTATTGATAATACAGGGAAAATGGTATTGAAACCTATCACTATTACAAACCGTAAACAAGGATTTGAACTACTTCATAACACCTTGAAACAGCTTAGACAAGACTGTCTTATCGCCATGGAAGATACTGGACATTATGCCTTAAATCTCTTAACATTCTTACATCAAAACAATTATAAGATTTACACCTATAATCCCTTACTTATCAAAGAATTCACAAAGTCTCTCTCACTTCGTAAAACGAAAACGGATAAGAAGGACGCACGTACAATAGCTCTTAAGTTGCTTTCTGACCCTAATCGTGCCCTATTTATGCATGACAACAGGCAAGAAGAACTTAAGATTATGACACGTCACATGAATCGTTTAAAGAAACATCAATCAGATTGGAAAGTCCAATATACCAAGTGTTTAGATATTATTTTCCCTGAACTACATCAGGTCGTTACGAAACACTCTGACTATGTCTATGAGTTGCTCAAACGTTTTCCTTCTCCTGAGAAAATGGTAACTGCTGGCTTTGATAAACTTATTGAGATTAAACGATTAACAGCTAAACATGCGTTGGATATTCTCGAACTAGCTCCAAATTCTATTGGCACAACTTCTTTTGCTCGTGAATTTGAATTGGTTGAAATCATTGAGAACATCCAACACTACGAAAAACTCATCAAACAAGCTGAAAAGAAGATTGATGAGTTGATGGCTGAGCTCAACTCGGTCATCACTACGGTACCAGGAATTAGTAATCGCCTTGGATCTGTCATCTTAGCTGAAATCAGAAATATTAATACTTTCACTAATCCAGCTCAACTACAAGCTTTTGCAGGATTAGAACCCTCTATCTACCAATCTGGACAACTAGATACTCAAGGTAAAATGGTCAAACGAGGCTCATCGCATCTACGTTGGGCACTCATACAAGCTGCTATTAAAGTAGCTAGATACTCCCCTACGTTTAAAGCTTACTTGAGAATTAAGTTAGAGCAAGGGAAACACTTCAATGTCGCTATTTCTCATGTCGCTAAGAAACTCATTCGAGTGCTGTTTCGTCTACTTCAGAACAATGAAGCCTTTGAAGAGGATAAACTAAGATAAACTAAGATAAACTAACAAAAGCATAGATGAAAGACTTTTTAAAACAGCTGTTTTAAAAGGCTTTTTGTCATGTCTAAAACACGTTCTAAAATTTTCTAAAAAAAATTAGAATAAACTATTGACAACTCTTATAGTTTGTCTTTCCATAATATTTGACTAGCGATTTTCATAAGGAGATGAGAGGCCCTATTTAATCGTTTGTCATGAATCAATTATATCAGAAAGGATAGAATAATACTATATGTTGTGTTTTCAATACAATCAAAAACTATATATTGTGTTTTGGGATTGAGTATGAAAAAAACTTTAAGCAAGTTACTTATTGACAGAGGAATGACAGTCACAGAGTTAGCTGAAAAGACTGGTATCAGCTATAACACGTTGATGAACATCGGAAAGAGAGACCTTTCTTTCCGTAGAATGGTGAAAATCGCTGACGTTTTAGATGTCAGTTTAGACGAATTTAGAAAGGATAATACATGAACAATTTAATCAATGTAACTTTAAACGAAAATCAAGAGCCTGTTGTGTCAGGTAGACAACTCCATCAAGTTTTGGGGGTTAAAACAGCTTATAAAGACTGGTTTCCACGGATGACAGAATACGGTTTTACAGAGAATGAGGACTTTAGCTCATTTTTGAGCAAAAGTACCGGTGGTCGTCCAAAACAAGACCACGTCCTTAAATTGGACATGGCAAAAGAAATTGCAATGATTCAACGTACTGACAAAGGCAAAGAAGTACGTCAATATTTCATTCAGGTTGAAAAGGACTTCAATAGTCCAGAGAAAATCATGGCACGAGCCCTTAAAATTGCTGACCGCAAAATCATCAAACTTGAAGCGACAATCGAAGAGCAAAAGCCTAAAGTTATCTTTGCTAATGCTGTTAGCGCAAGTCATACATCTATTTTAGTTGGTGATTTCGCTAAGCTCATGCGTCAAAACGGCTTGAATTTTGGTCAGAATCGTATGTTTGCATGGCTACGAGAAAATGGCTATCTCATCAGTCGCAAAGGCAACAGTTGGAATATGCCGACGCAAAAAGCAATGGATTTAGGCTTGTTTGAAATTAAAGAAACAACTATCAATCACTCAGACGGTCACATCAGCATTAATAAGACGCCTAAAATTACGGGCAAAGGTCAGCTGTATTTTGCTGATAAGCTACTGAATGACATTGCTTGATTAACCGTGTTTTTCAGGCTGGTTGATACGGCTCTAGTAGGTAATTACTTGTATTTTTATTATTTGACATCATGTTACTAATTTTCCTTTTCAAAAATATATTTACACAATTTATCTACGATAAGTATCTCCTCTTTATTTTTATCCAGCTGAAACGCCTACTAGGGCTATATCAGCTAGCCTGAGAGCACAAAAAAGCGACTGACGGCAATCAGTCGACAAACAAATAAAACTTTATAGGAGTATTGTAACATGGATGACAGACTTTTACAAATGCTTGATGAGTTTGAAGCTGGTCTGACAGAACGCAAGCTAAAAGTCATGCAAGCAATCAATGATGAAAAACAGACTTATCCACTTGAGCTGAACAAGAAACAAGTCAGCAAAATGTTTGGTGTAGGCCCAACGACGTTTGACGCACGTTTTAACAGCCATAAAGACTTTCCACGTATTGAAACTGGTGGTAGGGAGAAATACCCACGAGATAGCGTTATTGAGTGGTATCACGACAATTGGAAAAGAACAGGAGCTTAATCATGTGCTACAGCTTATAACCAAATTCACAATATCCATAAGGCTTAATTTAGTATAGATCTTTGAAAATCGAATAAGGGTGCGTTGGGAAAAAAACTTTTTTAAAAAAAGCATTGCAAAACTATTGACTTATGCAATGCATTAGTTTATAATATATTTGTGAGGTTGAGGGAGGCGACCTTAGACAAGGAAACTACAGAAAGGAGTTATGAACTTGACGAACGAGAGCAAGAAAAAAGAAGATTTAGCAATTTTGTTGATAAAACTTGAGATACTCAAGGAAATCATCAATCTTGTTAAAATCTTCCTAAACAAATAAATTTGCTAAGCATGGGTGACGCCCGCGGCTTGGCTTTGCTCTAGTATATCAAGTTCAGGATTAAAAAGCAATGAAACAATTCAAAATTTTAGTTGTTATTTTATTGGTATTACATGCCATTTTGTCTGTAATACAAGGTTTTGACTTACTAAATACGCTTGATTTATTAATCACAATTTTGTTAGCTTTCCTTGTCATATCAAACAGCAAGGAGGACTAATATTGACGAAAAAAATGGGGCGACCTGTCAAAGGTTCTGAACCATTAACTAAACAGTTAGTAGTTCGTATGACTGCAGCAATGTACAGCAACATTACAGAATATGCGAAAAAAAACAGCATAGGAAAAATGGAAGCTGTACGTCAAGCTTTAGAAGAATTTTTTGACAAATAAAAAAGCTCAACGTGCATCAGATTGGCGTCTAACACGTTGAGCAAACTTACGCACCCATATTCAAAATAAATACAGGATACGTATATTATAACAGCGTACCTGTATTTGTGCAACACAATTTTCACGGGTACGCTTTTTGTGTACTCTGATGACCTTTGACAACTGAATAGAGTACGCAGATAAATTTTAAAAAAGTTTGATTTTATGGTTGACTTATTGGGGTATACTGTTATATAATTAAGGTGTACCCCAAAATAGAAAGTGAGGTATTCCATGGGGAAAACAGCTGGAAGACCTAAAAGCGATAATCCTAAAAACAAACAGCTAAAAATCAAGATGACGGAACAAGAGTTTCAAGATTTGAATAATTTGGCTGAAAAGAAAAACATGACTAAAACAGAAATAGTCATGCGTGGGATTGAACTTGTAAAGTCTGAACCATAAAAAGAAACACTATGTAACTTGTCAAACGCCAATCCGAGAAGTTACACAGTGCCAGCACCCACAAAGTAGGTACGTAAATATTATAACATGCGTACTCTATTTTGTGAACCCAAAATCACAGAGAGAGTACGCTTTTTGTGTACCTTGAAAAACCGTCTAGGCTGATACTTATGGCGTCAGCAAAAAAAGAACTTCCCGTTATTACACATTGGGAAGTACCTGCAATTTTTATTAAGACTTCGCAGTAGGTGTAAACTACTGGTTGAAACTTCGTCGGTATTGCATCCGACACTGCTCTCAACATGGATTAGCTAGTCTTTGAGTGCCACACGATAGTGATCCAACAGTCCCGCCATGAGTAACGCTGCAGTCGTTCTCATAGTCAGCGCTGAGCTTCGTGTGTGCCAACACTCTTAGCAAAAACGGTCTGGTTACCTAGCTAATCTGATTCATCGAGTCACAGTATACCTCAAAAACTCTGACAAAGAAAATCACTCCTTTCGAGTTTAAGATACTTAATATTTTACCGTAAATTTAAGGTAAAAAACAAGTATTAGGAGGCAATAATGTGGGAAAAATTGAAGTGGCTACTTTCTGAGCATAAAATGACAATTGCAGAACTTGAGCGTCTTTCTGGTATACCAAGAAAAAGTTTGGAGAACATGAAAAAACATGAGCCATCTTTCTTTCAAATGGAGAAGATTGCGGATGTGTTAGATATTTCTCTGGATGAGTTTCGAGGCTGTCGGAAAGGATAGAAGAATTTTGCTGACGCTTTAAGTGTCAGCCTAGACGAATTGCGAACAAGAAAGGACTACACATGACTAAAACATACACAGTAACTGAAGAAGAACTAGAAAAATTAGTGACTGAACGCTTACGGGAAAAGCGTCATAAATTAATGAGAGATAACTTAT
Source organism: Streptococcus gallolyticus (assembly GCF_003337175.1). GTDB lineage: Bacteria > Bacillota > Bacilli > Lactobacillales > Streptococcaceae > Streptococcus > Streptococcus gallolyticus_B. Next base: position 5,080 of record NZ_NETH01000029.1, read on the forward strand.
TCAATGACCTTCATTTTGAAGATGAATTGATACCAATTAACAAGAAATATCCAGGGGTGATTGAAAAATTAAAACGCGAACGCTCTGTTAGACCAGAAAAACACGTTTTCAATCAAACGCCTAAAATCTTAGGCAACAATGATGTTATCTATAGCAAGATTTCATCAAATGATGTCCATAATCACATTCGATTGCTTGTTTTAAATGTCTTTGGCAAAAGCAAAAATAAAGACTTGCTTCCAGAAGAGTATGAACAAGCTAGAACCTTGTATAGCGAATTAAAGGCATGGTATGTCAATAGTTACGATAAACGTTTATCAACGTTGAAATTGGAGGATACAGAAAATGAAATTATTTAATTGGAATTTTTGCAAAAAAACAAGAGACTATTCAAACAGAATTTGTTTTTGAAAGTTGGGAAACAAAAGCTAAGCGCTATGACGACACGATTAAAGCGCTAGATATGATGAGAGGTCTATAAGAGGGTGATTAGGTGACGAAAACGAACAGACGATATTATTGGATACAGCTAGCTCAAGATTTCTTTAAATCAAAAGAAATGAAATTGTTACGCAAAATGCCTGGTGGCGACGCTTACACAATCATCTACCTAAAACTAATGCTTATCAGTCTTGAAGATAATGGCAAAATCTATTTTGAAGAATTAGCTCAAGACTTAGCAGAAGAAATGGCACTACTAATTGATGAGGACACAGAAGCCGTCAGAATGACATTGATGTTCTTGAGTAAAAAAGGACTACTTACTAAACATAGTAATTATGAGTTCTTTCTTGAGCAAGTACCAGAGATGATAGGCTCTGAAACCGCTAGCACAAGGCGTTCTCGCAAACATAGAGAACAGAAAGCGTTGCAATGCAACACCAATGCAACAAAACGCAACGGAGATATAGATATAGATAAAGAAATAGAGTTAAAGAAAGATATAAATATAGATATAAAGTCAGAAGTAGATATTAGAGAAAATCAATCTGCTACTACTGATGAAAAATCTGATTTTAATATTTTTGAATACTATCAATCTAGAATTGGTGTTTTAGATGGCTATCAATCGCAAAAGTTAAACGACTATATCAACATAGATAATCTATCTCATAATCTAGTTAAGCGAGCGATTGACAGAGCAGCTGACAACTCTAAAAGAAATTTTGGTTATATCAATTCAATTCTTAAAAGCTGGGCTCAGAACGGTATCAAGACAGTTGCCCAACAAGACGAAGAACAACGCAATTTTGATGCCAAAAAAGCACAACGTACTTATTCTAATCAGCAACCATCCAAAAGCAATGTGCCAGATTGGGTAGACAAAGAGTACAAACACGAAGCAACAGCAGAAGAGCAAGCGAAGCTTGACGAACTCAAAAAATCACTAATGGAGGACTAACTATGGACGTAAAAGAAACAATTCACATTGATTATGACGCTAAGACTTGCTATTACTTGCTAGAAGCTAGAAAGGTCAGCTAATGTTCGAAATAAGATTAGATGATGAACTTATCACAAGCTCAAATAATTGGAGAGAAGCACACATTGAAGTCATTGATTATCTGTTAGGTGACGATTCACCAACGCTAAAAAAACTTTATCAACATTATGCGCTCTATACTGACGAAGATTTATTTTACGAGCTTGAAAGCATGACTGATAAGAAAATTACAATAAATATCAATTTTACCGTTGATGTTCCGGTAAAAGTTAACCAACGCATTTTAGAAGATTAGAAGGAGAAGAAGCATGACAACAAACGAAATCACACAACAAAAAGGCGGATACTTAACTGATTTACAACAGCTTGACGGAGCAACGCTTAGAGATTTTGTAGACCCAAAACATCAAGCGAGCCTACAAGAATTGCAAACGTTGCTAGCGATTGTAAAAAACAGAAATTTAAATCCATTCACCAAAGAAGTATATTTTATCAAATACGGTGACAATCCAGCTCAAATCGTTGTTTCAAAAGACGCTTTCATGAAGCGAGCAGAACAAAATCCTAATTATGATGGATTTGAAAGTGGTGTAATCTATGAAAATCAAACGGGCGAGCTAAAAAGCAAAAAAGGAGTTATCTTACCTAAAAATTGCAAGCTAGTAGGTGGCTGGTGTGAAGTTTATCGCAAAGACAGAAGTCGTCCAGTCTATCGTGAGGTAGAACTATCAGCTTATAACACAGGTAAGAACTGGTGGCAAAAAGCACCGGGACAAATGATTGAGAAAGTCGCAATTGTGGCAGCGGTTCGAGATACATTTTCAGAAGATGTGGGCGGACTTTACACAACAGATGAAATGGAGCAAGCCGCCCCTATTGATGTAACACCACAGGAAAGTCAAGAAGATGTCATTGTACGTAAGCAGGCACAAATTGAACAATTTAATCAACAACAAGCAAAACAACGAGCTGAACAAGATAATACTAAATATCCTGAAGAAGAGATTCCAGATTTTGGTGAAGAGCCACTGCAAGGCGAGCTATTGGAAGAAGAGTTGATCTATTAGGAGGGAGTGACATGCAAGAATTACAAGTAAACGTCAAACAAGCCGAAGTTGAAATTGTTGACCGTGAAGCTTTCGAGCAAGGTATTAATGACGTTGTCGCAAAATATCAAAATTACACAGTCACAGCTTCTACAATCAAAGGGGACAAGAAAGTCTTAGCTGATTTACGTAAGCTAAAAAAACAAATCTCTGATGAGCGTATCAAAATTAAGCGTGAGCTTTCCAAGTCAACAGATGAATTTGATGGCTATATCAAGAGCACATCTAAGCCGTTAGACGACATCATAGACAAGGTTGCTAATGATGTGAAAGAGTTTGAAGATAATCAAAAGGCTTTGCGATTAGATACAGTTAAAGGCTATATCACCAACAAATGCGCTGAGTACCTGCTTGACCCACGAATTTTCAACGAAAAAGCGACAGAGTTTATCAAAGCTAGTGATTTTATGGCAGACGGCGTAACGCTCAAAAAGGTAACAATGAAATCACTTGATGACGTAATCACATTCGAACTTCAAAAGCAACAAGAATTTGAAAAAGCGAAAGCAGCAATTTCTGGGCAATGCGCTGAATGCAATATGACAGACCAGCCATACATTCGAATGTTAAACGAATTGACGCTTGTTGAAGTTTTGGAACAAATCAAATCAGATTATCGTTTTGAACAGCAAAAAGCCGAAGCAAGAAAAGTCCAAGAAGCGGAGCTAGCACGTCAACAAGTGCCAGAAGCGCAGGAAACCCCAATTTTTGACCCAGAAACGGGCGAGATTTTAGAAAGTGATGATTTATACCAAAATAAAGAGACGGCGCTTAGAGGGGCTGAAAATGGCTCAAAACGCTATACTCAAAAAATGACGTTGGAGGTCTATTTTGAAAATTCGGTAGAAAAAGACTTTTTTAAAGCAGAGCTTGAAAAAATCGGATTTGAATACAAGAAAAACTATGCAGTTAGTGGCTACAAGAAAATCAAGCCGCTAACACAGGAAGAACTTACAAAATTATTTAACTAGAAACAACGTGCCGCGAACCACGAAAAAAGCGAGCTAGAAAGTACGTGTCGGTTAACAGGACGGCATGTAAAGAATTTCAGCGGGCACAAGCCTTACTCACTCACAATTTAAATGTGTCCGCTTTTGATTTTGGAAAGAAGAAAATGAAAGAAGATTTTGAGGAGAAAACAAATGATGAATGTACAAGTATTTAACAATGAGGAATTCGGTCAAGTTCGTACACTTGAAATTGACGGTATGGTTTATTTCAGCAACACAGATATTTGTGGAGCTTTAGAAATTAATAATCCTAGTCAAGCTTTGAAACGATTACGTAAAGATGGGGTCATTTCAAATGAGGTCATCGATAACTTAGGAAGAAAACAAGTGATGAAATTCATTTCAGAAAGTAATCTTTACAAACTGATTTTTCAAAGCAAAAAGAAAGAAGCTGAAAAATTCACAGATTGGGTAACAGATGAGGTGTTGCCAACAATTAGAAAACACGGCAGCTATGTAGCGCCAACGCAAACAGCGGTCAGCACAGAAGATGCCTTTATTCAATTATTCCAAACGCAGAAAGAAATCAAACAAGAGCAGGCTGTAATGCGTGATGACATTGTTTATTTGAAAGAAGAACAGCCAGTCAATCCAGCAATTAACCAAGATTTAACGAAAGTGCGCAACAAAGCAGTCGTTAAATGCTTGGGTGGATATGATGCGCCAGCTTACAGCGATAGCAAATTGAGACAAAAAGTGTTTTGTCAAGCAGCTAGAGATTTTAAAGAATTGTTCAAAATTCCACGCTATGATTTGTTGAAAAAGAAAGACATTGAGCGTGCTTATGATTATTGGCAACAATGGCAGCCACAAACAAATTTACGTTTAGAGATTGAACAAGCCAATAAACAGCTATCTTTGAGTTTTTAAGAGGGGGTACAATTGGAAGCTAAAGTTAAATGCGAGTTGTACAACGACCATTTTGAAAATGCTAAGCGTTATCAAATTCCAAGAGCGCAATTGATTATTGCGGATATTCCGTATAATCTCGGTAACAACGCTTATGCTAGTGACCCTCGTTGGTATGAGAACGGTGATAATAAAAACGGTGAGAGCAAGTTAGCAGGCAAGTCTTTCTTCGACACAGATAACGATTTTAAAATTAATAATTTCTTTGATTTTTGCGCAAGACTGTTAAAAAAAGAACCTAAACAAAAAGGGCAAGCGCCCGCTATGATTGTGTTTCACAGTTGGCAACAACGAGAAATGGTTATCCGGTGTGGTAAAAAACACGGTTTTAATAATGCTTATCCGTTGTATTTCACAAAAAAATCAAGTCCGCAAGTGTTAAAGGCGAACATGAAGATTGTTGGCGCAACGGAAGAAGCAACGGTTTTATATCGTGATAAACTTCCAAAATTTAATAATGATGGTCTAATGATTTTAAATCATTTGCCTTGGGAAAAAGATAGCAGTTATCCAGTCATTCACCCCACCCAAAAGCCTATTCCAGTCTTGAAACGACTGATTGAAATATTTACAGACGAGGGTGATGTTGTTATCGACCCTTGCGCAGGAAGCGGGTCAACGTTAAGGGCTGCTATTGAATTAAATCGGAATGCTTACGGTTTTGAAATCAAAAAGGATTTCTATAAAAAAGCGCAAGAGCAGATGCTATCTACTTTTCAGACCAGTCTGTTTTGAGAATGTAGAGCAACTAAGTTTATTTGATTTTTTAGGAGGTAGTTATGACAATTGATGTTTTAAAAGAAAAAATGGACGGAATTTACGGTTGGAGTGTTAAAGGTGGCAAGGTAGAGCCACCCAAACACACTTTTCCAAAAGCGGTTAAAGACCGTGCGGACTATTTTGCGGAAATGCTAGAGGATGGAATGACGTTTTTAGGTTGTTTAGATTGCATTTTTAGCAACGAAAAGCCAGACGATTATTACTGGGGAGCTTCTAAGGACTGGATACCTAAATCAAAAGAATTTCAAGAATGGGAAAGTCAAGGACCTCTACTATCGCAAAATGAAATGGCTGTTTATTTGCTGTATGACAATTGGGAGGAGAAAGGCGATGAGGATTAAAATCACATCTAACCATCAACTATTAGTTGACAAAATGAGGTGATTAGATGATTAAAGTCTATTTTGGAAATAATGACAGTAAAGAATTGATTGGTGAAGCTACTAAAGACAAGGAAGCTTATAGTATTATTGATGACTATCTTAAAAATGTCATAGGCTGGCAAGATGTTTATTATCGTTTCTGGAATGAAGATGGTGTATTAGTAATTGATTTCGGAAGTCACAAAAACTTCTTTTATATCGAAAGGGCTAAATGGTACAGACGAAACGAAGGAGAACAAAATGGAAGATTATAAACAACAAATGGTAAGTGAATATCGTGAATTGAAAGAACGTGTTAAGAAATTAGAGAGCATGTTGCTTGATTATGAGTATGGTGAATTAGATTTTGAACCAGCTTGCCCTATCAAGCTGTTGGAAACACAATGGTATACAATGCGTACTTATTTATACATTTTGAAACAACGTGCTGAAATTGAAAATATTGATTTAGAAGCATAACCCAAAACGGTATCTCGCAAGGTTCGAATCCTGCGACGGGTATAACCCGAAATATTAAATAACAAGGGAGGAAACTCCTTCTTACAAATTAGTATAGGGCTAGTCAGCTTATCGGGTGGCTTGCTAGCAACAGAGCGAAATAAAATAGAAAGGGAAACTCAATGTAATTTTTTTAATCTAATCTAACGCAGTTTATCGCTAAGCTGTTATTCTGCAAGGCGCTGGAAGTTTTATGCTTGGGTCGTGCGCCTGCCCGTTTTTTATAAAAAAGAGCCTGCTTGCGCAAGCCCGATATGATTTAAAATGCTATAACTATTATATCATATTGGGGGATTGAAAGTGAGCAGAGCTAAGACTATTTTGAAAGATTTAAGGAATTTAGATTTATACATTCAAAGTTTAATCAGACGACGAGATAGGCTTAACGCTTCACTACTTTCAAGCCCTCGCTGGTCTACTGATAGAGTTAAAGGCGGACTGAGTCGTAAGCAAGATGATGTATACGCTGAAATGCTTGATTCGATTAATGAGATTGATAATAAGACTGTTGAAGCTATCCAAAAACGCAGAGAGTTGCAAGATATGATTGACGGCTTAGAAGATACCGCAAGCAGAACTATTTTAAGTCTTGTGTATATTGATAAGATGTCAATGTATGAAGTGATGGACGAAATGAAGATTAGTGATAGGACTTATTACAGATTGCTAAAACTTGCCCAAAAAGAGCTGGAACAAGTTTGGCAGTAAATGGCAGTTTTTGGCAGTAATTGTCAGTGCATGGCAGTAATTGTCAGTGCATGGCAGTTTTTAAGTGTTATTATGGTATTGTCAAATAATAAAGGTTAGAGGTTCTGTTGAGCCTCTATTTTTTATGCGAAGGAGGTGATGGAAAATTGAATGAGAGACAGAGACGATTTGCAGATGAGTACATCATCTCTGGAAATGTTTATCAATCAGCTATCAAAGCTGGTTATAGCGATGCTTACGCAAAGACACAAGCATCTAAAATCATAGAAAATCATAGTGTAAAATCTTACATTGATGAACGCTTGGCTGAATTAGAGAAGCATAAAATCGCTAAAGCAGATGAGGTGTTGCAAGTGTTTACAAGCATCTTGAGACAAGAGCTGACAGAGGAAGTAACAGAACTTAATCAAATAACTGGCGAATTCGTAACAATCGAAAAGAAACCGTCAATTGCAGAGGTCATTAAAGCTGGTAGCGAGCTGATGAAACGCTATCCAACTAAACTCGAACTTCAAAAACTTAAACTTGAGATTGAAAAACTACAATCACAGGTTGGTGGTTCAGAGGGTCAAGATGAGAAAATCGCTGGTTTTCTTGAAAAGGTTAAGGAGCTTGTAGTAGATGACAGTTGATTTAAGCAGCTTATACACACCCAAACAGTTGTCAGTATTAAAATATATTTGGACACACGATTGGTTTATTTGTGGCTTACACGGTGCTAAACGTGCTGGTAAGACAGTAGTCAATAATGACACATTTGTCTCTGAATTAAAACGAGTTCGTAAAATCGCTGATAAACTTGGCATTGATGAACCAATGTATATTTTAGCGGGTACTTCTAGCACATCGATTCAAAACAACGTTTTGCAAGAACTTTATAATAAATATGGCTTTGAGCCAAAATACGATAAGCATGGTTCATTTACATTTTGTGGTGTTAAGGTCGTGCAAGTTTACACTGGTTCTATTTCTGGCTTAAAGCGTGCTCGCGGGTTTACTTCGTTTGGCGCTTACGTCAATGAAGCTTCGCTTGCTAATGAGGTTGTCTTTAAGGAAATCATTTCACGTTGTTCTGGTGAGGGTGCTAGGATAGTGTGGGATAGTAACCCAGACAATCCAAATCATTGGTTGAAAACGGATTACATCGGCAAGAATAAAGATGGCATTATTGATTTTAGTTTTCAATTAGATGATAATACCTTCATGTCCAAACGTTATCGAGAATCAATTAAAGCAGCTACACCGCAAGGCAAATTCTATGATAGAGACATCTTAGGTTTGTGGACTGTTGCAGAAGGTGCTATCTATTCAGATTATGACCCTAAAATCAACGAAGTGGATGCATTGCCTGATATGGTGGATTACTTTGCAGGAATTGACTGGGGATATGACCACTTTGGTTCTATTGTTATCATTGGAGAGGACAATCAAGGCAATTATTATCTTGTAGACGGTGTCGCTGAGCAATACAAAGTCATTGATTGGTGGGTTAGTCGTGCTAAAGCCTTTCAAAGAAAATATGGAGACATTACTTTCTGGGCTGATTCTGCACGACCAGAACACGTTGATAGATTTAATGATGAAGATATCTCAACAGTTAATGCTAATAAGTCTGTCGTGGCTGGTATTGAAACAATCGCAAAGTTGTTTAAAGAAAGAAAATTAGTTATCAAGCGTGGTGTGATACCTCGCTTTTTTGATGAAATCTATCAGTATAAATGGAAGCCAAATAGCACCAAAGATGAGCCATTGAAAGAATACGATGACGTACTGGATGCGTTACGATATGCCATTTATTCAAAAGTTACTGGTACAGGTAACAACATTAAAGTATTTAAGGGAGGTTTCTAGTGTCACAAGTTAATTTAAATAAACGGAAACTATTCACAACATCAGTCGAAGAAGTGACAGAAGATTTGGTGTCAGAAGCTGTCGCGCTTCATCGGTCGCAATTGCTTAGAGGTTACATTGAGAATGAAGATATGTACATGTCTCAACACAAAATCTTACGTCAAAAACGCAAAGAACCGTGGAAACCAGATAATCGTTTGGTGATTAACTATGCTAAATACATTGTTGATACCTTTAGCGGTTACCAAATCGGCGTGCCAATCAAAGTCACACACGACAATGAAGAGGCTACCGAATTCATTAACGATTTTCGAAAATTAAACGATATGGAAGATACTGAATTCGAGTTAGCTAAGATGTCGGATATTTTCGGTCATGCTTTCTTGTATGTTTATCAAGATGAGTCAGGAAACACTAGAACGACTTATAATAGCCCAATCAATATGTTTATCGTTCATGATAACACGATTGAAGAAAAACCCTTATTTGCGGTCAGATACGCTTTTAATAAAGGAGAAGTGACAGGCTACGGTCAAGTGATTACCGACAAAGAAGTGATTGACATTTCTGTTCAAAAAGGCGGTAGTGTCTCCTTTGGTGAACGTGATTCACATATTTATGGCAAATTACCAGTCATTGAATTAATTGAAAATGAGGAACGTCAAGGAGTCTTTGATAGCGTTAAAACGCTTATCAACGCTCTCAATAAGGCTGCAAGTGAAAAAGCAAATGATGTTGATTATTTCGCTGATGCTTATTTGAAAATTGTGGGTGTCGAGTTAAAAGACGGCATGGCAGAGCAGATTAAAGAAAGTCGTATTTTCAACCTGTGGAAAAATAATAGCTCTGACGGAACGACGCCAGATGTTGCCTTTCTAGAGAAACCAAGTTCGGATACTACCCAAGAAAACCTAATTGCATTGTTGAAAGAGTCGATTTTTGCGGTTTCGATGGTTGCTAACTTGTCGGAAGAAGATTTTGGTAATGCTTCTGGCACTGCTCTTGCCTTTAAATTGCAAGCCATGGACAATCTGGCAAAGATGAAAGACCGCAAAATGCAATCAGCTTTAAATCGTTTGTACGAGCTTGTTTTCAACGTGCCTATGGCGACTGTACCAAGTGATGGCTGGACTGGTATTAAATACCAATTCACAAGAAATGTGCCACGAAATATTTTAGAAGAAGCGCAAATTGTCGCTCAATTATCCGGACAAGTTTCAGATGCCACTAAACTATCTGTGTTATCTATTGTAGATAACCCACAAGATGAACTCAAAAAGATGGAAAAAGAGGAAGAAAGTTCGAGCTTGCTTTCTAAGAAAATTGCTCTTAACGAACGTATGACTGATAAAGACTTAACATCTGACAGTCAGGAAGTGATTGCTGATGGTGAATGATTACTGGAAGAAGCGTATAGAAGCGGAACAGCTCGCTAAAATGGAGCGTAGCGCCACGATAAGCGATGAAATCAGCAGATTATATGATTATCATTTCAAAGAGCTAGAAAAGGAAATTAGAGCTTTTGAACAACGTTATGCTGATAAGAACGGTCTATCTTTGTCAGAAGTTAAAGCTAGAGTTGATGAAATGGATGTTAGAGCTTTTGAAGAAAAAGCTAAGAAATATGTAGCAGAAAAAGATTTCTCTGCTAAAGCCAATTCCGAATTAGAACTCTACAATCTCAAAATGAAGCTAAATCGTTTAGAATTACTGCAATATCAGTTAGACCTCGAAATGGTGGCGTTAGGGGATGCAGAACATAAGCTGACAGAGCGCTTCTTGAGCGATGAATATGTCAAAGAGCTTGAAAATCAATCTGGACTTTTGGGGCAATCTGTTTTAAGTGCAAAACAAGTAAGGCAGACGATACAGACAGTCCTCAACACTTCTTTTAAAGGTGCAAGGTGGTCTAATCGTATCTGGCAGAGGCAAGATGCTCTTAGGGAGATTGTTGCTCGTATGGCTGAGGATTATCTCTTAAAGGGTAAAAATCCAACGACTATGATTGCTAAAATCAGAAAGGAATTTGGCGTATCGGCTAGCGAAGCTAAGCGTTTAGCAGTTACAGAAGGCGCTAGAGTTGCTACAGAAGCCCAAAGACAATCTTATAAGTCTAATGGTTATGAGGAGTACGAATACATCGCAGAACCCAGCGCTTGCGATATCTGCAAGGCTTTGAATGGCAAGATTTTTAAAGTCAAGGACATGGAACCTGGAGAGAATGCCGCTCCAATGCACCCACATTGTCATTGTTCTACCGCTGCCCACTTCTCGATGAGTGAAGATGAGTACGAGAAATTAATACAAGATAGCTGGCATTCGGTATATCCACACATGGATAATGTCATCAATAAGTATGTTGACGGGAAAGAGCATACTCCGAATATCAACATCAGCAATCAAGTTACCAAAAACGGTAAGACTTACGTTGTTGATGGGCACAACGTTGTTTCAGACCATTCGAACTATGAGCATCAAGTTGCAAGTTGGCTTTCTAGCAAAACAGGGTTAAAAGTCGATATTTTACCAAGGGTGAATTTTCCTAAAAAAGTTAGCACGCCCGATTACTTAGTTGATGGAGTGCCGTTCGATTTAAAGAGTTTTGGTGGTTCTGGGAAGTATGTTATTGATAATAATTCCCGAAAAGCAAAAAAACAAGCACCAAACATTATATTTGATGCTACGAATTCATCACTAAGTGATGAAGAATTGTTAAGGCAGTTAAATGATGTTTATCGTTCGGGACGGCGTGGTTTAAAAACTGCAATTCTAAAAAGAAACGATGAAATTATCGCTATTGTTCAACCAAATGAAAAAGGATGAGTGTCCGCGCTCCTATGGGTGCTCGAAAACTCATCCTTTACTTAAATTATACACCAACACTCATTTTTTTACAAGCGAAAGGAGAAAGTATGGCTAAATTAAGCGAAATAAACGTTACATGGAGCAATCAAAGTGAGTTCCTGAAATTGATGGAAGATGTAGCACAAAAAGCAAATGCTTTAAATGAAGCACTTGAAACACTAAGTGACTTTGAAATCGAATTTGAAACAAACATGGGAGATTAGAAATGGACAATTGGGAAAGATTTGATACAACCCAAGAAATCGCAAATCTTGGTTGGGGTCATAGTGATACATATCTTACAGACGACGATATAGAATATTTAAAGAGTGGAGGGATTTTAGGTTATTTCGATGGAGAATATACCCTATCCATTCAGCATAAAAAGTCGTAGCGATACGGCTTTTCTTTTTGCCCAAAACTTACTCATGGCATTAAAAGGTGTAAGGTATCAGTCCACTCTGGACTTAAAAAGGAGGTCGCCAAATATGGCAGAAGAAATCAAAGAAGTAGTAGAAACCGAAACAGAGCAAGTCGACACTCCGGAAAAGGTTGAAACTACTGAAAAAACATTCACTCAAGCCGAGCTTGACGATATTGTCCAAAAAGAAAAAGCAAAGGCGAAGCGTTCTGCTGAACGAGAGTACAAAGAAAAAATGGACGAAGCTGAAAAATTGCGCAAAATGAACGCTGAACAAAAAGCAGCATACGAAGCGCAAAAACAGGCTGACCGAATCGCTGAGCTAGAAGCTCAACTGAATCGTAACGGACTTGAGAAAGAAGCTTCTAAAATGCTTTCAGAAGCTGGAATTGTAGCCAGTGATGACATTCTTAGCTTTGTTGTTAAAAATGATGCAGAAGGGACACAAGAAGCTGTTAACGCTCTTTCTAGCTTGGTGAATGGGCTAGCCGATAAAAAGGTTAGTGAAATGCTTAAAGGTAAAACACCTAAAAAAGTTGAACAATCAACTGCTGGTGCGATTACTAAAAAGCAATTTGACAAAATGGGTTATAAAGACCGCAACGAATTGTTGCAAAATAATCCAGAACTTTATCATCGATTGAAAGGATAAAATAACATGACACAAACACAACTTGCACAAATGATTAATCCAGAAGTTATGGCAGATATGGTTTCCGCTAAACTTCCTAAACTCATTAAATTTACACCACTTGCTTATGTTGAACGTGAGCTTGTAGGTCAACCAGGTACAACGATTACAGTTCCTAAATGGGAATACTCTGGTGATGCCAAAGACATTGCAGAAGGTGTCGCAATTGAACCAGACCAACTAACAACAACTAAATCTACTATGACGATTAAAAAAGCTGGTAAAGGTATTGAATTAACCGATGAAGCTGTCTTGTCTGGTTACGGAGACCCACTCGGTCAAGCAACACATCAAATCAGTCTAGCGATTGCTAACAAGATTGATAATGACCTTATCGAAAAAGCTAAAACAGCTACACAATATATCGATGAAGCGCCAACAACAGGAGTAGCCATTGATAAAGCACTTGCAGTCTTTGATGACGAAGAAGATGCTCGCTATGTCGCCTTGGTAAACCCCTCAGATGCCATCGATTTGCGTGCTGACACTGTTAAACAATGGATTTCTGGTTCAGAAATCGGTGCTAACATTGTTGTTTCTGGTACTTTTGGTGAAACTCACGGCGTCCAAATCGTGCGTTCTAAAAAAGTTGAAAAAGGCAAAGGATTTCTTATTAAAGTATCTGCTGATTCAACAGATACAGAAGATGTCGCTAAATACGGGGCATTCGTTATCGTTCTTAAACGTGACGTGGCAGTTGAAACCGACCGTGACATTTTGAAGAAAACAACTGTCATCACTGGTGATGAACACTATGGTGTTTACTTGTATGACCCTACAAAGGTTGTTAAATTTGGAGGAAATGCCTAATGGGAGTAGGTCTATTACGTCGCCATTATGCTAAAAAAGAGGTTGTTGATTTGTCTGAAAAGACACTCGCCGAACTAAAAGCGATGGCGAAAGAAAAAGGGATTGAGGGGTATTCAACCCTCAATAAAGAAGCTTTAATTGAAGCGTTAAAGGAGTAGTGACATGTCAATTATCGAGCAAGTCAAGACTCTGTTAGGACTTTCAGATGACTTGCAAGATAATCTCTTGTCAGTCATTCAAATGCTTACAGAGTCTCACTTTAAAGCCTATTCAAAACAAGACGACATACCAGAAAATCTAAACTACATCATTGTCGAAGTGATGGTTAAGCGATTTAATCGCATTGGTTCAGAAGGTATGTCCTCACAAACTGTAGAAGGGCTTAGCATGGCTTTTGAATTGGATGATTTTGCAGAATATGACAAAGTTATCCACAGGCAATTTGCTAGCGATTTCCAAGCGGGGTTTAAGGCATTATGAGATTTGATAAACGTGTCACACTTATCCTCAAATCAAAAGAAAAACCGTATTACGACCCAGAGTTAGGAAAAATGGTTGGTGGTGGTACAACTAAAAAGGTTGTGCCTGCTAACATTGGTCCAATTAGTGCCAAATTACAGAGCCTACTTGGGGATAAGCTAAAAGAAGCTACTACGGTTGTCAGGGTTAGAAACTGTAAAGATAAGGTTGACAGTCTTTTAATAGACGGTCAGCCTTTTTCAATTGTGGATAACCCAAAACATGCCAACAGACTAACTGTTTTTTATGTCAGTGAGGTAAATCATGGCTCAAGTTGACATTAAAGGAGACGACATCTTACTTAGAGCGTTGCAAACGGCAGCTAATATGAAAGCTCATAAAGCAGCTGTACAAAAACATGGAGCAGACCTTCAAAAGAAAGCACAATCCAACGCAGTGTTTACTCATGGATATGCCACTGGTGCAACGAAACGAAGTATCAAGCTTGAAATTACAGACGGTGGCTTTGTCGCTAAAGTAACAGCTGGCACAGATTATTCTGGATACCTAGAAAAGGGGACACGTTTCATGGAGGCGCAACCATTCATGAAACCTGCTTTTGATGTCGTGCAACCTAAGTTTATCAATGATTTAAGGAGAGCAGGTATTGCTAAATAAACAACCAGACCAACAAATCCATGATGAATTGATTAAACGCTCAACTGCTTTAGGACTTACTGCTTATCCATTCTTGCCAGAAGACGGTACACCTTATCCTTTCATGGTGGTTTCATACACTCAAATTGTGCCACAACCCACAAAGTCTTACTTACTTGGTGCTGTATCGGCTCAAGTTGATGTATGGGGGACAGCTGATGACAGAAAATTGGTGTCTGATTGGATTGGGAGGCTAATGACTGACTTTTCTAAGATTAGGCAGATTGGTAACACGCAGTGGGCAATGGATTTGTCTAGTTCAACACAAATTATAAAAGATAATTCAACGCCAGAATTGCTTTATCACGGCATTCTGGATTTAAAATTTAAATTTCATTAGGAGGAAATTATGGCTAATTTTGGTAGAAATAAAATTTTGATGTTCCGAAAACTAGGGGACAAAACAGCAGCAGCTAAACTCGCTTTGCAAACAGAGCATACATGGAAGTATGAGCGTTCAACGGATTCTGAAAAGACAAAAGACGGAGCTATTGTTAAAGATGGCGGCTTAGAAGTCACATTATCCATCGAAGCTGTGACAAGTCGTGATGACGTCAACAAAATGCTTAAAAACTCTGTTGTAAACGGTGAAAAACTTGAAGTTTGGGAAATTGACCTTGCGGGAGAAAAACAAGGTGAAAAATACCCTGCGCTTTATGCTCAAGGCGCTCTGTCAAGCTGGGAAGTCCCTGATAATGTCGAAGATTTAGAAACATTGTCAACTGAAATGACAATCGAAGGAAAACCGGTTGAAGGCTATGCTACACTAACAGCTAGTCAAGTTGAAGAAATTAATTACGCATTCAAGGATACAACAGCTTCTGAGTAATGCTTTGTTCTTTGTTGCAATTTTTAAGAAGGGATAAATCACCCTTCTTTTTTATTTTTTGGATTAGGAGAAAAACTGATGAAACAAATTGAAATTAACGGTAAAAAACACGACTTGCATTTTGGAATTGATTTTATTCGTGAAATGGATAAGCGCTACGAAGTTAACGGTAATGGTGTTTCTTTTGGTATGGGCATTAATAGTGCTGTTGTTTATTTGAAAGATAATAACCCAGTTATATTAGAAGATATTATTTTGGCAGCAACACATACCGCTAAAACAATTCCGAGTGTGGCTGATATTGAGAAATGGCTTGAAGAGCAAGAAGATTTAGACAAAGTATTTGATGATTTTTTATCTGCGTTGAAAACTGCACCGTTGACGAAATCAAAAGTCGCAAAAGTGCTAAAAGCAATGACGGCGTAAAGAAGCAAACTACCTCTATAGCTACTTCAAAAGAAGTCTACGAAGATATGTTAGCAATGGCGCTTGGTTTGTATGGTATCAGCTCAATAGTTGAAGCTAAACGAATGACTATTGAAGATTTTAACGTCAGAAAACGTGGCTATCTCATGCAACGTTTAGATAAGGAACAGGAAATATATCTACAAGCTTATCTAACTAGATTAGTGAAAGCTCCAGATAAGAATGGCAAGAAATATTTGTTTGAAAAATTCAATGATTTTTACGATGAGGCTAAACGTAGAAATGCCATTTTAGGTGGTGGGTACGGACCGCCTGTAAATAGCGAATTGCTAGCTATTGCAAAACGTAGACAACAATTTTTAAGGGAAGGAGGTAACAATGAGTAATCATTCATATACTGTTGAAGCTGTCCTAAAGGCGAATGACAGTGGCTTTTCTAACGCTTTCAAAAACGCTCAAAAATCAGTATCTGGTTTATCTAGTATGGCTGCTAAAACTGGGTCAATGTTTAAAAGTGTTTTAGGTGCTAATCTTGTTAGTAGTGCTTTAACTTCTGGTATAAGTGCTATTTCTGGCGGTATACGTAGCATGGGAACGGAACTAAATAGCTCTCAAAAAGCTTGGAAAACATTCGAGGGCAACTTACAAGCTTTCGGTCGTTCAAGCGAACAAATAGCTGCTGCTAAATCAGAAATGCAAGATTTTGCGACCCAAACCATTTATTCCGCTTCTGATATGGCAAGTACTTACTCTCAACTTGACGCTGTAGGTACGAAAAACGTTGGGAGTTTGGTTAAAGCTTTTGGTGGCTTAGCGGCATCAGCAGAAAATCCAGCACAAGCCATGAAATCTATCTCTATGCAAGCCACACAGATGGCAAGTAAACCTAAAATCGCATGGATGGATTTTAAAATCATGATGGAACAAGCGCCTGCTGGTATGGCAGCTGTTGCAAAAGAAATGGGCATGTCAACGGATGAATTAGTAGCTGCTGTTCAAGACGGAAAAGTTAATACAGAAGAATTCTTTGACGCCATGAACCGTGCAGGTAATTCTGAAGCTTTCCAAAAAATGGCAACAGAATTTAAAACGGTCGACCAAGCTATTGATGGTGCGAAAGAAACGTTATCCAATAAGCTTATGCCAGCTTTCGAAAAACTGAATCAATTTGGTATCAAGGCGGTAGTAGCTCTCACAGACGCTTTGGATACTATTGATTTTGGGAAAATCGCTGACAATCTTGGGAAAACCCTTGATTCTATTGACATTGAGGGCATGCTCTCCAAGGCTCAAACAGCGATGAAACTGTTTTTTAATCCATTATTTGTTATTAATTTCAAAGTAGCGATAGATAAAGTCAAGGGTGCTGTGGGTGCTCTAGGCTCAGCCTTTTCGAGTGTTTCAGGTGGCGGTATGACTTGGGTTTATACACTAAGCAATGCAGTTTCAGCACTGATTAGAACAGTAGCTGCTGGAGCTAGCATCGTTAAAGCATTTATCAATGCATTTGCGGATACTGGTGCGATGCAAGCCATCAAAAATGCCATTGATAGTGTTATCTTGGCGTACAAGACCTTGGTGTCTGCGGTTGGTGATGCCTCTATTTGGGTGACTTTAGGTACAGTCATTGGTAATGTTGCTAAAGTCATTGCACAAGTTGTAGGGGCTATTGCTGACTTTATTTCAAGATTAGACCCAAGCATTGTCAAAGGGTTTACCAATGTTTTGGTTGGTGGTATTGCTGGACTTTTAGCCTTTTCGGCGGGAACAAAATTAGTTTCTGCTGGAATAAGAGGTTTGGACTTTATCAAATCGTTTAATCCATTCAAACTGTTTAAAAAGAATGCTGAAGATAGTCTGGACGGAACGACAAACAGTGTTAGTCGTTCTAAAAGTACAATTTCTCAAATCTTTAATGGTTTAACCAATCTCATTAAAGGTGTAGCTACATCTTTCAAATCCATCTTTGATGGTCTGGGTAAAACTTTTACAGGTCTTGGTAAGACTCTTGAAGGTTTCGGTAAAGGTGTAGGTGCAACGCTAAAAGGCTTGATGCAAGGATTAAAGGGATTAAATCCCGCAACATTGCTTTCATTCGGCGCAGCGATAGCTATTGCAGCAGTCGGTATTGGTGCAGGAATTGGCATTATCGTGGCATCGCTATCTTTATTGGCTGAACACAGCGCAGGTGTGTCTGTGATTATACAAGCGCTTGGAACAGCCTTTGCAACAGTAGCGACGGCAATTATTGGTGCTTTCGCTCAAGCGATTGTAACAGTTTCTGGTGTATTGCCAGTTGTCACAAGTGCACTTGCTAACCTAGCGCCTTTAGTGGTTGCGGTCGGTGTCGCCATTGGTGCAACAGCACCAGCTATTACAGCGTTAGGTGATGCTTTTACCTCGATTCTTGGCACACTTCCACCAATCATTACAGCGCTTGGTTCGGCGATTTCTCAAATTGCTACAGCTATCACACCGATTGTTGGAATTATCAGCGGTGCTTTCGTTCAAATTGTGACAGTAGTTTCTAATGCGATTGTTCAGATTATCCAAGCACTTGCTCCATTCATTCCAGCAATTACGGAAATGGTGGTTGCGGTTGCTCCTGTGCTATCTCAAATCGTGGAAGCATTTAACAACTTAATCAGCCAAATCAGTCCGATTATTGACTCAATTTCAAACTTATTCAAAACGCTTGGTGAACAAATCAGTAACATCTTGGATAGTGCCAAAGGTGTTATCACTGGTTTTGGCGATGCCGTTCGTAATGTTTTAGATGGTGTTGCAGGTATTTTTGACTCAATGGGGAATGCCGCTCTTAACGCTGGTAAAGGTGTTAAGCAGATGGCGCAGGGTATCAAAATCCTTGTTGACCTTAAACTTGGTGATTTAGTAGCTACTTTAGCAGCTGTAGCAACAGGTCTTGGTAATATGGCGAGTCACGCAAGTGGCATGTCAACTCTTGGAACAGCCATGACACAAGTTGGTACAGGCATGGCTTTGTTTGCCAAAAGTGCATCTCTTGCATTAACCTCTCTTACAACGTTTGGGACAGCAATTACGACACTTAAAACTAACTTGACACAATTACCAGCAACAATGACAACGGCCGGCGCAGGCTTCCAAACATTCACTACACAAGCTATTTCTGGTGTAGCTGGCTTATCAGCTATTAACGCACCAATTGCGGCTTTTAAAACTCAAATCATGACGTTAACGCCAGCGATTGTGTCAGCTACAGCAGGCTTTGCAATGTTTGGTGCTAGAGCAATGGGAATTACGACGAGTTTTGCGATTATCGGTGGTCTAATCAGTGCATTTAATGCACGTATTTTATCAATGAGTGCAGCAACAGGCGCAGCTGGTGCATCGTTTGGAGTGCTAGGTGGAAGAATCAGCACTCTTAGTAGCTCACTTTCAGCTGTTTCTGGTGGTTTTGCTCGCCTTGGTGCTAGCGCATCAAGTTCGGCAGCTCAAATGCGCTCAATCATTTCAAGCACACAAGCAGTTATCACAGCATTTTCAAGCATGCGTGCGCAAATCCAATCATCAATGCAAGCTATCTTAACTATCATCATTTCAATTGGCAATCAAATGAAAGTACAAGGTCGCATTATCGGTCAACAGACATCGCAAAATATTGCACAAGGGATTTCAAGCGGTGTAGGTAGAGCAGCAAGTGCAATGAATGCGCTCATGTCTGCTGTACGCTCTGCTGGGATGTCTGGTGTTGGTTCAATGCGTTCGATTGGTGTTTATATCGGTCAAGGTTTAGCAAGCGGTATGATGGCTTCTCTTGGCTCTGTGACGGCTGCTGCTAATGCCTTGGTTGCTCAAGCCGAAAGAGCAGCGCAAGCTAAAGCCAAAATCCATTCACCATCTCGCCTATTCCGTGACAATGTCGGTATATACATTGGTCAAGGGGTAGCAGTCGGTATCGAACGTTCGCAAAAGTATGTTGATAGCGCTATGGACTCAATGTTTGATAGAATTGACAACTTTAATGCGCAAGTATCAGATATGATGAGCAGTAAAGCGATTTACGATTTTGATGGCGGTAGATTTTCAAATGATATTGAAATCACTTACCGCAATCAAGATGATGCAAAATTGGATACTATCAGAGAAGCACTTGACACAATTAAATCAATAGCTTCTCGTGATACCGTTTTAAACATCAACGGGCAGGAGTTTGCTCGTGCGACTGGCGATGACATCAGCGATTATCAGAGTAGAAAACAAGAAGTTAGAAATTTAGTTTGGGGGTTAGGAAATAATGGCTAATTTTACATTCAAAGGTGTTGATTTATCGCCTTTTTTGAATGTTTTAGAAATTCAACGAACTGTTGGAAATGAGCGCTCGTTAACGACAGATGACTTGTTTGATACAGGAGTTGAACTTAAAAATGTTTCTTATGGAGCTAAGATTATTAAAGTAAAAGTCGCTTTGGCTTCTCGCTCTGTATCACCAAATGAATTTGTTGATACAATTGAGTATTCTGGAATCAACACTAGAAACTTAAACGCTTTAAGAGAACGCATCGCGATGCTTCTTCGAGCAAAAGAACCCTATAAGTTAGAACTACCTGATGAACCCAATAGATTCTATATGGCTCTTCCTAAAGGAGATATTGAACTTAAAGGGATTTCTGATTGGTACGATGAAACAACAATTGAGTTTTTTGTGCCAGACGGTTTGGCGCATACGAACAGCACTCGAGAATTTGAATTTGCTAAGAATTCAGATGGGGTGTGGGAAACCGAGATTGAAAATAACGGAAGCGAAGATGCGACTGTCAACTATGAAATCAAGCTCAAGAAAGAGTCTGGCTTCATTGGCATTGTTAGTGAGTATGGTGCTATGCAGTTTGGTAAGTACGATGAATCAGATGGTTATATGGACAGAAAGAACGTCACTGTTTTAAGTAATCAAAAAGGTGATTTTGCCAATTGGACTGATGGCACTAAGAATTATGAGAACACAAACAAAATTGTTACAACTAAAATGACCGCTGATAAGTCTTACGGCGGTCGTCTTGGTTTGTTGTCAAGCTCTTTTAAAACAAGCGGAACGTCTGGTGCTCTTCAGTATGGGGCGGTTAAGGAATACACGCTAAGTAATCCTATCTCTCAATGGTATATCTGGGCTAGAGCTTGGTTTGAAACTGGATTAATGGGGCAAACTGGCGCTTGGTGTTTAACGGTGCTAGATGAAAAGAATCGTCTAATTGCTGGCATGGCGATTGAAAAGGACGATACTGTCGGCAATACTGCCTATGTTCGTTTTTTGATGGGTGACGGTTCGGGCGGTAGCCGTGTGGTTAAGACGATTGACTTTACGCCGTCATACTGGGTGCCACCCAATCCATACGGCACAGAAAGTCGCAACCAAAACCGCAATATGTTCGACTTGGTGAAAGAAAAAGACCGTGTACAGTTTTTCTGGTACGGTGGTTATTATCCCTATTATGATTCTCGTTTGTCATCTGTCAAGGCGAAGAAAATCCAGTTTTTTGTCGGGCAGTATGCGGGCAGAAACACGACAGACAGAAAGGTCACCCATCACTATTTAAATGATTTTATTTTCCAAGAATTACATGTTGATTACTGGAAAGACGTTCCTAATCGCTATCCAAGTTGGTCTACGATTGCTATTGATGGTGAGAACGGGCAAATTAAAGTCAATAATCAAATTCGTTTAGATGACGAAATTTTGGGCACGACTTATTTTAAAGTGCCACCGGGGAAAACCAAAGTGCAGTTATTAGTATCTAGCTTTGCGGAAGTGGAAAGCGCCACAGCAACAATACAGGAGGTTTACATTTGACAAAAACTAATGTACGTATTGCCATTCGTGATTCAACAGACAGCCACAATGTGGTTTTTTTTGATAATCAAGCAGGAATCAAATATAAGAGTGCTAATTTGCAACGTTTCTTGGCAGGTTCTGCAAGTATTTTAACACTTAAATACAATTCAAAAGATATTGACAGTATTCGTTC
>NZ_NETH01000003.1:0-43104 GCF_003337175.1 Streptococcus gallolyticus
ACTTGGGTCAATTAAGCCCGCATTGATACAGCAGCCTAAGACATGACTAAAAATGGCTTCAACTACTTGTTTATCTTGAAACCGACGACTGTAGTTTTTGCCGTAAGTAGTGAAATGAGGCACTTTAGCGTCTAAAGTTAAGCCTAAAAACCAACGATAAGCCACATTGACCTCGATTTCTTTAATGGTGTGACGCATTGAATGAATCCCAAAGAGACACTGGATTAAAGGAATTTTGATGACCATCACAGGGTCGAGACTAGGACGACCTGTTTCGTGAGAATAAGTGTCTTCGACCAAGTCATAAATAAAAGAAAAGTCAATCACACGGTCAATCTGACGTAACAAATGGTCTTCTGGAACTAAGTCATCTAAGGTGTAAAAACCAACTTGCTTACGATTATAGTCTGGATTTTCTTTATGGAACATAGGCTCACCTCATAGCTATTATTATCTCTATTATACCGCTAATCCACACAAAAAGCCCTTAGAAACTGTTGTTCCCAAGGACTTTGTCTTCAGTCTGAAACTCTGAGGTTAGCCTCAGAGTTTTTTTGTTTATTATGATTTTGATGGATTTCTTGTTTAGTCAAAAGACTAGGACAGCATATTTAGTCTTTTGCTTCAATATTAGAGTTATCGCTAATTGGGGTAATCTGGTGGAAAATAAGGTGCCATTCTTCTTTACGACGCCAAATGCTAGTGTGTGATTTATGACCAAGCGTGTAAGTGATGAGTTTTGTTTTTTGGCTGATTGATGTCATTTGAAAATCATCAAAATTGCTCATGCAATGTTTTTTACGGGAAGTCATTTCCTCTTTTGAATAAGTCTTTCCGTCATCATCAATGAGTGTAAAATTATCAGCTAGTAGGTCTTCGTAGTCTGGAATTTTGGAAAGAATGATTTTTTCGTCTTTATAAAGTTTTTTATAAACATTTTCCCAAATTTCATCTTCGGGAATGGCAGCAGGCTCAACGTGAACATCGGTATCGTACACCGAAAATTCCTGACTAAGCAATGTTTCAATTTGCTCAGTAATGCCATGGCTTTCATAGACAGAAAGGTCTGGATTCATTTCGACGACAATGTCAAGGTAGATATTGCTTCCATATGAACGCCCACGTTGAGATTTAACAGCAGTTACTTTAGGAATTTTTAAAATGGCTTCCTTGTATTTTTTAAGCTCTTTTTCATCAAAGCCGTCTGATAAGCTAAAGGCGCTTTCCATAAAAATGTCATAAGCTGTTTTCAAGATAAAATAGGTAATGACAATAGCAGCAAGTCTATCAATGATAACAAGATTGAAAGAAGCAGCAACAATAGCAACAGACGTACCAATAGAAGTGACCGCATCAGAAAGATTATCCTTTGCAGCAGCAACCAGAGCACTCGATTTCACTTTTTGCGATAGGCGTTTATTGTGAACATAAACACCATACATAATAATAGCTGAAATGACACCGACGATAGCACCCTCTGGGTCAATGGCTGTGCGGCTTCCAGAAATGATTTTCTGAATGGTTTGAGACAGCACTTGGAAACCAACGATAAACATGATAAAGGATGTCATCAAACTCGCTAAATCTTCAATTTTCCAATGCCCAAAACGGTGTTCGGCATCTGCTGGCTTACTGGCTAAATGAAGCCCGATTAGTAGAGCAATATTGCCCAAAATATCAGACAAGTTGTTAAAACCATCGGCAATAAGTGATGATGAATTAAGCGTGTAACCTGCAATTAGCTTGGCGGCAGAAATCGTAAGATAGGCAATGATGCTTACGATTGGCCCACGTTTAGCTAACCGAAGATTCTCAGCTGGTGTTGGCATAGGTAATAACTCCTTTAAAAACGATTCTTATCTTAGTCACTAATGTTAAAATAAACAGCACTCACTATTATACCATTAGTTTAAGCTTGTCACAAAGAAAATATGATAAAATCAACCATTTAGCTAGCGATGATAGCAAATTAAACATCTGGAGTGAATTCCAGATGTTTAATCAATGATTATCAAAATAATGTTTTGTTTCTTTAATAATAATTGGTGAAAGTGCTAGTAAGGCAATCAAATTCGGAATTGCCATAAGCCCGTTAACAATATCAGCGATAACCCAAATTGTTTCTAAGCTGATGTAGCCACCCAAAGCAACCATAGCAATAAAGACAATACGATAAACTGGGATAGCTTTGACACCAAATAAGAACTCAAAACAACGTTCCCCATAGTAGCACCAACCAAGAATCGTTGTGAAGGCAAATAAAATCAAGCTAATAGTTAAGGCATAAACACCGAAGTTTCCAAAGATAGATGAAAATGCTGATTGCGTGAGCGTTGCTCCATTCAAATTGCTTGACCAGCCACCAGTAACGATAATAGAAAGACCTGTTAAAGTACAAATAATAATGGTATCAATAAATGTTCCTGTCATAGAGACAAGCCCTTGTTCAACAGGTTCTTCCGTTTTAGCAGCCGCAGCGGCGATAGGTGCAGAACCAAGTCCAGATTCATTAGAGAAGATACCACGTGCAATCCCTGCTTGAATAGCTGTGACAACTGTTGCACCAGCAAAACCACCTGTAGCAGCTTTTCCAGTAAATGCTGAATGTAAAACTAATCCTAAACCTGGAATAATATGGTCAAAATGGAAGGCTAGGATTGTAAGGGTTGCTAAGATGTAAATAATTGCCATGAAAGGAACAATTTTTTCAGCTACCTTAGAGATAGATTGAATACCACCAAAGATGATAATACTAACTAGCACAGCTAAAACAAGACTGATTACTTTAGGCGACCAACCAACGGTATTGTTAAGAGAATCTGTAATAGAATTAACTTGTGTAAATGTCCCAGAACCAAAAAGTGCCACCATAACACCAAAGATAGAAAAAGCAATAGCGAGCGGTTTCCAATGTTTGCCCATTCCGTTTACGATGTAGTGCATTGGTCCGCCTGCGACGTCTCCGTTGGCATCTCTGGTACGGTATTTAATAGCAAGAACACCTTCGGCATATTTGGTTGCCATACCGAAGAAAGCAGCTATCCACATCCAAAATAAGGCCCCAGGTCCACCTAACTTAATGGCAGTTGCGACTCCGACGATATTCCCAGTTCCGATGGTTGCTGCGAGAGCTGTTGCAAGAGCCGCAAAGCTTGAAATGTCTCCTTGACCTTTAGCCTCAGCTGAAAAGATGAGTTTCAAGGCTTTTGGAAGTCGGAAAACCTGCAACAGATCTAAACGAGTAGAAAGATAAATCCCTGTTCCGACAAGAAGAACAAGAAGTGGCGGTCCCCAGACAAGGCTGTCCAAAGACGATAGAAAATCATACATAAGTAAAAACTCCTAATAATCATAGCACTTAAATCACTGGTTAAAAGATAAAACCATTTTTTAACGATTAACCACTAAATGAGTACTAGTCTTTATCTATTTTTCGTATTTTCAGAAAAAATAGAATAATTTCAACTTATTTATTATATAGAGAGAAACGCCGTTTGTCAAATTATCAACTGAAAAGTCTATATAAACAAAGGATAGAAAAGGCTTGGTTAAGGGATTTTACAAATCTTTGTCAGAGCATAATCATCAAAAAGTTGAGCAAATGAAAAAGACTTCCTATTTCCCCAATAAATTTAGTTATCATAGGCTAAAAGTGCATTTATTTGGTAAATTATCGCAATAATAGTGGTATAGTATCATATTTCAAGAACATAGTAATAGAAAACGCCCACATTTCTGGGTATAATACAAGAGTAAATCAATGTATGAGGTGACTATATATGACCAAACAATTTCCAGAAGGATTTTTGTGGGGCGGTGCAACAGCTGCCAATCAATTTGAAGGCGCTTGGAATGTTGACGGACGTGGTCCAGCGACATCGGATACAGCGCGTGCCGTTGCTCCAGAAGAACGCAAATCAATGGGAAGTGAATTTAATTCACCAATGACTCGTGCTAAATTGAATGCAGCTTTGAATGATAAAGAAGGGCTTTATCCAAAACGTTGGGGGTCTGATTTTTATCATCGTTATAAAGAAGATATTGCCCTTTATGCCGAAATGGGCTTCAAGACTTTTCGTCTTTCTATTGCATGGTCACGTATTTTTCCAAATGGTGATGATGCGACACCGAATGAAGCTGGGTTAGTTTTTTATGATAAGGTTTTTGATGAGCTTAATAAATACGGCATTGAGCCACTGGTTACTTTATCTCACTATGAATTTCCAACCCACTTGGTAACAGAATACGGTGGCTGGAAAAATCGTAAAGTGATTGATTTCTTTGTTCGTTATGCTGAAACGGTCTTTAATCGTTACAAAGATAAGGTCAACTATTGGTTGACATTCAATGAAATTAATATTATTGGTATGACTGGTTATTTATCAGGTGGACTCTTGTTTGAAGATGGTAAATTGAACCTCCAAGATATGTATCAAGCAGCTCATCATCAGTTTGTAGCATCAAGTTTGGCAACAAAAATCGGTCACGAGATTAATCCTGATTTCAAGATTGGGTGTATGTTAGCGCGTATGCAAGCCTATCCTGCGACCTGCAATCCAGAAGACGTCATGGAAGAAATCAAAAAAGACCATGAAAATCTATTCTTCTCTGATGTTCAAGTTCGCGGAAAATACCCAGCATATGCCAAACGTTTCTTTAAAGAAAATCATATCGCATTAGAAATCGCAGACGGTGACCTTGATATTCTTGAAAAATATCCTGTTGACTTCATGTCATTCTCATATTATATGAGTTCAATTGCTCGTAAGCAAAAAACTGGCGACCAGACAGCAGGAAATCTTATCCTAAGCGAACCAAATCCATATCTTGAAGCTTCTGACTGGGGTTGGCAAATCGATCCTGTCGGACTTCGTATCACGCTTAACAATCTTTATGACC
Organism: Streptococcus gallolyticus; assembly: GCF_003337175.1. GTDB lineage: Bacteria > Bacillota > Bacilli > Lactobacillales > Streptococcaceae > Streptococcus > Streptococcus gallolyticus_B. Next base: position 4,900 of record NZ_NETH01000003.1, read on the forward strand.
GTTACCAAGTACCGCTTATGGTTGTTGAAAATGGTCTAGGTGCTCTTGATACAGTAGAAGAAGACGGTTCGATTCACGACCAATACCGTATTGATTATCTCCAATCACACGTCAAACAAATGTATGAAGCCATTGAGGACGGTGTTGATTTGATGGGATACACTTGGTGGGGGTGTACAGACCTTGTTTCGGCGTCAACTTCTGAAATGTCAAAACGCTATGGTTTTGTTTACGTTGATGCTGACGACCAAGGAAACGGTAGCTTTGACCGCTCACGTAAAGACTCATTCTTCTTTTATAAAGATTTGATTGCAACACGTGGCGCTAATATTTTAAACGATTAATGATAATAAACTCAGTTGGGCTTTTTCAGCTGAGTTTCTTTGCAAAGAGTACATTTTTGAAAGGGAAGAGAATGACTAAGACACTCTACTTAATGCGTCATGGAGAAACCTTGTTTAATCAACTTGGGTTGATTCAAGGCTGGTGCGATTCACCCTTGACGACAAATGGCAAACAGCAAGCTCAAGCAGCGCGTGATTATTTTCACGCTCATCACATTACTTTTGATAAGCTTTATTGTTCGACAGCAGAACGTTGTTCTGATACTTTGGAAATTGTGAGCGGACGTGCAGATTATATACGGCTCAAAGGTTTGAAAGAATTTAATTTTGGTCGAATGGAAGGAAAGCCAGAGTATTTGCATCCAAATCGAAAACCCAATCAAAAAGGACACGGTGATTTCTACTTGCAATATGACGGTGAAAGTGAAACGCAGGTGAAAAAACGGGTTAGTGATACTGTTTTTCGTTTAGTGTCGCAAGCAGACGATGATGCAACGATTTTAGCAGTCAGCCACGCAGGCGCAATCATGAGCTTTTTTAGCGCTTTAGAATTAGATAATCATCCAGAGTTACATTTTTCAAATTGTTGCATCTTTCATTATAGTATCACGGATAGTACTTATGATTTAATCAAAATCATTGACCCCGTTAGTGGGCAAATTTATGGTAACTAGTATTGTTAGCCAAGAATAGCAAAAAAGCCGATTAAAAGCGGTAGGTAGTTTGGTTTTTCGATAAATTTTGATATGATATAATAAAAGCAACTGAAAATTAGGAGCTGTTATGAAATTCGAGAAAAAACAAGTCTATTATGTTGTACTTGCCTTTGTCCTTTGTTATGCTATCCAAGCTTATTGGAGTAATGGTGCGTCGATTGTCGGAACGATTTATAAGGCAAGCTTCCCCTTTTTAATTGGTGCTGGAATTTCCTATATTGTCAACATTGTCATGAGCTTATATGAAATGCTCTACACGCGCGTTATCAAAAATAGAATGCTCTTGAAGGCTAAACGTGCGATTTCGATGATTTTGGCATACTTGACCTTTATTTTATTGATTAGCTGGCTCTTTTCGATTGTCCTGCCTGATTTGATTTCAAGTATTAATTCCTTGCTGAAGATTGATACTACTGGTATGGCTAATTTTATTAAAGAAGTGAGTGATACTAAGGTTATCAAAGAACTGTTTGATTATTTTGGAAATTCATCTGATATTACCTCAACTCTTTCAGATTATAGTCAGCAAATTTTAAATCAAGTGCTGTCCGTTTTAACAAGGGTTTTGACGTCGGTTAGTACGATTGCTTCAACTGTTTTAAATGTCTTTGTTAGCTTGATCTTTTCAATTTATGTTTTGGCAAGCAAAGAACAATTGGGGCGTCAGTTTAATCTTTTGATTGATACCTATCTTGGCAAATACGCCGAAAAAGTTCACTATCTCCTAGACATTTTACACCAACGTTTTCACGGTTTCTTTGTTGGTCAAACGCTAGAAGCGATGATTTTGGGGAGCTTGACAGCAGCAGGAATGCTTCTATTTAGTTTCCCCTATGCGGCAACAATCGGTATTTTAGTTGCATTTACAGCCCTGCTCCCTGTTATTGGTGCTTATATCGGAGCGACCATTGGTTTTATCTTAATTGCTACACAATCTGTTTCACAAGCGTTTCTCTTTTTAGTTTACTTGATTGTTTTACAACAATTTGAAGGGAATGTCATTTATCCGCGTGTCGTTGGTGGTTCAATTGGATTACCAGGTATGTGGGTCTTGATGTCAATCACAATCGGTGGTGCTTTATGGGGTATCCTTGGAATGTTAGTAGCTGTACCTTTGGCAGCAAGTCTTTATCAAATCATTAAAGACAACGTCGCTAAGCGCCAACAAGCAAACTTAGATAACTGAGATAATATGGATACAATCAATTTACTCTTTTCAATCGATGATGGCTATGTTTCGCAATTTATGGTCACGCTATATTCGATTTATCAAAATAGTAGCAATCATAACCTAGCAGTTTATGTTTTACAAAAGCAATTGTTAAAAAAGAATGATGACATTTCGGAATTCTGTCAAAAACTAGGTGTCCGTTATACGCCTGTTGTGATTGGTGAGGAAGCATTTGAAGATGCTCCGACGACAGATCGTTACCCTGAGACCATTTATTATCGCCTTTTAGCTCATGAATACCTACCAAAGGAATTAGATAAGATCTTATATGTTGATGCAGATATTTTGTGTTTGAATGATCTTGTTCCCTTATACAAGCTGAATTTAGGGGATAAACTGTATGCTGCTGCTAGCCATACGTCAGATGGCAATATTTCAGAACTCGTTAATAAACTGCGTTTAGGGAATTTTGAGGCGGAAGGATATTTTAATTCTGGTGTCCTTTTGATGAACTTGGATGCCATTCGCCAGTCGGTGCACCGACAAGACATTTTAGATTATATTGAGCAAAATAACCATCTCTTGCTCTTGCCAGACCAAGACATCTTGAATGCCTTGTATGGGCATCAAACCTTGCCAATTCCTGACCAGATTTATAATTACGATGCTAGATATAATGTTCTTTATTATAGTAGAAGTTCTGGCAAATGGAATTTAAATTGGGTTATTGAACATACGGTGTTCTTGCATTTTTGCGGACGAGATAAGCCATGGAAAAAAGATTACCGCGGACGTTACAGCGCTCTTTATAAACACTACCAGCACCGCGCATTACGTTTAAAAAATAAGAAAAATCATTAAAAAAGTACCTCGACTTACGAATAAATAAGTGGAGGTACTTTTTATTATGTATGCAATTGAAATGAAAGCAGATGCCATGTTGCCACGAGAACGCTTGAGAGATTTGGGAGCAGAGCACCTTAGCAATCAGGAACTATTATCTATTTTATTACGAACAGGAACAAAAACAACCCCAGTTTTGGAAGTTGCCAATCAAATCTTGAAAAATTTAGATAGCCTAGCCGATTTTCAACACCTATCCCTGCAAGAACTGCAACAAATCAATGGTATTGGCTATGTTAAATCAATTGAAATCAAAGCAATGATTGAACTAGCAAAGCGCATTAGCAAGGCTGAATATGTCCAAAAAGAACGCATTATGAGTAGTGAACGCCTAGCACGTAAAATGATGTTAGAATTGAGCGACCAAAAACAAGAGCACTTGGTGGCTATTTATCTGGATACGCAAAATCGAATTATTGAACAACGAACGATTTTTATCGGTTCTGTTCGCCGTTCGATTGCTGAACCACGTGAAATTCTCTATTATGCATGCAAAAATATGGCAACATCAGTTATTATTGTCCATAATCATCCGTCAGGATCCCCAGAGCCAAGTGAGAATGACTTGAAGTTCACTCAAAAGATGAAACGCTCTTGTGAAGATATTGGCATTCTTTTCCTTGACCATATCGTCATTGGAAAATACCAATATTACAGCTTCCGAGAAGAAACAGATGTTTTGTAATGCCGTTCACTTTGAATTTCTAACGAGAAAGCAGCAGAAGAAAGTCATTCATAAAATATATTCTAAAAAACAAATGGTAAGCAGCAAAAAAGATACTTTCACTTAGTGGAAAGTATCAAGAATGTTGTTTTTGAAGCTAACTTGATAGCCTATTTATTTTGATTGGATTGATTCATGAAATATAGTAAGGTTTGCAACTCACTTGTTAAATCAACATATTGAACGATGATACCTTTTGGAACATTGAGGTGAACAGGAGAAAAGCTCAAAATACCACGGATACCAGCATCGACTAGCATATCCGCAATTTCCTGAGATTTTGGACTTGGAACAGTTAAAATAGCTGTTTCAATGCCAGCTTCTTGCGCGTGTTTTCTCAGTGATGAGATACCATAGATTGGAATGCCGTCTGATGTTTCATGTCCCACCATTTCATTATCGTCAGTATCAAAAGCCATTGTAATCTGCATTTTATTACGATCGTGGAAACGATAGTGAAGCAAAGCTCGTCCAATATTTCCGCAACCAACAAGAAGAACATTTGTCGTTGAATGGTCATTTAAAATGTCAGCAAAGAAATTCATCAATTTTTTAACATCATAGCCGAATCCTCGACGTCCAAGTTCCCCAAAATAGGAAAAATCTCGGCGTACGGTTGCAGAATCAATTCCTATAGCATCTGCAATTTGTTTAGAACTTGCTTTTTCGACACCATCTGTATTGAATCGCTTGAAAATGCGATAATAAAGCGAGAGTCGTTTAGCTGTTGCTTTAGGAATAGATTTCTCAGTAGTCACAATACCATCTCCCTTTTACTTGTTAACACTATTGTATCAAAAAGTTTGTGAAAACAGAAACAAATTTAGCGAAATAAGCTAAAAAAACGACTTAAACTAACAAAAAATGTTAGATATTAAGCCGTTTTTAGTGTTTAAAAGGTTATTAAACACGCTTTTTTGTGAAAATATCACGTTCCACAAGACTATCCATTAAGAAATAAAATTTTTCTTGAAGGATTTTATTGTCCTCAGATTTGAAGATATTGACAAAACGTAGACCAGATTGATCAGTAATGCTGAGTTTAAAACCCGTCAAATCTTTATTAATCGTAATTTTCAATGGGAAACCATCACCAGAATTAGGCACTTTTTCCAACAAGCGTGTTAATTCGTAGTTTCCGATACGATTTTGTGAAAAGGTTGTATCACGAAGCGTGTATTTTTTGATGTTATCGCTAATAGCATAGCTGTAAAGACAGTTTTCTAAAGTAATTTCTTTTTCAAATGCCATCTTATTTTCCTACAATTTCTATTAATTTTTGAGCGAGTTGTTGGACTTCGCTGATTGTATTAAGCTCTGAAAAGCTAATGCGAATAGATTCTGTTAAACGTGGAGAATCGTCACCATAAATGCTAGACAAAACATGACTTGGATCGACTGTTCCAGCAGTACAAGCAGAACCTGTTGAAACGGCAAAACCTGCTAAATCAAGTTGTGTTAAAAGAATGCCGTTGTTTTGATTTGGAAAACCGATGTTAAGAACGTGAGGCATTTTATGTTGGCCACCATTGGTATAATAATCCAAACCAGAAATACCATCAAGGAATGCTTGATGAAGTTCTTGAACGTGTTGATAATTTTCATCTTTATGAGCAAGGGCGTCAGACAAAGCTTGTGCTAAACCAGTAATACCAATCATATTTTCCGTACTAGCACGGCGTTTCTCTTCCTGTTCGCCACCATGAAGCAAGTTATCAAAATGCTGTGGTGTTGCGTAGAGAATACCGACACCTTTTGGTCCATGGAATTTATGAGCAGAAGCTGACAGAAAATCAGCTTTGATTTCTTCAGGAAAGACATCAATTTTTCCGACGGCTTGAGTGGCATCAACGTGGAATACGGCTTGGTGGTCTTGAAGAAGCTCTCCAATTTCTTTAACAGGAAGCAGGTCACCAGTTTCGTTATTGGCAAACATGATGCTAACCAAAATAGTATCATCACGTAAAGCGTCAGCAACTTGTTGTGCAGAAATATGACCATTTTCAGGCTTCAGGTAGGTCACTTCAAAACCCAAGCGTTTTTCCAAGTATTCCATGGTGTGAAGCACGGAATGATGCTCGATAGCAGTAGTGATGAGGTGTTTTCCTTTAGCTTGATTAGCAAGGGCGTAACCTTTGATAGCAGTATTGTTGCTTTCGGTTGCACCAGATGTAAAGATAATGCGGCGTGGGTCAGTCTTTAAAGCTGAGGCAATCATTTGGCGGCTTAAGCGTAAGTGCTGGTTAGCTTGACGTCCAATGCTATGAATGCTTGAGGGGTTTCCAAAATCCTTGACCATGATTTCTGTCATTGCATCGATGACAGAAGGTGTGAGAGGGGTAGTAGCAGCATTATCGAGATATATCATATACTAATTAGTCCTTTGTAGCGTTATATGAAAATAATGGGCTGAGCGGTGTTTTTTCATGGATACGAATAATCGCGTCAGCAATTAATTTGCTTGCTGAAAGATAGTTAATATTTTTTGGCAAGCGTTCTTTAGTAGCGACAGAGTCAGTGACTAAAATTTCTTTAATAGGAGCTGTATCAAGGCTTTCAGCAGCACCGCCAGCAAACAAACCGTGACTTGCTACGGCATAGATTTCGGTGGCGCCATCGCGTTCGACGATTTTAGCAGCTTCAGCAAATGTTTTACCTGTGTTCAAAATGTCATCAATAAGGATAGCTTTTTTACCAGATACCTCACCGATAATATAACCTGCTTCGCGGTGAGAGTCATCTTCTGCATAGTCGATGATGGCGATTGGTGAATCAAGGTATTGTGCTAAGCTACGGGCACGTTTGATACCAGAGTTTTTAGGGCTAACAACGACAACATCTTCCCCTTTTAGGTCTAGCTCATAGTAGTATTTCGCAAAAAGAGGAACAGTAAAGAGATTATCAACGGGAACATCGAAAAATCCTTGGACTTGAACGGCATGAAGATCAAGCGTTAATAGCCGATCCACACCAGCCTTAACCAACATATTAGCTACCAATTTTGCCGTAATAGGTTCGCGTGATGCAGCGATACGATCTTGGCGGGAATAACCAAAGTAAGGAATAACCACATTAACTGTGCTTGCACTAGCACGTTTGCACGCATCAACCATAATCAAAAGCTCCCAGAGGTTATCATTAACAGGGTAACTAGTTGATTGGATGATGTAAATATCATTACCACGGACTGTTTCTTCGATATTAATCATGATTTCGCCGTCTGAAAACTTACGTGTTGATACTTTGCCAAGTGGGACACCGACTGCGTCCGCAATCTTTTGTGCAATCTCTACGTTAGAAGAAAGAGAAAAAAGCATGAATTGTTTGTCGGCGTAATGTTCTGCCATGATGTAAATAAACTCCTTTAAAATTAATACTTATATTCTATCAAAAAAAATGAAATAATTCAGCACTTTCTCATGAAAAAGCGCCTTAAATTCGTTTTAGGGTCGCGCTGAATCGAGCGACTTTACTTTTAGCGTACTTGAAATCGATAGCGTGTTCGGCTAAGAAGTTGTCAAAATCTTTCTTGCCTTGTTCGGCATTTTCAACTTCTAATTCAAGTTCGTAGTCTTTAATACCAGCGTATTGGTTGCTATCAAGTGCCATTAAACCAATTTTAGTCATGGTTTCACGGCGTGTTGTTGTAAGGCTGCCAAAGTTTTTAAGACTTGAGAGTTTAACCCCGTTTTCTTCGATAAGGTTTAGAAAATCAACATCTGGAAATTTTCCAGATTTGATGATTTCTTTAGCATCTGCAACACTCAAATCATGGTTATATTCTAAGTTGCCGACCTCTTTTGGAATTTTTAGTGTTATTTCTGCACGGTTGGGCAAGGTTCTAATACGTAATGACATACGATTAGCCTTCATATCAAATTTTTCTGAGTCGAAGTAGTGGTTTGTCTGTGTGACTGGTGCTACGTGTGAAAACTGATTATTGAGACGATTAAATTCGTCTTTAGTGAGTAAGGTTTTGTACTCAATTTCAAGGTGTGTCATAAATAAATTTCCTTTTTTTAACCATTAGATTTATGGTATAATTAGTTCACTATCTTAATTCTATACAAAAGTCAATTTTTTGACAAGGATTGGTCATGTCTTTTGTGGCTGGTCTATTAGGAAGGACATGTGATGGACTGGGAAAAATTTTTAGATCCTTACATACAGACAGTTGGGGAGTTGAAGATTAAACTACGTGGTATTCGCAAGCAATTTCGTAAACAAAATCGCCATTCTCCGATTGAATTTGTAACTGGTCGTGTAAAATCAGTTGAAAGTATCAAGGAAAAAATGGAACTTCGGGGAATTAAACCTGAAAATATTGCGCAAGATCTGCAAGATATTGCAGGTGTTCGTGTCATGGTTCAATTCGTAGATGACGTTGATGAAGTTCTAGCTCTTTTGCGTGGCCGCCACGACATGACAATTGTTCAAGAACGTGATTATATCAATAACATGAAAGCAAGTGGCTATCGTTCTTATCATGTTATTGTAGAGTATCCAGTAGATACAATAGATGGTCAAAAGACGGTCTTGGCTGAGATTCAAATTCGAACATTAGCCATGAATTTCTGGGCGACAATTGAGCATTCATTGAATTATAAGTACAAGGGTGAATTTCCAGATGAAATCAAGAAACGCCTTGAAACGACAGCGAAAATTGCGCTTGAATTGGACGAAGAAATGAGAAAGATTCGTGAGGATATTAGAGAAGCACAGCTTTTATTTGATCCCGCAAGTCGAAAATTAAGTGATGGTGTAGGAAATAGCGATGACACAGACGAATATTATAGATAAAGTGACACGAGTAGCTATCGTGGCCAATGGAAAATATCAAAGTAGGCGAATTGCTTCGAAGCTTTTTGCAAGATTCAAGGAGGATGAGCGATTTTATTTATCTAAAAAAGACCCAGATATTGTCATTTCGATTGGTGGCGATGGCATGCTGCTATCAGCTTTTCACATGTATGAAAAAAATCTTGATAAGGTGCGCTTTGTCGGAATCCATACAGGACACCTTGGTTTTTATACAGATTATCGTGATTTTGAAGTTGAAAAATTAATCGAAAATCTACATGCTAATAAGAGGCGTAAGATTTCTTACCCAATCTTACAAGCAAAAATTACCTTAGATGATGGACGAGTGTTTCAAGTACGTGCTTTGAATGAAATTACCATTAAACGCATTGAAAAAACGATGGTGGCAGATGTTGCAATTAACAAAGTTAAATTAGAACGCTTCCGTGGTGATGGTCTTTTAGTATCAACACCAACAGGAAGTACTGGCTATAATAAATCGTTGGGCGGTGCGATTTTGCATCCAACGGTTGAAGCCTTACAACTGACAGAAATTTCGAGTTTGAATAACCGTGTCTATCGCACACTGGGGTCTTCAGTGATTGTTCCCAAAAAAGATAAGATTGACATCATTCCTAAACGTCAGGGTATTTATACGATTTCTATCGATAATAAAACGATGCATTATAAAAATGTGTCTAAAATTGAGTACTGTATCGATAAGAAAAAAATTAGTTTTGTGGCAACGCCGTTCCATACAAGCTTCTGGGAACGTGTGACAGATGCCTTTATAGGAGAGTTGGAGTTGTGAGATTTGATTTTGTTGCTGATCGACAAACAAAGGTAAAAACATTTTTAAAAGGTCACGATGTTTCAAAAGGATTATTAGCCAAAGTTAAGTTCAAAGGCGGGAATATATGGGTAAATGGTGTTGAGCAAAATGCCATTTATTTATTGAACGTTGGTGATGTTGTCACCATTGACATTCCTGACGAAGAAGAACATGAGACATTAATTCCTGTCAAACATGACCTTAATATTGCTTACGAAGATGAGCATTTTTTGATTATAAATAAACCGCACGGCTATGCTAGTATTCCAAGCGTTTTGCATTCCAATACGATTGCTAATTTTGTGAAACATTATTATCTAGAGCAAAATTATCCCAATAAACAGGTGCATATTGTGACACGTTTGGATAAGGATACGAGTGGATTGATGCTGTTTGCCAAACATGGTTATGCACACGCTAGATTAGATAAGCAACTGCAAAATAAAGTCATTGAAAAACGGTATTATGCTTTGGTTTCTGGCAAAGGTGAATTAGCAGATAGAGGTGAAATTATTGCACCGATTGCTCGCTCAGATGATAGTATCATCACACGTTGTGTGCATCCGTCTGGCAAATACGCCCACACGAGCTATGAAGTTGTGGCGCGTTTTGGTGAGGTAGCTTTGGTAGATATTCGTCTCCATACGGGACGTACCCACCAGATTCGTGTGCATTTTTCGCATATTGGCTTTCCATTGCTGGGAGATGATATGTATGGCGGAAGCATGGATTATGGCATTACACGTCAAGCCTTGCATTGCCATTACCTTCGCTTTGTAAACCCATACACAAACGAAGAGGTTATCCAGACCCTAAACTTGACAGATGATTTTGATAGCGTTATCATAGAACTAAATAAAAATAGATAGAAGGTTAGTCATATGGTAATTCGCTCTTTATTTGGTAGTTTGCGGGAAAAAATTATTGGTAAAAACCTCAAAATTGTTTTTCCCGAAGGAGATGATGAACGTGTTCTTCGAGCAGCCGCTCGTTTGAAATTCGAGGGATTAATTGAGCCGATTATTTTGGGAGATGCTAAGGAAATTCGCGCTTCACTGACACAATTTGGCTTTATTGATCAAAACTATATTATTATCAACCCAGCAGAATATGATGAATTAGCTGAAATGAAAGCAGCATTTCTTGATATTCGTAAGGGAAAAGCGAAGCCAGAAGATGCTGAACGCTTATTGCAAGATGTCAATTATTTTGGTGTGATGCTTGTCAAGCTTGGTCTGGCTGACGGCATGGTCTCTGGAGCCATTCATTCAACTGCGGATACGGTTCGCCCAGCGCTTCAGCTCATCAAAACAAAACCTGGTGTTTCACGCACTTCAGGAGTGTTCTTGATGAACCGTGCAACAACAGAACAACGTCTTGTGTTTGCTGACTGTGCGATTAATATCGACCCTACCGCTCAAGAATTGGCTGAAATTGCCGTTAACACTGCGGATACCGCTAAAATTTTTGATATTGACCCTAAAGTTGCAATGTTGAGTTTTTCGACCAAGGGTAGCGCTAAAGCACCCCAAGTTGAAAGGGTACAAACAGCAGTTAAGCTTGCTAAAGAAGCACGCCCTGATATTCTTTTGGACGGGGAATTGCAATTTGATGCCGCATTTGTCCCAGGGACAGCCGCAGTGAAAGCGCCAGATAGTGATATTGCGGGACAAGCAAATGTCTTTATCTTCCCAGACCTTCAGTCAGGAAATATTGGCTATAAAATTGCTCAACGTTTAGGAATGTTCGAAGCTATTGGACCAATTCTTCAAGGACTTAATAAGCCTGTGAACGATTTGTCACGTGGCTCAAGTGCTGAGGATATTTACAAATTAGCTATCATCACTGCTGCTCAAGCTCTTGATAGCAATATTAATCATGAAATTTAGCCAAGAACAGTTGCTTTGCTAGCTTTCTTGGCTAAATAAGAAAAGAGGAATAATGTCAAAAATTGCTTTAGTTACAGGAGCTTCTGCTGGATTTGGTGAAGCTATCGCTAAAAAATTAGTATCTGACGGTTATCGTGTCATTGCTAGTGCCCGCCGTTTGGAAAAATTGCAGAGCTTGCAAGCAGCACTGGGGGAACAGAATGTTTACCCTCTTCAAATGGATGTCTCACAGACACAAGCTATCGACGGAGCTTTGGCTTCTTTGCCTAAAGAGTGGCGAGGAATTGAGATTCTGGTTAACAATGCAGGCTTAGCACTTGGCTTGGATAAGGCATACGAGGCAGATTTTTCAGATTGGCTGACAATGATTAATACGAATATCGTTGGTTTGACTTATTTAACCCGCCAAATTTTGCCAGATATGGTTAAACGTAATACTGGTATGATTATCAATCTCGGGTCAACTGCTGGTACGGTTCCTTATCCAGGCGCTAATGTTTACGGTGCTTCAAAAGCGTTTGTGAAGCAGTTTTCATTAAATTTACGTGCAGACCTTGCAGGTACTAAGATTCGCGTTACCAATATTGAACCAGGTCTTTGTGAAGGAACAGAATTTTCAACTGTTCGTTTCAAAGGCGACGATGAACGCGCTGAAAAACTCTACGATGGCGCACATGCTATTAAACCAGAAGATATTGCCAACACCGTTTCTTGGGTGGCAAGCCAACCTTCTCATGTCAATATTAATCGCATTGAAATAATGCCTGTTTCCCAATCTTTTGGACCACAACCCGTTTACCGAGATTAAAGGGAGTGGGACAAATAAAATCTCCAGTGGAGATTTTATTCATGAGCCTAGAAATTAAAAAGCGAATCGGTAATTTCGAAGAAATTCGATTTTCAGCAAGTCTTCATTTCTTCTTGCTGACCTAAAACGGTCTATCCCCAGAACGTTTTTGACACTTACTTCGTAAGCTTTATTTCCCGATTATAAAAGTTCCCCGAACCTTTATAACTCACCCCTGCATGGCTCGAAAGGTTTGGGGAACCTTTCGAGGTGGAAAATAGAGTCAAGCGCAGCTTGATGTCAAATGGGTTGTAAAAGCTGATTTATCAGCGTATTAGAATCCACTCAGCAGTGATTGCTCAAACAATTGAGAATTGTTTGAGGTTGGAAATAGAGCTTGCAAAGCAAGCATCAAAACCATTGAGAATTGTTTGAGGTGGGAAATAAGCTTTTAAAGCAAGTGTCAAAAAGTGCCTAATCCTTGTGCATGGGAAACTCTAAGTTGACTAAAGTTGGTAATCGCTGTTTTAATATTTTTTGACAGCGACCTTCAACAATCTATCCCCAGATTGTTGAAGTCCAAACTACTGCGTCTTGCAAATAATAACTATATAAACAAAGAAGCTGGGTACTTTTGTCCCAGCCTCTTATCATTCCTATAAATCATTACCAATAGAAGGTCCTGATGTGGTGTCGGACCAAGCAACGATAGCTTGACCAGTTTCTTTTAGATAACTAGACAGAAGTGGTTTTAAGTCTTGAATGTAAGTTATGACACCAAGTGATTGACCAGAAGTATCTAAAATCAGCTGATAAGTTTGCGTTAAGATGGCATCAAAACTATCTGTCGGTATTTGCAAATGTAGGCTTTTTTCTGGAGATTGATGTAGGCTTTGCCAAATCCATTCAGGAAGTTTCTCGCTTTCATTTTCTGGAAAAAATGAACCGTCAGAGCAATTATTGCTATAAATGAGCTTTAAATTGTTATCATAAAAACTAGCTCGGTAAGGAAGATGAGCCAGTAATGCTTCAATGTTTTTCATGTTATCAATCATAGCGATTTTATCAGAAAAGCACAACTAAACTGTTTGTATAATGCTATGAGGGAACTTGCATATGCATTGTCTTGATAATTCAGAGGATAATATCAGAAAACGCTAACATCATACTATCTTCTTGCTAACAAACTGTTTATGATAGATAACAAAGATAGGTTGGAGGAAAACGATGAGTAAGATTATTTTTTTAGACGTCGATGGAACATTAGTGGATTATCATAATCGCGTGCCAGAGTCTGCTGTCAAAGCAATTCAACAAGCGCGTCAAAATGGACATTATGTCTTTGTTTGCACGGGACGTAGTCGTGCAGAAATGCAGCCTGAGCTATGGGAAATTGGTCTTGATGGCATGATTGGTGGTAATGGTTCTTATGTTGAACATAACGGTCAGGTTATCATGCACCAGTTGATTTCAAAAGAGGATGCCAAAGCTATTGTTGACTGGCTACACGAACGTGGGTTGGAATTTTACTTAGAATCAAATAATGGTCTTTTTGCTTCGGAACATTTCAAAGAAGTTGCCCGCCCAGTAATGCGACAATATGCGCTTTCTAAAGGCAAAACTGCGGTAGAAGTTGAACATATGGAAGCAGAAGATGCCCTTCATGGCTTGATTTATGGTGGTGCATTGTATCGTGATGATTTGAATAAGGTCAGCTTTATTCTTAATTCTTACCAAGACCATTTGGATTCAGTCAAAGCTTTTCCAAGTTTAAAAGCTGGAACATGGGGTGGTCGTGGTGAAACGGCGTTATTTGGAGACCTCGGTGTTAAAGATATTACCAAAGCACACGCAATTGATGTTCTTTTGGAGCACTTGCAAGCTGATAAAAAGGATACCATTGCTTTTGGTGATGCCAAGGTTGATATTCCCATGCTAGAATATTGTGAAATTGGTGTCTCAATGGGAAATGGCGGTCCAGAAATCCTTGCTATGGCAGACATGGTAACCGATGACGTTGAGGAAGACGGACTTTATAATGCCTTTGAAAAATTGGGATTAATTTAAAACAAAGAAAACTGTTCGGTAGAGGCGTTGAGCAGTTTTTTGATATTTTATTGAGATTCTTAATATTGGTTCATATTATAGTACAAGGAATGCGTTGTATATCATCAGTTTTTGTTTGAATTTAACGATATAATATTATTGAAAAATCATTAGTGAGGAGATTTTTATGTTACACAAAAATTTAAAACCATTTCCAGAACATTTTTTGTGGGGAGCTTCAACGTCAGCTTATCAAGTTGAAGGGGCTGCTTTAGAGGACGGCAAAGGTCCGTCATGCCAAGACGTGAAAGAAATTCCTGCAGGAACAGCTGATTTGTCAGTTTCAGTTGACCATTATCATCATTACAAAGAAGATATTGCCCTAATGGCAGAAATGGGCTTCAAATCATATCGCTTCTCCATTTCTTGGACACGTGTTTTGCCGAATGGAACAGGTGAGGTTAATCCAAAAGGGATTGAATTCTACAATAATTTGATCGACGAATGTTTGAAATATGACATTGAACCAATCGTCACAATGTTCCACTTTGATATGCCAGCAGCGCTTGATGAACGTGGTTCTTGGTCAACACATGACTCTGTTGATTGGTTCGCTGAATATGCGCGTGTCTTGTTTGAAAACTTTGGTGACCGTGTTAAATATTGGCTAACAATCAATGAACAAAATATGTTAACATTGGTTGGTCCAGTTATCGGTACGCTTCATGTGCCAGAAGGAACAACTAATCTCACTAAAGAGATTTACCAACAAAATCATCACCAATTGGTTGCACAAGCTAAAGCGATGCAACTTTGCCATGAAATGCTTCCCGATGCTAAAATTGGTCCAGCACCAAATATTTCTTTGGTTTACCCAGCGTCATCAAAACCAGAAGATATTATTGCTGCTCAAAACTTCAATGCGCTTCGTAATTGGCTTTATTTAGATGCTTATGTTTTCGGTGAATACAATAACCTAGCTTGGGCATATTTAGAAGAAAATGATGCTTTGCCAACGGTTACTGATGAAGACCGTGCTATCATGAAAGCAGCTAAACCTGATTTTATTGGCTTTAACTATTACAATACAGCGACTGTTGAAGCTTCTGACGGTAGTGAAGTCGCAGGAGCTAATGGCGACCAACAATCAAATCAAACTTTCCCAGGCTTTGCGAAGAGCGTTGACAATCCAAATCTTGTGAAAACAGAATTTGGTTGGGAAATTGACCCTGTTGGTTTCCGTGCAACTGTTCGAGAAATGTACAGCCGTTACCGTTTGCCACTTTTAGTCACTGAAAATGGTCTTGGAGCTTATGATACTTTGACAGAAGATGGCAAAATTCACGATAACTACCGTATCGAATACCTTCGCCAACACATTGCACAAATCCAATTGGCTATTTCTGACGGTGTTGATATGCTTGGTTACAATCCATGGTCAGCAATCGACCTCATCTCAACACACGAAGGAATCCGTAAACGTTATGGCTTTATTTACGTTGACCGTACAGATGAAGAAGTAGGCAGTCTCAAACGCTACCGCAAAGATTCCTTCTTCTGGTACAAGAAAGTCATTGCCGCAAATGGACAAGATTTGTCAGAGTGATAAATTTTACGATAATGAAAATGCTCTCAGCAATGAAGTTGAGTGCATTCTTTTATTATTTTTAAACCTCTGTAAATTGTTTTTTCTTGAGTTCAAACGTGACGTCTGTTTCTTGAGCAACAGCTGTTTCGTGAGTGACGATAATAACGGTTTTATTTTGCTTATGTGCAATATCTTTGAAGATATTGACAATGTCTTGTGTTGTTTCTTCGTCCAAGTTTCCTGTCGGTTCGTCAGCGATAATTAAATCATGTTCTGTTGCTAAAGCGCGAACGATAGCAACACGCTGTTGTTGCCCACCAGAGAGTTGAAGAACTGGCTTGTCAATCATTTCTTTGGGAATACCAACGAGTTCAAAAAGTTCTTCGATTTTGGTATTGTCCACGGGTTTGTTAGAGATTTCTAGCGCCGTTTGGACATTTTGACGAGCAGTCATGTAGGTCATTAAATTATAAGCTTGGAAAATCGTTGAAACAGAGTTTTTACGATAATTGGTCAAACCAGATTTATTGATATCATTATCTTCCAAATAAATTTCACCAGCTTTGGGGCTATCTAAGCCAGCTAGTAGAGAAAGGAAAGTTGTTTTTCCGCTTCCTGACTGACCAAGAATAGAGTAAACTTTCCCTTTTTCAAAGGTTAGATTAACGTCTTTAAAAAGATAATCGTCAGGATTATTGGTGTACCAATAACCGATATTATGTGTTCGTAAAGTCATTTCTTAGTCCTTTCTAGTTAGATGATAAGATATCCTTAGGTTTCATGCGGATAATACCAATACTTGCAAGAATTGTTGAAACAAATGAAATCAGAAGTGCAATTCCACCAAGTTTTGCGACATCAGTTCCTGTTAATTTGATATCAAGGTCATCGATTTCTTGAGTTGAAGAGGTTGCCATTGATACCATATTACCCATGCCGCCACGACCGCCACCAGGGGAACCAGATTTTTGACCAGAATCACTATTGTTGCTGTCAGAAGAATTAGTATCTTGACCAGGACCACCGCCATTTTGTCCTGAAGTTTGGGTCGTTTGTTCGGTAGAAGTTGATGATGACAAGAGCTGATTACCGAGCGCATTTCCCACAAAATTACCAGCAAATGAAGCAATAATAAGTGATACCACCGTTACCATGAAGAGTTCCATAAAGAATTGACCGATAATCTTAATGCGATTTTCACCGAGGCTCATCAGAACACCAATTTCATAACGACGTTCGCGAATGCTAAGGATAACAATAAGTGTCAAGATAACAGCGCCAGCGATTGCTACCAAGATAACGATGTTTTGAGCGATTGATGAAATATTGTTAAGTGGTGAAAGCATTTGTTCGTAGATTTCATCACTTGAAGTGACAGAGTAAGAATCAGTATCGATTTCAGATTCTACTTCGTCAACGAAATCGTCCATATCTTCTGGATTTGAGAGAGTATAAACAGCTGAATCAAGTGTGTCTGTTTCACCTTTCATTGTATCTGCTGTTGTTAGATTGGTGTAGATATTGTTTTGAGGATTTGAAGCATTAGACATCATTTGAGCCGTAGTAGCTGTTGATTAATTCTCATAGATACCAACGACAGTCAATGTATAACTTGTTTCAGTATCATCTACGGTTGTTGTTACGGTAAAGGTATCTCCGACACTAAGGTCATTAGCGTCAGCTAAATCTGAAGAAATCACCGCAGAATTATCCGCAGTATCAGACGTGATACCAACACCGTCAGTGATTTCACTTGTGCCAGATGTAAAGTCACTCACGTAATCAGTGCTGTTGACACCTGTAATGGTAAAGTCACCAGATGTCATTTCCATACCGCCACGACCAGAGGGTTGATTGCTATCAGATGACTCATCGCTGCTTGAATCTGAATCATCTGAAGAAGATGAAGATGATGTCGAAATAGCAGAAATATCATCACCAGCTGTTGCTGTCGTTGTTGTGGTAAAGAGATAAGAAGCTACGCCGTCTTTTTCAGCGATAGACTCGGCTGTCGCAAGGTCAACAGAAGTAGTTGCTGAACTATCGTCACTAGAATCATCAGAACTGCTGTCGCTGTCAGGATTGAAAGCTTTCATCATCGCTTCCCGATTGACAGATAGGGTGACTGTTGCGCCAGCTTCACTTTTGGCTGATTCGACAGCTGAATCGGCAGCATTTTTAATGGTCAATCCAGCTAAAACGAAAATTAAAATAGCACTAGTTACTAAAATTAGTAGTGCCGTACGTCCTTTCTTTGCTTTTGTCGCAAGCCAAGCTCGCTTAATAAAGTTCATATAAAACTCTCCTTTGAAATTTTGATACGAAAGAAGTATAGACAGCTTGTCTTAATTTCAACTGAAAGAAAACTGAAACAAAACTCAAATCATTTTGTCATGCTTTAGACATAAAAAAACATGTGTTAAAAACGAACGTTTTGAAAATACAAAATAAAATAATTGACATAAAACGAACGGTTGTATAAAATAATAGTGGAAAGGTAAGTTTTTACCTAGCGATGCTCTGCTATTTTCAGATGTAGGAGAGTTATAGGAAGGTCATTTTTTTAATGAAAAAGTTTCTAATCATTAGGCAAACTCTACTATCAAAAAGTGACTTTCTTTTTTAGTTAAGACATTTTTGACAGGTTGGAGTTGCGGTAGCAGAAACTATGGAGAAACTGATATGTATAACGAAATGCCTGTCTTTGATTACGAAGATATCCAATTGATTCCAAACAAATGTATCATCAGTAGTCGTTCGGAAGCTGACACGCAAGTGACACTTGGCGATTATACCTTTAAATTGCCTGTTATTCCTGCCAATATGCAGACCATTATTGATGAAAACATTGCAGAAGATTTGGCTAAGAATGGGTATTTTTACATTATGCACCGTTTTGATGAAGAGGCTCGTAAACCATTTGTTGAGCGTATGCACGAGCAAGGGTTAATTGCGTCTATTTCAGTAGGTGTTAAAGACTATGAGTACGATTTTGTCACAAGTTTAAAAGATGATGCGCCTGAATTTATCACAATTGACATTGCCCATGGACATTCTGATAGTGTGATTAACATGATTCAACACATCAAAAAAGAATTGCCTAAAACCTTTGTCATTGCTGGTAATGTTGGAACGCCAGAGGCTGTTCGTGAGTTGGAAAATGCTGGCGCTGATGCTACGAAAGTTGGGATTGGTCCGGGGAAAGTCTGTATCACTAAAGTAAAAACTGGCTTTGGAACGGGTGGGTGGCAATTAGCTGCGCTTCGTTGGTGTGCCAAAGCTGCTCGTAAGCCGATTATTGCTGACGGCGGAATTCGTACGCACGGCGATATTGCCAAGTCAATCCGCTTTGGTGCAACAATGGTTATGATTGGTTCATTATTTGCAGGGCATTTGGAAAGCCCAGGAAAATTGGTCGAAGTAGATGGTGAGCAGTATAAAGAATATTACGGTTCAGCTTCCGAATACCAAAAAGGTGAATATAAAAACATCGAAGGAAAGAAAATCTTATTACCAGTCAAAGGGCATTTGAAAGATACTCTGGTTGAAATGCAAGAAGACCTTCAAAGTGCGATTTCCTACGCTGGTGGACGTGATTTGCACAGTTTAACACGTGTTGATTACGTCATCGTTAAAAATTCCATTTGGAATGGTGATTCGATTTAAGTTTGAAATATAGAAAAGCCGCTCTTTTTTGAGTGGCTTTCATCTAGCACATTTTTGCGAGAATTATTAGAAGCGACGGTAGATGCGCAGTTTTTGTACATTGACTATAAGCAAACGGAGCACTTACAGCAGTTGATACAAGTCTATAAAGTTTTTTATCGTAGCGGGATTTGATTTTTTGAAGCTTATTTGGTGGATGAAGACAAATGGAAAACCTATCGTGTGGATTGGTTGCTTGCTTGTGGGTGGGGAAAAAACCAAGAAAATCGTCAAAATCACGCGCAGTTAGCGAAGTCTTTTATGACATTTTACCAAGATTATCTGACAATTTCTTTTAAGTGCGAAATCGATGGTGCTGGAAAAGAGCATTTTTTAAAGAGGGCTTATTTAGCAGAATTACAAGAAATCGTTGACCACTACGCACAATAAAGGAGAAAAAGTAGTGATGGACAAAGGAAGATTGGAAGTTTTTACAGATGCCATTGTTGCCATTATTATAACGATATTAGTTTTGGAATTGCCAAAGCCATATAGCTATACCATCTCGGCACTTTTTGAACATTGGCAAGCTTACATTGCTTACATATCATCGTTTACCTTGTTATTAGGTGTTTGGTATAATCACTTCAATTTATTTAAATCAATTGAAGTGATTGACCGCAGGGTCTTTTGGGGTAATGGTGTGTGGTTATTGATTCAGTCATTTATCCCATTTGTAACTTCATGGATTGGTGATTATCCTGACCAGGTCCAACCTTTGGTGACCTTTATTGTACTGAGCATATTGTGGACTATGTCTTATCGCTTACTTTATCATTTCCTGAATGAGATTAATGACCAAATGCCACCTTATCGTGTAACGCTAAATATCATAATAGTTTATATTGTCTTGATTGTAATAGCGCTTATTCAACCGCTTTTAGGATTATTAGCCTTAGCTTCTTATAATATTTAGGGCGTTTTTCGCCTGGCAGCATTTTAATGACTGTATTTTCAGAAAATTACTTCTTTTAATAATAGGACCAATGTCATCTTGCCATATAATCATTGAAAATGATACAATAGACGTGTCATTAGTTAGTGATGGTTAAAATTTAATAAAACTTATTTATGCTACGAATGGGCGTAGCGTCTCTACAAGACACCGTAATGTCTAACAATAAGTCTTTGCTCAATGACAGTTGAGATGTTTTTGCATATAGTTGTGAAAATATGACCGAGTAACAAGAGGTGTTTACCATATGTGTAAACATCTCTTGTTTGTTTTTATATGTGTCCTTATGCCTAATCACGTTTTATCATAAGTTATTATTTTTAGCCAATTCAATTTTAAAAATTTTTAGGAGGAGAATCCATGAAATTATTGGAAGAGCGCATCTTAAATGATGGGAATGTTTTGGGTGAGGATATCTTAAAAGTAGATAGTTTTCTAACTCACCAAGTTGACTATGAATTAATGCAGGAAATTGGCAAAGTTTTTGCTGATGTCTACAAAAATGCTGGTATTACTAAGATTGTTACTATCGAAGCATCAGGTATTGCTCCAGCCCTCTATACAGCGCAAGCGATGAACATTCCGATGATTTTTGCTAAAAAAGCAAAAAATATCACAATGACTGAAGGCATCTTGACCGCAGAAGTTTATTCATTTACAAAACGTATGACTAGTACCGTATCAATCGCTAGTAAATTCTTGTCAGAAGATGATACGGTTCTCATCGTTGATGATTTCTTGGCAAATGGTCAAGCTGCTAAAGGGCTTTTGGAAATCATTGGTCAAGCAGGAGCGAAAGTTGCTGGTATTGGGATTGTCATTGAAAAATCATTCCAAACTGGTCGTCAATTACTAGAAGAAACTGGTGTTCCTGTAACATCGTTAGCACGTATTAGAGAATTTAAAGATGGACAAGTTGTCTTTATGGAGGCAGATGCGTAAAATGGAAATGAACGAACAAAAACAGTCACAAGCAGCTATTCTTGGTTTGCAACACTTGCTTGCTATGTATGCTGGGTCAATTTTAGTGCCAATTATGATTGCTGGTGCGCTTAATTATTCAGCTGAACAGTTGACTTACCTTATCTCAACAGACATTTTCATGTGTGGGGTTGCCACATTCTTACAACTTCAATTGCGTAAGCACTTTGGTGTTGGGCTTCCAGTTGTTCTTGGTTGTGCTTTCCAATCAGTTGCACCTCTTTCAATCATTGGTGCTAAACAAGGTTCAGGTTATATGTTTGGTGCTTTGATTGTGTCAGGAATTTACGTTATTTTAATTTCTGGGATTTTTTCAAAAATTGCTGATTTCTTCCCACCAGTTGTGACAGGGTCAGTTATCACAACAATCGGTTTAACATTGATTCCTGTTGCGATTGGAAACATGGGAGACAATGCTGATTCGCCAACGGCTCAATCAATGATTTTAGCATTGATAACAATTGCTATCGTGCTTGTGGTTAATGTTTTTGCAAAAGGCTTTATCAAATCTATTGCGATTTTAATTGGCTTGATTGGAGGGACAATTATTGCAGCTTTCATGGGCTTGGTTGACACGTCAGTTGTTACTGAAGCACCGCTTGTTCACATTCCACAACCATTCTACTTTGGTGAACCAAAATTTGAAATCACATCAATTGTGATGATGTGTATCATCGCAACCGTTTCAATGGTTGAATCAACCGGTGTTTACCTTGCGCTTTCAGATTTGACTGGTGAAAAACTTGACAGTAAACGACTTCGCAATGGTTACCGTGCAGAGGGTGCAGCTGTTTTACTCGGTGGTATTTTCAATACATTCCCATATACAGGATTCTCACAAAACGTTGGTTTGGTTCGTATTTCTGGTATCAAAACACGCCGTCCAATCTACTACACAGCCTTATTCCTTGTTATCCTTGGACTTCTTCCAAAATTCGGTGCTATGGCACAAATGATTCCTAGTCCAGTTCTTGGTGGCGCTATGATTGTTCTTTTCGGCATGGTAGCTCTTCAAGGGATGCAAATGCTCAATCAAGTCGATTTCCAACATAACGAACACAATTTTATCATTGCAGCGGTGTCAATTGCCTGCGGTGTTGGTTTTGACGGAACAAATCTTTTTGATAGCCTACCAAGCACACTTCAAATGTTTTTGACAAATGGTATTGTTATCGCAACTTTGTTTGCTGTTGTTCTTAACTTGATTTTAAACGGTAAAACAAAAACAGAAGAAACAAAATAAACTAAAAAAGCATTTCTAAGGAATTCCCTTGGAAATGTTTTTTGTATCTTATGAATAGAGTAATTGAAAATCTTGTTTAAGACCGCTGGTGACTGCAAAGCGATTATCTTTGGTAATGATAATTCCTTCGATATTTGGGGTGTTTTGAATGGTCTCAAAAGCTTGTTTAATCGGCAGACCAAACAGACGTGTCGTCCATATTTCACAATCAACAGATAGGTCTGAAACAATGGTTAAACTCGCCATGTCAGTCTCGATAGGATAACCTGTATGTCGGTCAAAAATATGATGATAATCCTTGTCGCCAACTTGTAGATGACGTTCATAAATGCCTGAAGTCACAACGGATTTGTCTTTAAGTGTTAAAATTCCGAGATTGTTGCCACGCTGTTTTTGGGGATGTTGGATACCAATATGCCAAATCCCATTTTCACGCTTGGGATTATCACCATAAACGAGGACATTGCCACCAAGGTTAATCATGGCAGAGCTGACATTTTCAGTTTTCAGATAATCCATAATTTTATCGGCAATGTAACCCTTGGCTAAGGCACCAAGGTCAATTTTCATGCCCTTGTGATTAAGAAATACACTTTTTTCAGTTGCGTTTAAAATGATGTGTTCTGGGTTTGTGAGTGCAATAGCTTTCTGAATGTTTTCCTTGTCAGGAACCCCAGCATCTTCGAAACCAATGCGCCAGCTTTGCACCAAAGGACCAATAGCAATATCAAGATTGCTAGGTTGTAAAAGACTATGTGTCTTACCAAGTTCGATAAGCTCAAACAAATCTGGATGAACAGTGACAGGAGCGATACCAGCATTATGATTAATAATCATTAGCTCAGAATCGTTATCGTTGGCGCTAAAGCGATTCTTATAAACGGTTAGAAGATGACAGACTTCCTTGATGTGCTGATGGGGAGTGTCAGAATCAACGGCAATATCAATAATCGTTCCCATCATTTTCACGCTATGACTCAGTTGCAAAATGTCACCTCCAAAATCATTTTATAAAATTAGGATAACGCTTTCTATCGCGAAAATCAAGCTCAAAAGTATAAAAAAACTTTCCTGATTAATACGACTAGGAAAGCAGTAAGTGTTTTAAGATTAACAAAACTTAGTTTTTCTTTTTCATTTCGCCATGTGGGTAGTAAGTTCCTTCTGGCATATCATTGATGAAAACGTGGATAGCTTCTTTCGGAGCTTTAGCAACACGTGAAACAACCTCAGTTACTTCGCGAGCAAGCTCAATTTTTTGTTCTTCAGTACGACCTTCGAATAAATCGATTTTTACGAATGGCATAAGAATCTCCTTTTATAATTTATCTAACACAAACATTGTAGCATATTTTGCGAGAAAATTCAGTAAATTTCAGGAAAGAGAAGAAGCATTTTCAAAGGTAAATGTTGTTTAAAAAGTTTCAGAATGTCAGAAAGATTAAATGTCGTTTTATGGTAAACCTTATTGTAGGCTGCTTTTTTAGGATTTTTTAGCCAACCTGTTCCTTTTTTACCATAGCCAGGGATGACGGCTTTTTAGTTTGCCTTTTTTCACTTTTGCCGTTGTTCGAGCCTTCAAACTCTTTTTTAAGCTTGGTTTTCGAAAACCAACTTTCATAATCGTAACCTCCACTAATTAACAGATACCTTATCATACTTGTTTAGTCAATACAATTTCTATCGGTTTAAGCCCGAAAAATCAACTTTAAAAACAATTTTGTAACAGAATAGTGATTTTTTAACAATGTGTCATTGAATCAACATGATTGTCTATGTTATAGTAATGAATGATGAGCTAGGAAACAGTGTTTTTTTAGCTTTTTTGCTGTAAACAAATTTTTTTGTCCGTCGTAGCGATTAGCTTCGTCTATTTAAAGATTTGTAAGGTCTATTATGCTAAATGCTAGTTTCTCTTATTTAACCCTAGGCAATTTTATGGTAGAATAGAAGAATATTAGTAGAAGGTAGGATTGTCACTTTTGGCTCAACTCTATTATAAATATGGAACCATGAATTCTGGTAAGACCATTGAAATTTTAAAAGTTGCTCATAACTATGAAGAACAAGGCAAACCAGTTGTCATTATGACTTCGGCACTTGATACGCGTGATGGTTATGGTGTTGTTTCAAGTCGTATTGGTATGCGTCGCAAGGCGATTGCTATTACGGAAGAAATGGATATTTTTGCCTTTATTCAAGAATTACCAGAAAAACCATACTGCGTTTTAATTGATGAATGTCAATTTTTAACGAAAAAGCATGTCTATGATTTGGCGCGTGTTGTTGATGATTTGGACGTTCCTGTGATGACTTTTGGGTTAAAAAATGATTTTCAAAACGAATTATTCGAAGGCTCCAAATATCTACTGTTATTAGCAGATAAAATTGACGAGATTAAAACCATTTGTCAGTTTTGTTCTAAAAAAGCAACCATGGTTTTGCGAACTGAAAATGGCAAGCCTGTTTATGAAGGAAATCAAATTCAAATCGGTGGCAATGAAACCTATATCCCCGTTTGCCGTAAACATTATTTTAACCCAATGATTTCCAAAGAAAAATAAGAAAATGAATTTGCAAAAGAGAGGTTAATCGAAAACAAATGAACATTTATGATCAGCTACAAGCGGTTGAGGACCGTTACGAAGAATTAGGCGAATTACTATCTGACCCTGATGTCGTTAGCGATACAAAACGCTTTATGGCTTTGTCTAAGGAAGAAGCGAGCACACGTGAAACCGTAACTATTTACCGCGAATACAAACAAATTCTTCAAAACATCGAAGATGCCGAAGAAATGATTAAAGACGCTGGTGGCGATCCTGAACTTGAAGAAATGGCGAAAGAGGAACTCAAAGACTCAAAAGCAGCTAAAGAAGAATACGAAGAAAAACTTAAAATTCTTCTTTTACCAAAAGATCCAAACGATGACAAAAACATCATCTTGGAAATTCGTGGTGCTGCTGGTGGTGACGAAGCTGCGCTCTTTGCTGGCGACCTTCTTCAAATGTATCAAAAATATGCTGAAAGCCAAGGTTGGAAATTCGATGTCATGGAAGCTTCTTACAACGGTGTCGGTGGCATCAAAGAAGTTGTTGTCATGGTATCTGGTCAATCTGTTTACTCTAAGTTGAAATACGAATCAGGTGCTCACCGTGTTCAACGTGTCCCTGTCACAGAGAGCCAAGGTCGTGTTCATACCTCAACAGCAACTGTCCTTGTCATGCCAGAAGTTGAAGAAGTCGAATACAAAATCGATCCAAAAGACTTGCGTGTGGATATTTACCACGCATCAGGTGCTGGTGGACAAAACGTCAATAAAGTTGCGACAGCTGTTCGTATGGTTCACATTCCAACTGGTATTAAAGTTGAAATGCAAGAAGAACGTACGCAACAGAAAAACCGTGACAAAGCCATGAAAATTATTCGTGCGCGTGTTGCTGACCACTTTGCCCAAATTGCTCAAAATGAACAAGACGCTGAACGTAAATCAACAATCGGTACAGGTGACCGTTCAGAACGTATCCGTACTTATAATTTCCCACAAAATCGTGTCACAGACCACCGTATTGGTTTAACATTGCAAAAGTTAGATACGATTTTGTCAGGAAAACTAGACGAAGTTATCGATGCTCTTATTCTTTTTGACCAAACTAAGAAATTAGAAGAGTTAAATCAATAATGAATTACGCTGAAACAATCAGCCAACTAGAAAAACAATTACAAGCAATCGGCGAGGATCCAGAAAATCTCACTTACGTTTTCCGTGAATTAAAAGGTTGGAACTTGCTTGATGTCATCTTACATCAGAACCAAGCTATCACCGAAAAAGACCAAATGTTACTTGAGCAAATCATGGCTCAGTTGACAGAATATCGCTCACCTCAGTACATTACTGGTAAAGCCTATTTTCGCGATTTAGAGCTTTCAGTTGACGAGCGTGTTTTGATTCCACGACCTGAAACTGAGGAGCTGGTTGATTTGGTTTTAAAGGAAAATAGCAGAGCTGACTTGCGAGTTTTAGATATTGGTACAGGAAGCGGTGCGATTGCCATTTCGCTCAAGACTGCGCGACCAAATTGGCAAGTAACCGCCTCTGACATTTCAGCAGACGCCCTACAATTAGCGAAAGAAAATGCCCTCAAAAATCAAGTAGTGCTCACCTTGATTCAATCTGATGTTTTTAGCCAAATTACAGAAAGATTTGATATGATTATTTCAAATCCGCCCTATATTGCTTATGACGATGAAGATGAAGTTGGCATTAATGTGCTCGCTTCAGAACCGCATTTAGCACTTTTTGCAGATGAAGATGGCTTTGCCATTTATCGTCAGATTATTGAGAATGCTAGTGAGCATTTGACCGAAAACGGAAAACTTTATTTTGAAATTGGTTATAAACAAGGAGAAGGTTTGTGTGCTTTGTTGAGCAAGCATTTTCCTGCTAAACGCGTTCGTATCATTAAAGATATGTTCGGTAAAGATAGAATGGTCGTGATGGATAATGACTGATTTAGAAACAATTTTGCAAAATGGTGGAGCGGTGATTTTACCGACAGAAACCGTTTATGGGCTTTTTGCCCAAGCGATGAATGAGAAAGCCGTTGAGCATGTTTACCAACTCAAACATCGTCCCAAAGACAAGGCAATGAATCTTAACGTAGCTGATTTTGAGATGATTTTGACCTTTTCAAAACAACAACCAAGTTATCTCAAAAAACTTTATGATGCTTTTTTACCTGGTCCATTAACCATTATTTTACAAGCTAATGACCGCGTGCCAGCTTGGATCAATTCTGGCTTATCAACAATTGGTTTTAGAATTCCCAATCACCCACAAACCTTGAAATTGATTAAGAAAGCGGGTCCCTTGATTGGTCCGTCAGCTAACATTTCAGGGCAAGAAAGTGGGAAAGTTTTCAAGGAAATTCAAAAACAGTTCGGTGATACTGTAACTGGTTTTGCTGATGATGCTGCCTTAACAGGCATTGATTCAACGATTTTGGATTTATCTGGAAAAACTGCTCGTATTTTACGTCAAGGTGCGATTACGAAAGCTGACTTATCGGCAGTTGTCCCTGACTTAATAGTTACGAAAGAGTGATTTTTGGGAAATTCTTCTCATGCTGTTTTGGCTTGATAGTCTCTTGGAGTTATCAAGCTCTTAGGAAATATGACATCATCTTATCAAAAAGGAGCTAAGGATATGATTTTTGACAAAGAAAACTACGAAGCGTTTGACAAAGAACTCTGGGAAGCAGTACATGCTGAAGAAGAGCGTCAACAAAATAACATAGAACTCATTGCCTCTGAAAATGTTGTTTCAAAAGCTGTCATGGCAGCTCAAGGCACAGTCTTAACCAATAAATACGCTGAAGGTTACCCTGGCAAACGTTACTATGGTGGGACAGATTGTGTGGATATCGTTGAAAATTTGGCGATTGACCGTGCAAAAGAATTGTTTGGAGCTAAATTTGCCAATGTCCAAGCTCATTCAGGAAGTCAAGCGAATGCCGCAGCTTATATGGCTTTGATTCAACCTGGCGATACAGTCCTTGGAATGGATTTAGCTGCTGGTGGGCATTTGACACACGGCGCTCCTGTTAGTTTTTCAGGGAAAACCTATCACTTTATTTCTTACACGGTTGACCCTGTGACAGAACGCATTGACTATGATAAGTTAGCCGAGCTAGCAGAAGAAGTGAAACCAAAATTGATTGTTGCGGGAGCATCAGCTTACTCACGTATTATTGATTTTCAACGTTTTCGTGCCATAGCAGATAGTGTCGGTGCTTATCTTATGGTGGATATGGCGCACATTGCAGGTCTTGTGGCGTCAGGTCATCATCCAAGCCCAGTTCCTTATGCGCATATTACAACCACAACGACACATAAGACGCTTCGCGGCCCTCGTGGTGGATTGATTTTGACAAATGACGAAGCTCTCGCTAAGAAAATCAATTCTGCTGTTTTCCCTGGATTGCAAGGTGGCCCATTGATGCATGTCATTGCAGGTAAAGCTGTCGCGCTCAAAGAAGCCTTGGATCCTGCTTTCAAAGAATATGGCGAAAATGTGATTAAAAATGCTGCCGCTATGGCTGATGTCTTTAATCAACACCCAAATTTCCGTGTGATTTCAGGCGGCACAGACAATCATGTCTTTCTTGTTGACGTGACAAAAGTCGTTGAAAATGGGAAAGTGGCGCAAAATGTCCTTGAGTCTGTTAACATCACGCTCAATAAAAATTCAATTCCATTTGAAACCTTGTCACCATTTAAAACATCAGGTATTCGTATCGGTTCACCAGCCATTACGAGCCGTGGCATGGGTGAAAAAGAATCGCGTGCTATTGCTGAATTGATTGTTAAAGCACTTGAAAATTATCAAAACGAAACGATTTTAGAGGAGGTTCGTCGCGAGGTTAAAGCATTAACAGATGCCTTCCCGCTTTATTAACGAACAGTTGAATACGATTTGGGTATTCAACCGCAAAACTAACCATGATTGATTTATATATTAAACGCATTGTTATTCATCAATTTACACCCAACGATACTGAGCTGATTTTGTCAGACCAATTGTTGACAATCACACCACGTATTGATGAGTATTTTCGTAAAAAACTAAGCAAAATTTTCTCAGATGAAGCTAAACGTGGAACGTTTGCAGAAGATAATGTCTTTCTTAGCTATTTAAGTGATGATTTGATGGGGTCATCTGTTAAGATTGCCCAACTTTGGAAAGAAGAATTTGTCATCTCGGAAAATCAAAAAACAAATGATTTGGTTTTTATCCAATTTGACAAAGACGGTGTTGACCATTTTGCCTTTCTTCGTATTGCTTTGAAGGAAAATTTCACCCATATTTCTAGTGATAGTGAAAGTCCGATTAAGGTGACACAAAATAATCTGCCGTCAGCTGCGCAAACACCAGATGAAGCTTTGGTGATTAATCGCTCTAATCAGCAGTATTATCTGATTGAGAAGCGTATCAAGCATAATGGTAGCTTTGCCAATTATTTTTCAGAAAATCTCTTGCAAGTCCAACCAGAGCAATCGGTGAAAAAATCGATAAAAATGGTTGAACAAACAGCGCAGAAAATTGCTGAAAATTTCCAACAAGATGATTTTGCTTTCCAATCCAAAATGAAAGCTGCGATCCATAAAAATCTGGAAGAAGAGCAAGCATTATCCCCAGAAAAATTGGCAGACCAACTTTTTGATAGTAATTTGACTGCTCGTTTAACTTTTGTTGATGAGTTAAAAGAAAGTATTCCAGAACCTATTCAGCTAGCAGATATTGACCATTCACGTCAGACGAAAAAATTGGAAAATCAGAAGTTGTCCCTATCCAATGGTATTCAACTGATTGTACCTAATAATGTCTATGACGACGCTGAATCGGTAGAATTTATCCAAAATCCAAATGGAACCTATTCTATCTTGATTAAAAATATAAAGGATATTCAAAATAAATAATGGTTAAGTTCTTAAGACGCCTGATCATACTGGGGATTGTCATTTTTGGTGCTTACCAAACCTATGTAGTTCACAAAAATGTCCAAAATGTTTTGCAGTATAAAGATATGGTCGAAGAAATCTTAGACGATAATGATACGACTGCTAATGTTGAATTGGTCTTAGCAATGATTTACACAGAGACCAAAGGAGGCGATGGTGACGTAATGCAATCAAGTGAAAGTTCAGACGGTGTTGCTAATTCCATTACGGATAGTCAGACCAGTATTCGTCAAGGTGTAACGGTTCTTTCAGAGAATCTTACCTTGGCAGATGAAGCAGGAGTGGATGTTTGGACAGCTGTGCAAGCTTACAATTTCGGAACTGCTTATATTGATTACGTGGCAAAAAATGGTGGCGAAAATACGATTGCTTTGGCAACGGCTTATTCTCGTGATGTTGTCGCTCCAAGTCTTGGAAATACAACGGGAGAAACTTATTTTTACCACCATCCCCTCGCCCTTATCTCAGGCGGAAAATTGTATAAAAATGGTGGGAATATTTACTATTCTCGCGAAGTTCACTTTAATCTATATTTGATTGAATTGATGAGTTTATTTTAAAATGACATGAGAGCCACTGCGCTATTAGAAAAGAGAAGAATGAAAGCATTAGGTCATTATTTTAAAGGGTACCTCAAGGAGACCATCCTAGGTCCCCTTTTCAAATTGTTTGAAGCATCTTTTGAGCTTCTAGTTCCGATTATTATTGCTAGAATTGTTGATACCATTATCCCTCATCATGATAAAAATCACCTTTATATGATGATAGGGCTGTTGTTTTTGCTGGCAATTATTGGGGTACTTGTGGCTATTACGGCACAATATTTTTCTTCCAAGGCTGCCGTTGGCTACACACGTCAGTTGACAAAGGATTTATTTAAAAAAATCATGGGCTTGAGTAAAGAGGACCGTGACCAGCTGACAACATCTAGTTTAGTAACCCGTTTGACAAGCGATACTTACCAAATTCAAACGGGTATCAACCAATTTTTACGTCTGTTTTTACGAGCACCGATTATTGTTTTTGGTGCGATTATTATGGCATTTACCATTAGTCCTAAAATGACGATTGACTTCTTGTTAATGGTGGTGATTTTGTTTGCAATTGTCTTTACCATGTCGCACTTGCTCAATCCGATTTACGCAGAGATTCGTCAGGCTACCGATAAAATTGTCAATATGACACGCCAACAATTAGAAGGCGTGCGTGTGATTCGTGCCTTTGGTCAGGTTGCAGCAGAAGAACAAGAATTTGCGGCAGCCAACCAAGATTATACTGACTTGCAAATTAAAGCTGGTCACCTATCAAGTCTCGTAACGCCCTTGACTTATCTGGTGGTTAATGGCACCTTGATTTTGGTGATTTGGCAAGGAAATCTTGAAATTGCTCGTGGGCTTTTGTCACAAGGAATGTTGATTGCTTTGGTGAATTACCTCTTGCAAATTTTGACGGAATTGCTCAAGATGACCATGCTTGTCACATCATTGAACCAATCTTTTATCAGCGCTAAACGTATCACAGAAGTATTTGAAAAGGATTCTGAAGATTTGGTAGCTGAACTGCTACAAAGTGAGTCAGCATTTGCTTTGGCGGTCAAAGACATGACCTTTACCTATCCAACCGCTGCCGAGCCGTCGCTGTCACATATTGATTTTAGTGTGAACGCTGGTAACTTTTTAGGTGTGATTGGTGGAACAGGCTCTGGGAAATCAACTTTAGTCGAACTTCTCACTCATCTCTACACACCGCAAGAGGGAAGCTTAGCTATTTTTCAAAATCAGCACTCTCCTAAAACACTTGGGGAATGGCGTTCTTGGGTCAATGTGGTGCCACAAAAGGCAGAGTTATTTCAAGGAACAATTCGTTCAAATTTGACCTTGGGCATTCGTGATGAAGTAAGTGATAATGAGCTCTGGAGAGCTTTGAATATTGCTCAAGCTAGCGATTTTGTGTCAGAAAAAGAGGGACAATTGGATGCCAAGGTTGAGGCATTTGGGCGTAATTTCTCTGGCGGACAACGTCAACGTTTGACCATTGCGCGTGCGCTTGTTAGAAAAGCGCCGTTCTTAATCTTAGACGATTCGACATCAGCGCTTGATTATTTAACAGAAGCGAAGCTGCTATCAGCCATTCATGAGGAATTAAAAGAAGTGACTCTTGTTTTGATTTCACAACGCACTAATAGCTTGAAAGCAGCTGATAAGATTTTGCTGCT
Source organism: Streptococcus gallolyticus (assembly GCF_003337175.1). Classification (GTDB taxonomy): domain Bacteria; phylum Bacillota; class Bacilli; order Lactobacillales; family Streptococcaceae; genus Streptococcus; species Streptococcus gallolyticus_B. The sequence continues at coordinate 37,320 of NZ_NETH01000003.1, forward strand.
AGATAAAGGACATCAACTTGGTTTTGCCAGTCATGATGAGTTACTCAAGCAAAATGATGTTTACCGTGCTATTCATTACTCACAACACCAAGAAGAAAAGGAGGCGTAAGATGAAAGCAAAAAATCAAAATCATACTAGCCGCCGTTTGTTCAAAGATCTTTTATCACAAAAAGGACTTGTTCTTGGTGCCACACTTGGAACGATTGCGCAAGTCGCTCTGACCGTTTATTTGCCTATTTTGATTGGGAATGCGGTGGACCTTGTTTTATCTCCGAAATCAATTAGCTTAATTGTGCCAATTATAGCGAAAATGATTGTTGTTGTCGCTTTGAATACCTTGGTGCAATGGGTAAATCCCTTGATTTATAACCGTCTAACGTTTGGTTATATTTACACATTGCGTCAAAAAGTCATGGAAAAATTAAACCAGATGCCGATTTCTTATCTTGACAAGAAAAGTTCAGGTGATTTGGTTAGTCGTGTGACAACTGATGCCGAACAATTGAGCAATGGTCTGCTAATGGTGTTCAATCAATTTTTCATTGGTATTCTAACGATTATCATTACCATTGTGACAATGGCTGATATTGATTTGTTAATGCTTGGTTTGGTGCTAATTTTAACACCGTTATCACTTTTCTTAGCACGTTTTATCGCTCAAAAGAGTTATCATCTTTATCAAAATCAAACAAAATCACGTGGGCAACAAACGCAGTATATTGAAGAAATGATTCGTCAAGAAAGTTTACTTCACACTTTCAATGCACAAGATATGGCTATTGACACTTTCACGACAATCAATGATACTTATGCTGATTACTCACAAGGAGCTATTTTCTATTCTTCCACGGTCAATCCGTCAACGCGTTTCATTAATAGCTTGATTTATGCTCTTTTGGCAGGGGTAGGGGCACTTCGGATTATGTCAGGTGCTTTTACAGTTGGGCAATTGACAACTTTCTTGAATTATGTCAATCAATACACCAAGCCATTTAATGATATTTCATCCGTTTTGTCAGAATTACAGAGCGCCCTTGCCTGTGCAGAACGTCTCTACGCTATTTTAGACGAAGAAGATGAGCCTCTTCCAGTAAAAGCTCATCTTAATGCAGGTAGTATCCAAGGACAAATTGCATTCAAAGATGTGTCGTTTGGTTATAGTAGCCAAAATACCTTGATTAACCACCTTAATCTATCAATCCCAGCGGCTTCAAAAGTGGCTATCGTTGGACCAACGGGTGCAGGAAAATCAACGTTAATTAATCTTTTAATGCGTTTTTATGAAGTCAATAGCGGAGCTATTGATTTGGATGGCGTTTCTATGGCAGATTATTCTGTATCAGAATTGCGCCAACAAATCGGTATTGTATTGCAAGAAACATGGCTGAAAGTTGGAACCATTCACGATAATATCGCATATGGCCATCCTGATGCTACACGAGAAGAAGTCATTGCTGCCGCAACAGCAGCCAATGCTGATTTCTTTATTCGTCAGTTACCAAATGGTTACGATACTTATCTGGCTGATGCAGGAGCGTCATTGTCGCAAGGACAACGTCAGCTGTTAACGATTGCTCGAATTTTTGTCAAATTACCAAAAATCTTAATTCTCGATGAAGCAACCTCATCTATTGATACTCGGACAGAAGTATTGATTCAAGAAGCTTTTGAAAAATTAATGCAAGGAAGGACAAGTTTTATCATTGCGCACCGCTTGTCAACCATTCAATCAGCTGATTTTATTTTAGTCATGGTAGATGGTGATATTATTGAACATGGTAGGCATGACGATTTAATGGCAAAACAAGGCGTTTATTACCAAATGCAAACAGCTCAAGTAAGATAGGACAATAAGTTATGTTTTACGTAAATATAGTTATGCAAAATAAAATGACTAAGTTTTGTTTAACAGGAAACGCTTTTAGATTTACGAGTTCTAAGAGAGTCTTTTGGGTTTGAGCTAGTGACAGATGTTTAGTACACCCTACTGGTTAAGGATAATCTGGGTCTGATGACTTGCTAAGCCATAGGGTCAGCTCAATTCTTGCTGACCAATACGCATTGTGAACTAGCGATATCATCACCAGTAAGAACAACTTTCGCGGAGATTGTGTATCGCAAAGCCGAGATTTCTCCTATTTGCATCTGGTAAAGTCGCCTTAAAACATTATTAGCAGGCCATTACAATGTTAGTTCGATTAGACTTGGAAAAGCATAAACCATCTAAACAATATTTCTATATTAGAAAAATGATACCGTAAATGAGGATTGACACATGCCCGATAAGGAATAAGGGAACGTGGTTGACAAAGACTAATCATTTCTAAAAATATTTTAAAAGATGTCTTGCTAAGTGTGGCTAAATAAACCATTCTATCTACTAGCATTTTAGTAAAAATAAAAGAGTGGCTCCTAGGATAAAGCCATCCAGTTCGGCAGCAGACCAATAAAGGGAATGTCATAACTGCTAAACTAATCGGAACGCTTGCCCCCCACAACCTGTATTAGCTGCAAAAGACAATAAAAGTACCCTTAATCTCTTATCCTACTTGTCGATGTACTATATGCTAAAGAGGCAAGAAGTACTGCTAACATGATACGAATCAGTACAAGTTTGTCATGATTAGGTAGGATTCCCCTTACCAATCTTCCTCGATAATAGTCAGGGTAAAGCTTTTTAACATTAGCCAACTTGTCAAAATAAGTTATTTATTTTTCAAAAATAGGTCTTAAGACGGATGTATTTCCCCTAATAAAGACATATAATAAGACTATCCTAAAAATTTTTCATAATAACTCCTAGGCAAGTGGTTTTCTAACCACTTGTTTTTATTTGACATAGTCGTCAAAAGCCACTCAAATAGCATTCATCATTCAGTTCCCCTTATTTTGAGAGGGGAACTGAATGATATCTAGACGACTATCAAATTGTCTGTCTCCCTCATCTACTGCTCCAGTGGTCTAGTATCAATAAAACTTCATAAAGATATTGAAAATCTACTGCGAAATGCCTAAAATTATGCTACAATTAAGAAGAATACTGTCGGCTGAGTGCTGACTTTAATAGAGAGGGTAATAATGACTGACAATTCTAGTTTGAACGATGTTCAAAAAATCATTGTTCTTGATTATGGTAGCCAGTACAACCAATTAATTGCACGTCGTATCCGTGAATTTGGGGTATTCTCAGAATTGCGAAGCCACAAAATCACAGCAGAAGAAGTACGTGCGATTAACCCAATTGGTATCGTACTTTCAGGTGGGCCAAATTCAGTTTATGCTGACAATGCCTTTGGCATTGATGAAGACATTTTCAAATTGGGTATTCCAATTCTTGGTATCTGCTATGGTATGCAATTGTTGACTGACAGACTTGGTGGAAAAGTTGTTCCAGCTGGTCAAACTGGTAACAGCGAATACGGTCAATCAACACTTCGCTTAAAAGCAAATTCAATATTATTTGCTGACACACCAGATGAACAAACCGTTTTAATGAGCCACGGTGATGCCGTTACCGAAATTCCGGCAGGTTTTCACCTCATTGGTGATTCTGCTGATTGCCCTTACGCAGCCATTGAAAATACTGAAAAAAGGATTTACGGCATTCAATTCCACCCAGAAGTTCGTCACTCAGTGTATGGTAATGATATTTTACGTAACTTTGCTTTCAAGATTTGTGGCGCTAGAGGTGATTGGTCAATGGATAATTTCATTGATTTGCAAATTTCTGAAATCCGTAAAAAAGTTGGAGACCGTAAAGTTCTTTTAGGACTTTCAGGTGGTGTTGATTCCTCAGTCGTCGGTGTTCTTCTACAACGTGCTATCGGTGACCAGTTGACCTGTATCTTCGTTGACCATGGGCTTCTTCGTAAAGGAGAAGGTGATCAAGTTATGAATATGCTTGGTGGTAAATTCGGATTGAACATCATTCGTGTTGATGCTTCGAAACGTTTCTTAGACCTTCTTGCTGGTGTTGATGACCCAGAGAAAAAACGCAAAATTATTGGTAATGAATTTGTTAGTGTCTTTGATGACGAAGCCAGCAAACTTAAAGGTGTTGACTTCTTAGCACAAGGGACTCTTTACACAGACGTTATTGAGTCTGGTACAGATACTGCTCAAACCATCAAATCACACCACAACGTTGGTGGTCTTCCAGAAGATATGCAATTTGAATTGATTGAGCCACTGAACACACTTTTCAAAGATGAAGTTCGTACGCTTGGTACAGCTCTTGGTATGCCGGATGAAATCGTTTGGCGCCAACCATTCCCAGGACCAGGACTTGCTATCCGTGTTATGGGTGAAATCACAGCTGAACGCCTTGAAACCGTTCGTGAATCTGATGCTATTCTTCGTGAAGAAATTGCTAAAGCAGGTCTTGACCGTGATATCTGGCAATATTTCACTGTTAACACAGGGGTTCGTTCAGTTGGTGTTATGGGTGATGGACGTACTTACGATTACACAATCGCCATCCGCGCTATCACATCAATTGACGGAATGACAGCAGACTTTGCACGTATCCCATGGGAGGTACTACAAAAAATCTCAGTCCGTATCGTAAATGAAGTTGCCCATGTTAACCGCATCGTCTATGACATCACAAGTAAACCACCAGCAACAGTAGAGTGGGAATAGAGTTAATAAGTATAAAAAGCCTATGAAATCAATCTTTCAAAGGCTTTTTATTTGGTTCTAACAACAACAGGAAGCTTTATTTGCCCGCTTAATCGATTAGCGACATTTTTCATAGCAGTAGGATGTAAGTGAGAGTACGTACCTAGTGTCGTTTGAATATCGGCATGCCCCAGACGTTGTTGTATTTCTAGGGCATTCATGCCTAATTCTAGCATAAAACTGGCATCTAACTGCCTTAAATCGTGAATACATACGAAGTATTTATGTCTATAAACTTACTCTATACTTATAGAATGTATTTCAATGCTGATTTTCCAAGCGGAGCATCTGCTAGTGAAAAGACAAATTTACATGATCCTATTTAAGCTTGTATTTGTTTCCGGTCTTTTAATATTTTTAAGGCTTCTCATCAGGATACCATAATCTAAGATTTTGTATCTGTAATGTACTATTTTTTGATTTTTATCATACATAGAACTGTTCTACTATCAAAATCAAGCTCCCAAAGCAGTTGCCCATAAGGGATAATTGTTGCAGCTCAAAGGGGGGAGAAAACTGAACATTAAGCTTAATAACACTTCTCTTGCACTCTCCAACTAAAATAGTTGACAAAAACAAATGGTCATGTTAAGCTTGTACTTGTGATTGATACAAATATACAGAGGAGAATGTTATGATGGATATAAAGTTTTCTGTCGCCCTTCATATTCTTACCATGATCAGTGAGAGCAAGGAAGTCCTCAGCTCGCAAGCCCTAGCAGAGAGTGTCGGCACCAATGCCAGTTACATTCGTAAGGTGATTGCACTTTTAAAAAATGCAGGGCTCATCACTTCACAGCAAGGGCGGTCAGGATACCAGTTAAGCAAATCGCCAAAAGAGATGACGCTACTAGAAATTTATTTGGCCACGCAAGAAGTAGGACATATTAATCTCTTCCAAATTCACCAAAATGCTAACAAAGAATGTCCTGTTGGTAAGTACATTGAAAATGCCGTGTCACCTATTTTTTCAAATGTTGAAGAACAACTTGAAAAAGAACTAGGTCAAGAGACTTTGGATAATGTCATTACTAATCTCTATCAAGTCGCCAAGACCAAACGTATCTGACCCTTAGGTCAGATTTTCTTCAAAAAACTTAAACT
>NZ_NETH01000003.1:43114-72050 GCF_003337175.1 Streptococcus gallolyticus
ATCAGATACAAATCATTGCGAAAAAGGAGTAAATCATGAAAGCAGCACAACACACATCTTACAACAAAAATAATATCGCCCTCAAGCTAACTGACGTTGCAAAGCCACAAATCAAACCGAACCAAGTCCTTGTCAAAGTGACAGCGGCAGGCGTCAATCCCTTGGACAATATGATTTCTCGGGGAGAGGTCAAGATGATTGTCCCTTACAAGCTACCACAAACAGCGGGAAATGAACTTGTTGGCTTGGTCGAGGCGGTCGGCTCAAGCGTGACCAATTTTGCGATAGGCGATCGAGTCTTTGGCCGTCTCCCCCTCGACAGTATCGGTGCCTTTGCCGAGTATGTAGCGGCTGAGGCTACAGCCCTTGCTAAAGTTCCTGCCTATCTGACAGATGTGGAAGCAGCAGCTGTTCCTCTGACTGCCCTAACTATTATGCAAGCTCTTAACCTCATGGGTGCAGAAGCTGGCAAGACCATTTTCATCTCAGGCGGGACAGGGGGTGTCGGCGGAATGGCCATCCCGATTGCAAAAGCCAAAGGTTTGACGGTCATTACCAACGGTGATAGGACAAATGCAGAACGGGTCTTGGCACTAGGAGCAAACCAGTTTATTGACTACAAAACAGAAGATTACACTAAAATGCTTTCCAACATTGACTATGTCTTGGACACACTTGGCGGTGCAGAAACCGAAAAACAAATGTCTATCCTGAAAAAAGGGGGACACTTAGTTTCACTTCGTGCCATGCCAAACGGTGCATTTGCCAAACGCATGAACCTACCAAGGTGGAAACAATTCCTCTTTGCTTTGGTTGGTCGCAAGTTTGACAAAATGGCTGAAAACCACGGTGTTCACTACCATTTTATTTTCGTAGAAAGCAACGGCCCGCAGTTGCAAGAAGTAGCAGATATTTTTAGTAAACTGGAAATCAAGCCATCAATCGACACCGTTTACCCATTTGAAGAAGTCAACGCAGCCTTGGACAAGGTAGCCAATGGTCGCTCACGAGGAAAAACTGTCCTCAGTTTTAAATAGTAGGAGTACTTATGTCTTATATCACAACTAAAAATCAATACATTACTGTCGCTGGCAAGCAGATTGCCTACCGTGAACTGGGCAAGGGCAAGTCCAAGCTCCCCCTAGTTATGTTAGTCCATTTGGCCTCAACCTTGGACAACTGGGATCCCAAATTGCTGGATTTACTGGCTGAAAAAGAGCATGTCATTGTTCTTGATTTACCTGGCGTCGGAGCCAGTCAAGGCAAGGTGGCAGCTACCATTTCTGGAATGGCAGAGCAGGCTATTTCGATTATCAAGGCTTTGGGGCATACGAGAATTAACTTGCTCGGTCTCTCTATGGGTGGTTTTATCGCCCAAGAAATCGTTCGTCTGGACAATCAGCTGGTTAACCGCTTGATTCTAGCAGGAACAGGTCCTCGTGGTGGTGTTGAAATTGATAAGGTGACAGGAAAGACTTTCCGCTATATGCTAAAAGCTGGCATAGAGCGTGTAGATCCCAAACGCTACATCTTCTACAACCACGATGAAGCAGGTCGCTTGGAAGCTGAAAAAGTTTTGGGTCGTATGGGGGCAAGAAAAGCTGCTGATGCAGACAAGGACATGAACATCCCAGGATTTTTGACACAGCTGAAGGCAATCAAACACTGGGGCAGAGAGCCCCAAGATGATATGGCCTTTATCACGCAAGCAACGTTAATCGTCAACGGTGATAAGGATATGCAGATTCCAACTGAAAACTCTTATATCATGCATGGAAAAATCAAAAACAGCCAGCTGATCATCTATCCAAATGCAGGACACGGCTCAATTTTCCAAAATGCAGAAGCATTTTCAAAAGAGCTAATCACCTTTTTGGAGGAAACCGATGCCTAAAATCATTTTAATCACAGGATCAACGGATGGTATTGGCAAACACTTAGCCATGAAATTAGCCAGTGAGGGTCATGAGGTCATCCTACATGGGCGAAACAGTGACAAGCTAGGTGTAACCCTGAGTGATATTCAACGAAAAACAGGAAGCAAAAAAATTCATGGCTACCTTGCAGACTTTTCAAAATTGGCTGATGTTTATCGCTTTAGTGAGGAGATTCGCAGAGATTTTGACAAGATTGATGTTTTGTTAAACAATGCGGGAGCTTACTTTGGCGATGCCCGTGTGGCGACAGCGGAAAACATCGAGATGACCTTTATGCTGTCTGTTCAAGTTCCTTATATCTTGACGACAGAGTTGTTGCCTTTGTTGGAAAAAGCGAGGGCTGGTAGAGTCATTCACACTTCTTCTTTTATGCATTATTTTGCTAAAATCAAGGACTTGGATTTTGGCTTAGAGAAGAGCTATTCTGCAGCCATGGCCTATAACAATGCTAAACTCTATACCATTTGGTTGGCGATTGCTCAGGCAGAAGTCTTAGCAAAGCAAGGTTCTTCCGTAACGTTTAATGCCTATCATCCTGGCTTGATTGCGACCAATTTGGGCAATGATGGCATTAAACGAAACCTTAAAAGCCGTATCCTGACTGGTTTGATGAAGCCATTTTCTAAGGACTTAGACCAAGAAATTGAAACGGGTTACTACCTCAGCCTTTCTCCTGAAGTTGCTACCATATCAGGTCGTTACTTTTCAGAAAAGCAAGTAGTAAGAGTCAGCCTGAAAGGCTATGATAGGGCGAAAGGTCAAGCCTTGTTAGACTACTGTGACCAGAAAATTGCGGTCTTTAGAAAGGCAAGTCAGGGATAAACTCATGTTGAAGTCCCTTCAATACAGTCTACCAATAAATGGCTTACTTATTAATGACTACATCATTGGACAGTCTTTGGCTATTCTCAAAAGAAAGACAAACCAAAGGATGAAGACCATTTGACACTACTCAGGGTGCTATGTAAACCGAACTGACGATAACATACGACAATAATACTTCCATCTTCACAAGAGCTTAGCGAACTTCTGAAATAAGCCCCCCTAAATGTCCTTAGGTTTTAACATAGATTAACTTTTCAGGTTAAATTATTCCCCAATGATGGGATAGAAATGCTTATCTGAAAACCATGAACATAACACTCAAATAAGCTCTGTAAGGCGTGTTTAACTAGCTAGTAGAAGCAGTTTGGCTGTCATGAATCATAGTCAACTAAAAGCTCCTCTATGGCTAATCACTTCGCAGTAATGTAAGTTCATTTGTCAGGCTATTATTACTATCGCTATCTATGGCTTATCTTAAGTGTCAATCGATGGTTGTCATCTGTTCTTAAAACTAGGCTAAAAACCAGCCTTACTACAACAAGGACTGGTTTTTGAGATGATTTCGAGTCATGTTAGTTGAAGTCTCCCCCTAGGGTGGTGTGAGAGTATCTAGTCCCTACTTGCTTACCAGCTCGGTGCATTCGTGGAAGAATTGAGGGCTTTTTCCCAATTTGGATCGGCTAACTGGCAAAGGGTAATTGAGAGGCCTGCCATATTTAAAGAAGTGATTAGCCTTCCAAGCTTGATAAACTTAATCGTTAGTCTATCAATATCAAGTAATTGTAACACATCATTTGAAAAAATGAGTTCCTCCAAACGAGTGCTTGCTCCTAAATTATTGATTAAAAGAATATAGGGATCTTTAGGTTTCCACTTTAAATTCATCCTAAGTTTATTTATAAGTTCGTTGGCTAAAAGTTCGGATGAAATAAATTTTTCTGTCCGATAACCCTCCTCACCATGAATTCCAATGCCATAGGAGATAGTATCAGGTGCAAGTGTAAACATATCATTATCGTGATTAGGTAAATTAGCTGGTTTCGTTGCTACACCAAGTGTTGCCATTGATGTCGACAGTTTTAGTGCCACTTGTTCAAGCTCATCTAAATCAGCTCCCTTTTGAGCATAATACCCTAAAATTTTATGGAGTAGGATAGTACCTGCGACCCCTCTATGTCGCGTTCTGAAGTTTGCTTTTTCTATCGAGATATCATCGTGTGACACGACATATTTGATTTTTATTCCTATCTTTCTCGCTAATGTAATTGCCTCTGAAAATTCTTTTAAGTCTTTCTCAAAGTTTTTTATAATCAGAAAAACGCCTTTTCCTTTATCAACAAACTTAATTAGTTCAAAAATTTGCTTGGCTTTTGGTGGCTCAAAAATCGGCCCACTGATAGCTGCGGCTAGCATACCTTCACCTACATACCCAAAGTGAGCTGGTTCATGACCGCTACCGCCCCCAGAAATGATGGGGATAATATTTGAATCTTGTTTATTGTTATAAATCGCAGGTAAATTGGGAACTTGTGATAAAAAAGGATAAATGCGTACCAAAGCATCGATACTTTCTTGAAGAGCATTTTCTGTTTGATTGTATAGTTGACTCATTGTATTCTCCTAATAATTTTCAACAGATACCTGTATCAGTCGAATTAATCTCTGGGAATCAATCGGTTCAGATTTTTTATTAAGTATAAAATCTTTAAAGGTGTCAGCGAGTGCGTGACTGTGATAGGAAATAAAAAGGTCGTCATCCTTTATAGATAATTTGGAAGTATCTGTATATTCGTTAATAATTTTTAAAATGATTTGCCGACAATATTCAATGAAATATTGATTAATATCATTTTGAACAGTCATCTTAAAAAGTTGTTGGTAAAAATAGCGATTAGTTTCAAAAAAATACGACAATTCTTTTAATAATTGTAACCCTGATATAAACTCTAAGTTATCAGTAACTTGTTCACTTAAATCGTTTTTGAAAATCCATTCCACTAAATCGTATTTATCCAAGAAATAATTATAGAATGTCTGTCGGCGTATGCCTGCCCTTTCCATAATATGACTAACAGATATTTTTTCAAATTCTTTTTCCTGTAAAATTTGAATAAAAGCCTGAGCAATCCTTTTTCGAGTGATAAGAGATGTAGCCATAGTATTGGCTCCTTACTTGATTATGATATAAGTTTATCATAATTCACAATTAAAAAAACGGACAAAGCTTAAAAACTGTCCGTTCCTTTTAGTTTATACATCTTCTATAATGAAGTTGAAAATAAATCAAAAGGAGACGGAACATGAAGAAAATTATTAATGAACCAACAAAAGTAGTGGATGAAATGCTAAATGGTTTAGAGTTTGTACATTCAGACTTAGTTAAACGCGTAAAAGGTTTTGATATTATTCAGCGTACCTCTGAAAAGACTGGAAAAGTTGCGATTATATCAGGTGGAGGCAGTGGCCATGAACCAGCTCATGCAGGATTTGTAGGTGAGGGGATGTTATCGGCAGCCATCTGCGGGGCAGTCTTTACCTCCCCAACACCAGATCAGATATTAGAAGCCATTAAACAAGCCGATGAAGGGGCTGGAGTATTTATGGTTATAAAAAATTATTCTGGTGATGTGATGAATTTTGAAATGGCGAAAGATTTGGCTGAAATGGAAGGAATTGCAGTAGAAAGCGTTATTGTCGATGATGATATTGCTGTTGAGGATAGCTTATATACCCAAGGCAAACGTGGTGTGGCTGGTACAATTTTTGTTCATAAGATTTTAGGAAACGCAGCCGAGAATGGCAAATCACTATCTGAAATAAAGACCTTAGCAGATCAATTAGTGCCTAATATTCATACCGTTGGCTTAGCCCTTAGCGGTGCTACCGTTCCCGAAGTTGGTAAACCAGGGTTTGTTTTGGACGAAAACGAAATAGAATTTGGTATCGGTATTCACGGAGAGCCAGGCTATCGTCGTGAAAAAATGCAACCATCATATGATTTAGCAAAAGAATTGGTTGCTAAATTATTGGAAAATGTTGATGATACCAAAGGAGATTTTGGCATTTTAGTCAATGGTATGGGGGCAACACCACTTATGGAACAATATATCTTTGCTAATGATGTTCGTAAGTTATTAGATGAAAAAGGGATTACCGTAACATTTAAAAAACTTGGTAATTTAATGACATCTATTGATATGGCTGGCATCTCATTAACATTGATTAAGTTAGCAGATGATGAATGGCTAAATGCGTTGGAAGCACCAGTAAATACAATTGCTTGGTAGGAGGTCGGATGATGCAAGTAGAAACAGCAAAAAAATGGATGGTATTATTTAACCAGAAGATCCAAGAGCATAAAGATTATCTGTCAGAATTGGATACCCCTATTGGAGATGGCGACCATGGTGGCAATATGTCACGTGGAATGGCTGCAGTTGTCGATGAAATCGGAGAAAAAGAGTATGAATCTACCTCTGAATTATTTAAAGCGGTAGCCATGCAGTTATTGAGTAAAGTCGGTGGGGCGTCAGGTCCTTTATATGGGTCTGCTTTTATGGGGATTTCAAAATCTGAACAAGACGGCGGCAGTCTTTCTGATGATGTTAGAGCAGGTTTGGAGATGATTAAAAAGCGAGGTAAGGCAGAAATTGGCGAAAAAACAATGGTTGATGTTTGGGAACCTGTCCTAGAAGACTTGGAAGCAAATGCACTAACCATCGACCGCATTAATGACTATGTTCAAGCGACTTCTCCTTTAAAAGCGACAAAAGGACGTGCTTCATATGTTGGTGAACGTTCGATTGGGCATATTGATCCTGGAGCATTTTCATCAGGATTATTATTTAAAGCACTCATAGAAGCGGAGGAGTAAAGATGTCTAGTACTGGTATCGTCATTGTTTCCCATTCTAAACATATTGCTCAAGGAGTTGTTGACTTACTATCAGAAGTTGCTTGTGATGTTGCAATAACATCCGTTGGTGGCACTGAAAAAGGAGAAGTAGGGACAAGTTTTGAACGTGTCCAAGAAGCAGTGGAGGCTAATCAAGCTCATGTACTTCTGGCTTTTTATGATTTAGGTTCTGCAAAAATGAATTTAGAAATGGCAAGAGATTTTTCAGAAAAAGACATTATTATTCATAACGTTCCCATCGTTGAAGGGGCTTATACGGCAGCGGCTTTGCTACAAGCTGGAGTAGGGCTGGAGGAAATCTCAAAACAACTCCAAGAACTAGAAATCAGTAAGTAGGAGAATCGATTATCAAAGCAGTTATCGGTGAGTTGTTAGGAATCGCTATTCTTGTCTTACTAGGAGATGGTATTGTAGCTACTAATGCGTTGAAAAATACTAAGGCTTTTTGGGCTGAGGAATTGCTTATACAGTCTCTGATAAGGTGGCAGGAGGGTTCAGCTCATCTCATTTGCCTCCCTTATCATCAAAGATTATCAAAACAAGCTTTCGGACTTCTTTTTTGATACACTTATGAACCCTCAGAGATATAAACGAGACGAATTTGAGAAAGTATTAGATGGCTGAACAAAAAAGAAAAACTGATTGTCAACAAGTACGGTGATAGTTTTTCGGAGCTATCTCGTAATGGTACTGCAAAAGCATTTTAAAATCGTCATGAAATATCTCATCATCAAGGCACCAAACGCCAGCGTCAATTAGTTGGGTTGAAAAACTAATAAAAAATGATAGGTCACCTTATCTAGCTAAAAAACAGCCTAGATAGGGTGTTTTTTTACGACACCAAGAGATTATTTTTTTGAATTTAAATGATATAATAGAAATAATGAGACGTTTTCGGGAGGAAGTTTTGGAAGAGAAATTAATAAAGTCAAAACATAGGGTGCAAAAGCACGGTGAAGTGTTTACGCCAGCGTGGATGGTACAAAAAATGTTGGATACACCTGGAGTGAAAGAAGCTTGTGAAAATGTTTCGGCAACTTTTTTAGAACCTGCAGCAGGCGATGGTAACTTCCTGCTTGCTATATTAGAAAGAAAATTGCAAGCTGTCATTGACCAATACGATAAGCAAAATTGGAAAACGAAATCTCTGATTGCTTTATCGTCAATCTATGGGATTGAGTTTTTAGAAGATAATGTAGAAGTAGCTCGCTCAAGAATGTTTTTGTATTATCTTGACTGGTACGAAAAATACTTTGGAACAAGGTTAAGTAGCAGAAGTGATGTTTATCAATCAGCTCACTATTTAATTCACAAAAATATTATCAGGGGTAACACTCTCACTAAAAAACACCCCCTAACGGGTGAACCAATCATGTTTAATGAATGGCAAATTGTTAAAGGACACCCAAGTACGGTGAGGAAAATTCCCTTTGCATTGGCTGAATTATTTGGTGAAGAAGTTGAACATGATAGTGGGGTTGTCGAAGGGCAACTGAGTTTGTTTGATTTTGATGACGAAGATGATGAATCTAAAGAAGAGATTAAAGAAATAAACATCCAGAAAGTATATATGTTAGGAGATTAGGTTTATGAATGTGGAATCAAATTTTGGGTTTTTAACGATTGATTTGGATACTGCAGAACTCTTTACAACTGCTAATATGGCTGAGAAGAGTTATACTCAGGAAGATTATGATACCACTTTATTTAAGATTAGAAAAATCGCTGAAAACACAGCTTGGTTAATTGCTGACCGAGAATATATCGATATTCCTGAAAGAACTAACTTCAGCGGTGTATTGAAAATTGTCAAAAGATATATTGACGATAACAATGTTGTTGATTATTTTTATAACATAAAACAGCTTGGGAATGATTCTGCACATAATATCAATCCTAAAGAGGCAACGAAAGAAAATGCATTAGATTCTTTGCATAATATCTTTTACATTTTAGTTTGGTTTGTGATTAAGTATGTTGATCCTGATGTTAGTTCGGACTGGTATGGTCGATTTCTAGAGCCACAAGCACAAGAATTATATAGTACTGCTACTAGAAAATTTATCTATATCCAAACCGTAAAAAATGAAAACGGACTGTTTAATGCGTACGACGGTAGCCAAAAAATCGGAGAAGGTTCTATTCCAGAAGAAGATTTAGAAGCGGACTGGTCACCAAACAGTGATTTCTTACGAGAAGAAGCTCCAAAACGTATCAAGCAATACATGACAACCTCAGGTCTTCCTTACACACTTGGTTGGGTAGAACTTGCCTTTAAGAAATCAACTCAAACTTGGTTTCATGATAAAGAAGTTCATAGCGTTTTAACACGTTCTGGAATTAACCATTCTAAATATCTTGAAGGAAACGAATGGTTTGAAACGGATTTAGAAACTGCTAAAGCAGCTATCAAGGCTGTCAAAGAAGGTCGTGAATACCTGCAAAATATTGTCGCAGAAACCCCAGAAGCTGAAACAAAAATTGAACTTCGTCCTGAACAAAAAGAAGCCGTTGCTAAAACGCAAAAAGTCTTTAAAAAGAAAGATAAAATGCTTTGGAATGCCAAAATGCGTTTTGGTAAAACAATGACCTCTTTACAATTGATTAAGGAAGAACAGTTCCAAAAAGTACTTATTATGACACACCGTCCTGTTGTATCAGATTCTTGGTTTGAGGATTATCGTAAATTAAAAATGGACGAAGCAGGATATGAGTATGGTTCTGTTAACAAAGGCGCTCACATCACTTCTTTGAAAAAAGGTGACAAACCATTTATCTACTTCGCTTCAATTCAGTTGTTACGTTATAACAACGGTGAAACGAATTTAAAAGATTTTGCAGATGTGGATTGGGATTTAATTATTATCGATGAAGCCCATGAAGGTACACAGACAGAACTTAGTGACATTGTCCTTAAACAGCTTGTTAAAGAACATACTAAGACTTTAGAGCTTTCTGGTACTCCCTTTAACCTTTTAGACCAATTTGACGAGGACCAAGTTTATACATGGGATTACACCATGGAACAACAGGCGAAGACAAAATGGAAATACGAACACCCTGACCAACCAAATCCATATGATCCTTTACCAAAAGTACTAATGTACACGTTTGAAATGAAGAATAAGGCGACATTTATGGATGACAGTAAGTCCTTTAATTTCCGAGAATTCTTTAGAACAGATGGTCAAGGTAATCTTGTCTATAAAACAGATGTTCGTGCCTTTTTAGATAATATCACTAATAAAGATAGCAAGACAAACTATCCATTTTCGACCCCTGCATATCGCAATGAGCTTCGTCACACACTCTGGATTATGCCAGGTATCAAAGAAGCCAATGCTTTTGAAGAGTTGCTGAAAGAACATCCTATCTTTGGTAAAGAGTATAAGATTGTCAATGTCGTTCGAGGAAGTACTACGGATAACGGTGAGACAAACGAAGCTGATATTGAAAAAGTTAGAAATGCTATTACAGACGACCCGACAGCAACCAAAACCATCACTCTAACCGTTCGTAAACTCACAACAGGTGTCAATGTGCCACAATGGACAGCAGTTATGTTCTTATCTAATACGAATAGCGCTATGAATTATCTTCAGGCTGCTTTCCGTGCCCAAACACCTTATTCACATGAGAAATTAGGGAAAAAAGAACGTTGTTATATCTTTGATTTTGCGCCAGACCGTGCCTTGACAGTTATGGCAGAAAGCGCCCAAATCAATACAGGTGTCGGCAAGAAAAACACTTCTGATCAAAAACAAGCCATGGCTAATCTTCTGAACTTTTTGCCAATTCTTGGAAGTTCGGAAACAGGCATGAAAGATTACAACGTTGATAGCATGCTGACCCAGCTTAAAAAGGTTTATGCTGAAAAAGCAGTGCGTTCAGGTTTTGAAGATGATAGTTTGTATAACGATAATCTGCTAACGTTAACTGCTGAAGATGCTAGCATGTTTAATAAATTGAATGCTATCGTTGGAAAAACACAAAAACAAAATGTTCAAAAGACTGTCACTATTAATGAAAACGGCTTGACTGATGAGGAGTATGAAGCAGGTGAAAAAGCTAAGAAAAAACCAGATCGCAAGCGTACAGAAGAAGAAAAAGCGCTTATTGAAAAAATCAAAGAAGCTAAGAAAGACAGACAAAAACTTATTTCTATTCTTCGTGGGGTATCTATCCGTATTCCGATGATGATTTACGGCATGACAGTTGATTTGGATAAGGATATCACGATTAAAGATTTCATTAATAACGTCGATGATGACTCTTGGAGAGAATTCATGCCAAAAGGATTCACCAAAGGAATGTTTAGTGACATTACTAAGTATTATGATGCACAAGTCTTTATTGAAGCAGGGCGCATTATTCGTCAACGTGCTAAATCGTTTGATTCTTTAGACTTTATCGAACGTGCTGAAAGAATTGCTGACTTGTTTGCTTCATTTAAAAACCCAGATAAAGAAACCGTTTTGACACCGTGGCGCGTGGTTAATATGCAGGTAGCAAAAAGTGTTGGTGGACTTAATTTCTACGATGATGATTTCACCTCAACAACCAAGGAAGCAACTTCAAATCTCCATTGGGTCGAAAAAGATAGGACAAGTGAGATTTATCATCCAGATACCAAAATCCTAGATATCAACTCAAAAACAGGACTCTATCCGCTCCATGCAGCTATTAGCCTTTATTATCAAAACGTCATGGCAAACGATGATAGTCACTTTGAAGCAGATAAAGTCTATCAAGATATCTTAGCTAATAATGTCTATGCCATTGCCAAAACACCAATGGCAAAAACCATTACCCAACGTACACTAACAGGATATCGCGATTATCAAACGAACGTAACATACATCGAAGACCTGACAGATACCCTTAAAAACGATATCGAAGCAGGTAAACAAAAAGTAGAGGAGGCATTCAAGCAAGTGAAATTTGACGTCGTCATCGGAAATCCGCCGTATCAGAATGAAGGAATCGGAGTGGTAGCACGTGATGAACCGATTTACCATAAATTTATGGATTTATCGTATTCAGTTGCGGATAAAGCAGTATTGATTACTCCAGCACGTTTCTTATTTAATGCGGGTCAAACACCGAAAGCATGGAATAAACAAATGCTTGAAGATGAACATTTAAAAGTTTTGTATTATGAGCAGGATTCATCTAAGGTATTTCCTAATACAGATATAAAAGGTGGTATTGCAGTAACATATCGTGATGAAAAATCTGATTTTGGTGCTATTGAAACTTTTACTAGTTTTGAAGAACTAAACTCTATTTTACATAAAGTTACTTTATCTAATTTCGAATCATTGGCAAAGATTCATTTTGGACGTAGTAGTTATAAACTTACTAGTTTACTTTATGAGGAAAATCCTAGTTTAAAAGGAAGAGTGAAAACTAGTGAAGAAAAATCAGTCGGTTCAAATATTTTTGACAAATTACCAGAGATATTTTTGGATAGTCCTTTAAATGGAAATTATATCAGAATATACGGTCGCCAAAATAACGCTCGTGTTTATAAATGGATAAAAAGCGAATATGTTGAACAACATCCAAACTTGAATAAGTACAAAATCTTGGTACCTAAATCCAATGGAAGCGGTGCCATAGGTGAAGTGCTTTCTACACCCCTAATCGGGGAACCCCTAATCGGGTATACTCAAACGTTTATTTCTTTTGGTGCTTTTGACAATAAAGAAGAGGCAGAAAATCTTTTAAAATATATAAAAACCAAATTTGCAAGAACTATGCTTGGAACTATGAAAATTACTCAAGATAATGCAACAAAAGAAGTTTGGAAAAATGTTCCTCTACAAAACTTCACGTCAACCTCTGACATTGATTGGTCACAATCAATAGCCGAGGTTGACCAGCAACTATACAAAAAATATGGACTTTCAGAGGAAGAAATCCAATTTATCGAAAGCAAAGTGAAAGAGATGGAGTAGAGGGAAAATAAAAAATTAATGTTAATTGAAAATAAGAAGCACAGAGATTATGAAGTATTAATCTTTGTGCTTCTTATCGTTTAATAACCCTTTTACCTTCTTTAAGAAAATCGATAATGTTTTCCTTTAATTCTTCAAAGTCGCCTTGAAACGTAGCGATTTCAATTGTTTTGGCAAGTCCAGCCTCAAATGTAATATTTGAACGATAGCCATTAATTGTTAGAAACATATGTAATGCAAGTAGTGCAGTGCGTTTATTGGCATTATAAAACGGATGTTTTTTAATGATATTTATCCAAATAATAGCTGCTTTACTATAGATATCAGGATAAAGAACTTTTCCAAAAATGTCTTGTTTAGGTTGTTCAATAATCATTTGAAGACTATTTGAATTAGCAATCCCCACCGGCTCGTTAGGTGAATATTTCCCTATAACCATGACATTGATTTTGATAATATCTTCAGCGGTTAAATATTTCATTATTTATCTACCAATGCCTTCAAAAGATCATCATATTGATTTATAGCTTTTTCAAGCTCTTTATCAAAATCAAATTTAGGTTCAGCTTTTCGTATAATAACATTATTACTAGATGTTACAAATTCAATTTCTTCCCCAATTTCTGCTCCAAGAGCTTCTTTAATTTTATTTGGGATAGTAATAACGGTGCTATTCCCAGTTTTTCTTAATACAACATTCATATAAATACCTCCTCGTAAATACATTATATCATGTATATACAAAAAAACAAGTATCTACACTCTCTGACATCAGTCTATTTAATTCTCCCAGCGCTAGCTTATTTTCTTCTCAATCTAAAAAATCCTTGACCAAAAGTTTCTATACTCAATTAACTTCACAGCTCCGCCATTTTCCAAAAGAAATAACACTAAAAACTTCGGCAAAAATATGTTAAAATAAAGCAAGGTTATTTAGAACAGAACGGGAGTGGGGTATGATTCCAGCGTATATTAGAATTCATGATACGATTAAGAAAAAGATTGATGGGGGTGTTTGGGAGATTGGTCAGCGTTTGCCGAGTGAGCGTGATTTGGCGGATGATTATGAGGTGAGTCGGATGACGCTGCGTCAGGCGATTACGCTTTTGGTCGAAGAGGGCATTTTGGAGCGTCGTGTGGGTAGCGGAACTTATGTGGCTAGCCACCGTGTGCAAGAAAAAATGCGTGGGACAACCAGTTTTACCGAGATTGTGCGTTCGCAGGGTAAAATGCCGTCGTCACAATTGATTTCTTATCAGCGAAAACCTGCGAATGAAACGGAAATCCAGCAGTTGCAACTAAAAGCGACAGATACCGTGGTGCGTATGGAGCGCGTGCGTTTTGCAGATAAGGTGCCTTTGGTTTTTGAAGTGGCATCAATCCCAGAAAAGCTCATTCAGTCTTTCAATCAAGAGGACATCACAGAGCATTTCTTCCAGACATTGACAGATAATGGTTATGAAATCGGCAAGAGCCAGCAAACGATTTATGCCAAAAATGCAAGCGAGCGCGTGGCGAATTATCTCAAAGTGCCTAAAAATCATGCGGTACTGGCCTTGACACAGGTATCCTATTTTACAGACGGACGACCATTTGAGTACGTTCACAGCCAATACGTCGGCGATCGTTTCGAGTTTTATTTAGAAAATCAATAAATTAAGATTGTTCATAACTGTTTATGACGATATGAAGTGGTTTTTAAGGTTAAGGAGTAGATAATGAATCATATTAAACTAACTGTTTTGAATGTAGCGGTTAGCAAACAATTTTACCAACCTATTTTTGAACACCTAGGCTGGCAACTCTATCAAGAATGGTCTGAAGGCTTTTCCTATCAAAAAGATGACTGGTATCTGGTTTTTGTGCAGGCAGATGGCAATCACGAGGAGTCGATTGATCATAAAAATAAAATCGGTTTTAATCACATCGCCTTACAGGCGCCATCTCAGAAAAATTTTCAAGCCATCGTTAAGCACCTACGTGAAAACCAAGTCGAGGAACTTGATTCAGAACAACTGCCTTGTGTGTCTGGAAAAGACGGTTTAGCTATTACGGTTTGGGATCCAAATGGTATGAAACTTGAGGTTGTCTGCCCTGAACAGGTTGCTAAAAAACAGCCTGCTGGGAAAGTTCGGCATCGCTATCGAAAAGCCTTGGCGCTTATTCCTTTTTATGTGGATTATAAAGGTTCTAAGGCTACCGTTTTTTGGACTAAGAGCAATCAGTTGGTTATTAAAGCAGGTGCTATTCTTGTGCCAGATGCGCCACTCAATAAGGATGGTAGTTTAGGATTTGCTGCTCGCTTTGCGCTATCCCTAAGACAGGAACATCAAGATAGCATTTCACTAGAAAACCATAGGACAACTGCTGATATTGTGCTTAAATCAGTCAATGAGGTTGGTCATTTTCTTTATTTTGCAGGCACTAATTCTTGGCAGGTATTGAAAGATGAAACGGGTAAATCCTTAGATGATTATAGCCGCTAGATAATGACACATCTAAAAGGAAACAACGTTTTAGGTATGGGCTAGTAAAAGAGCTCACAATCGCTAGTATACACTATTAAATCTAACCAACTTATGATAAAATAGAGACTATGGAAATTGAAAAAACCAATCGTATGAATGCTCTTTTTGAGTTCTATGCTGCTTTGCTGACAGATAAGCAGATGAATTATATTGAACTCTATTATGCGGATGACTATAGTTTAGCAGAAATCGCCGAAGAATACGGTGTGAGCCGCCAAGCGGTCTACGATAACATTAAACGAACAGAAAAAATCTTAGAAGATTACGAGATGAAGTTGCACATGTATTCTGACTATATTGTTCGTAGTCAACTGTTTGATGCTATTTTGGAGGAATATCCCGATGATCCCTTTTTAAAAGAGAAAATTTCCATTTTGAGTAGTATTGATAATCGTGATTGACCCATTTAGTGATCAAATAGAAGGTATTTGCAAACGATAGAGATATTTTAGAGGAGAAAGACACTATGGCTTTTGAAAGCTTAACAGAACGCCTGCAAGGGGTGTTTAAAACGATTCGTGGAAAGAAGAAGTTGTCTGAAAAAGACGTCCAAGCAGTCACCAAAGAAATTCGTCTGGCCTTGCTTGAGGCTGACGTTGCTTTGCCAGTGGTGAAGACTTTCATCAAGCACGTGCGTGAACGGGCAATCGGTCATGAAATCATTGATACGCTTGACCCAACGCAACAAATCGTTAAGATTGTTAACGAAGAATTAACTGAAATTCTTGGTTCTGAAACAGCTGAACTTGAAAAATCACCTAAAATCCCAACAATCATTATGATGGTCGGTCTCCAAGGTGCTGGTAAAACAACATTTGCAGGGAAATTAGCTAATAAGCTGATTAAAGATGAAAATGCACGTCCATTAATGATTGCTGCCGATATTTACCGCCCAGCGGCTATTGACCAATTAAAAACACTTGGTAGTCAAATCAATGTACCCGTTTTTGACATGGGAACTGACCACTCAGCCGTTGAAATCGTGACAAATGGTTTGGCACAAGCCAAAGAAAATCACAACGATTACGTTATCATTGATACGGCTGGTCGTTTGCAAATTGATGAAAAACTCATGGCAGAACTCCGTGATGTTAAGGCTTTAGCAAATCCAAATGAAATCCTCTTGGTTGTGGATAGCATGATTGGTCAGGAAGCTGCCAATGTCGCTGATGAGTTCAACAAACAATTGGACATCACAGGGGTTGTTCTAACGAAGATTGACGGTGATACACGTGGTGGTGCTGCGCTCTCAATCCGTGAAATCACTGGTAAACCAATCAAATTCACTGGTACTGGTGAAAAAATTACGGACATCGAAACCTTCCACCCAGATCGTATGTCTAGCCGTATCCTTGGCATGGGTGATTTGCTGACATTGATTGAAAAAGCCAGCCAAGAATATGACGAAAAAAAATCATTGGAACTCGCGGAAAAAATGCGTGAAAACACCTTTGATTTCAACGATTTCATCGACCAATTAGACCAAGTTCAAAATATGGGTCCCATGGAAGATCTGCTTAAAATGATTCCTGGCATGGCAAACAACCCAGCGCTTAAAAACTTTAAAGTTGATGAAAAAGCTGTCGCTCGTAAACGTGCTATCGTCTCATCAATGACCCCCGAAGAGCGTGAAAATCCTGATTTGCTCAACCCAAGCCGCCGTCGCCGTATTGCTGCAGGTTCAGGAAATAGCTTCGTTGAGGTTAATAAATTCATCAAAGATTTCAACCAAGCTAAACAAATGATGCAAGGAGTCATGTCTGGCGACATGGAAAAAGCAATGAAAAAAATGGGAATCAACCCCAACAATCTCCCTAAAAATATGCCAAATGGTATGGATATGTCAGCACTTGAAGGCATGATGGGAGGAAACGGTATGCCAGACCTGTCAGCCCTTGGTGGCGGAGATATGGACCTTAGCCAGATGATGGGGGGCGGTCTAAAAGGGAAAGTCGGCGAATTTGCGATGAAACAATCAATGAAACGCATGGCAAATAAAATGAAAAAAGCGAAGAAAAAACGCCGTAAATAATATTAAGTAAATCATAATCAAACGAAGCTAGAGGTAGCTTCGTTTTTAAATTTTGTGCGGATTGACATGTTTTTGTTAATTTATTATCAACAATTTTGTCAATGCGCAATAATAGTGGCTAACTAAAATTAGCGACTTATTGATGAGACTTCCACCGACATCTTTCCGAAAAACTGTAATTTTCTTGAAAAATAAAACAGTCTGTGATATACTCCTATTATAAAGACATCTCAGGAGATTTTAAATGAAACGTGAAAAATTACTTGAAAAAATTGATGGGCTTAAAGAAATAATGCCTTGGTACGTCTTAGACTATTACCAATCAAAACTTTCGGTTCCTTATAGCTTCACAACCTTATATGAATACCTAAAAGAATATCGTCGATTTTTCGAATGGCTTTTGGATTCTGGAATTTCAGATGTTACTAAAATTGCTGACGTTGAGTTAACAACCCTGGAACATCTTTCTAAAAAAGACATGGAATCATTCATCCTTTATCTGCGTGAACGTCCTTCTTTGAACACTTATTCAACAAAACAAGGTGTCTCACAAACAACGATTAATCGGACGTTATCAGCACTTTCAAGCCTGTTTAAATACCTAACAGAAGAGGTCGAAGATGAAAATGGTGAGCCCTACTTCTATCGAAATGTCATGAAAAAAATCGCTACTAAAAAGAAAAAAGAAACGCTGGCAGCTCGAGCTGAAAATATAAAAGGTAAACTTTTCTTGGGTGATGAGACCATGGCATTTATTGACTATATCGATACAGAGTATCAAAATAAGCTCTCTCACCGCGCCCTCTCCTCCTTCCAAAAGAATAAGGAGCGTGATTTAGCACTTATTGCACTACTACTTGCTTCTGGTGTCCGTCTTTCAGAAGCTGTTAACCTTGATTTGAAAGACTTAAACCTTAATATGATGGTTATCGAAGTCACTCGTAAAGGGGGGAAACGTGATTCTGTCAATGTTGCTAACTTTGCTAAGCCTTATTTAGAAGCTTATTTGCAAATCAGAACGCCTCGCTATAAGGCGGAAAAACAAGACCAGGCTCTCTTTTTAACAGAATATCGCGGTGTTCCTAATCGTATTGATGCTTCAAGTGTTGAAAAGTTAGTTGCTAAATACTCTCAAGATTTCAAAGTTCGTGTAACACCCCACAAACTACGCCACACACTTGCAACACGTCTTTACGATGCTACTAAATCACAAGTCCTAGTTAGCCATCAATTAGGACATGCCAGCACACAAGTTACCGACTTATACACCCATATCGTCAATGACGAACAAAAAAATGCCTTAGATAAGCTTTAAAAATTAGAGTCTGGGATAAAAAGAGTTTGATTTTTTGAAAAACTTTACTATTGAGTCATTTGAATGACTTAAATGTGAGTAACCTTTTTCTTCTCTAATATTTTTTAACTTTTCTCCAGAAAACATAAGCTCCCTCCTTGTTAGTTTATAAACTAACAATATTATAAAAAATAAACCTAAAAAAGCAAGGGCTTAGCCCCTACTTCTGTTAATTTTTATGTGATGAAATTTCAACTTGTGTTCCTTTATCGATTTGACTATCGATAGTGATGTTTAGGTTAAGGGTGTCTAAGACTTGTTTGGTCATGTACAGCCCTAGACCGGTTGCTTTTTGGTGTTCATGACCGTTAAATCCAGTAAA
The DNA here is from genome assembly GCF_003337175.1 of Streptococcus gallolyticus. Classification (GTDB taxonomy): domain Bacteria; phylum Bacillota; class Bacilli; order Lactobacillales; family Streptococcaceae; genus Streptococcus; species Streptococcus gallolyticus_B. The sequence continues at coordinate 61,988 of NZ_NETH01000003.1, forward strand.
ACCTTCATCAAAAAGACGTGGTAAATCTTCTTCTAGTATTCCAATACCATCATCAGATATAACGATATTTCCATCGCTTATACTAATGATAATTGTTCCGTCTGTTTTGGAATACTTAACAGCGTTATCAATAATTTGTGAAATAGCAAAGCTTAGCCATTTTCGGTCAGAACTCAGCTCCCAATCACCAATAACCTCAACAGAAAGATTTTTTAGCAAACACGGAATACGATATTTTTTGATAATCTTTGTTGTAACATCCTTGACAGATAGTTTTTCAAAGCGAAAATCGTCTTTGTTTTGACTGAATTTTAAATAAGTCAACAACGTATCAAGATAGTTTTGAAGTCGTGTCAATTGTTGCTGTACTTCATTTGAGTCGAGTTGGTCAGTCTGTGCCATTAATGAAAGGGCTGATATGGGAACTTTCATTTGATGTGACCACATTTTGACAAGATTTTGCAAATTTTCAGTTTGCGTCTTTTCAGCTAGTAATTCATTAGCGCTAGTTTCTTTTAGTTTGATGATAATATCTTTATAAGCAAGTTCTGATGGCAATTCTAATTCATCTAATTCTTTTACATAAATAAAATGATGTAAAATAGATAATTTCTGCTTAAATTTAAGGTATTGCCAAATGCTGATAAAGATTAAAATCGTGAAATTGATTAAAATACTAACTTTAAAGTAAGCTAATGGCAGGCGATATAAGGCAAAAATGACAATGAATAATATACTTAAAAGGATATAAGTTAAATACCAGACGGAATATTCTTTAAAAAATTGTCGAATCATTTTAGAAGGTAGCCAACTCCTCTCACGGTGTGAATACGATCAAAACCTAATGGTTGTGTTTTCTTGCGGAGTCGTGTTATGTTAACACTAAGGGTGTTTTGGTCAATGAAACTTTCATTTTCCCAAAGCTTCTCGAGTAATTCCTCTTTGGGAACGACTTGATTTTGATGTTCAAAGAGAATTGCTAAAATCTTATTTTCTGTTGGAGATAGTGTGATATGGTCGTCACCGTTTGACAAAATCCCGTCACGTGATAGAGAAAAATGTTCTAATTGGTAATTATCCGAGGTAAACTGGTAAGCACGCCTTAAAAAAGCTGAAATTTTGGCATCTAAAATCGTTAGAGAAAATGGCTTTGACACAAAATCATCTCCTCCCATATTAAGTGCCATGACAGTATCCATTTCATCATCACTAGATGAGATAAAAATAATCGGCAATGTCATGCTTTTACGAATTTCTGTTGTCCAATAAAAACCATTAAAATATGGCAACGTGATATCAATCAAGATAAGGTCAGGTTTGATTTCTTCGACTTCCTGCTTGATAGCTCGAAAATTAGTGACACTAAAGACATCATAAGTTTGACTAAGATGTTGTTTTAAAAGTTTAACGATAGTTTCATCGTCCTCGACAATATAAATCTTTCCTTGTTTCATAGTCTTATTGTAACAAAAAATGGTCATCACGACCATTTTTTAGTAAAAATTTTCAGACTCTTTCAAATGACTGTTCGAAGATAGGAGTTAACGTTCAATAATTTTATAGTAAGTTCTACTTGTGAATTTATAGATGAAGAAATAGATTATGGTGATGCTTAGTATTGTAATACCACTGACGGTATAAATCATACTTGAGCTTGTTACTCCAAACAAGAGCAACATTTGTTTTAGCATGACAAGCGCTACGGCGAAGTGTAAAACTGCAAAACCGAGTGGCATAAAGAATACGAGTAGAATTTGAGAATTAATTGCTCGTTTCACCTCTTTTTTGCCCATTCCCACCTCTTGCAAAATTTTATACGATTTTTTATCTTCAATCCCTTCAGAACGTTGTTTATAGTAAATGATTAAGGCTGCACCAAGCAAGAAACTAATACCAAGTAAGAATCCTGTAAAGAGAAAGCCACCTGTAAAGCCATACATGCCCTCAAGGAAAGATGATTTGGTGTCGACAATTCCTGTTGCTGCGTTGCCATCTGAATCAAGATATTGACCTGTTTCGTCTGAAATGTAACCGTCATTATTTGTAATTTTAGCGATTTCGGCTTTAGAAAGGTCAGCATAACCAGTGAAATTACTTCGGAATTGGAGATTATGTTGAGTAAAGAGTTCTTGAAGTTCATTTAAAACATTTTTATCACTAACGATTAACAACGCTGGATTATAAGTATTAGCAATATCAGGGAATATAACACTTCTTAGATTTTCGACATTGTCAAATTCTTTTCCAAAAAGAGTTAATTTTTCCAGTTGGCTATTTCCTTTTTGAACATAGAAAGCAGTTTGATTTTTCTTTAAAGTTGGTAGGCTATTACCTAAATCTTTAAAATCATCTTGGGTCATGATATATATACCCCATTTTTGCCAAATCAGGAGTTTCTACATCTTGGTCTGTTATTGTGATTTCTTTATCGGTTGATACTGGAATATCTGAGAAGCCAGTATAGTAGGTGATGTAGTCACTTTCTGGTTTATCTAATTTATCGATAACTGCTGTTTTGAAAAAAGCTTCCGCATCTGTATCAGGCGTTGAATAGATTGTAATTTGAGTGTCTTTTGGGAACATATCGTCAGCTTGTTTTTGAGTATTGACATACAAAGACGTTGTTGTGGCAATCGTTACAAAAGCCATAACGGCTAGTAGCGTAATATTAGCAAGTCCGACAGCATTTTGTTTCATTCGGAAAATCATTTGTGCTGTGGTTACGAAATGTTCAGGTTGGTAAAAATATTTTTTGTTTTTACGACGGCGTTTTAGGTACCAAGTCATAAAACTGATGTAAAAAAGGTAGGTTCCAATGATAACAAGAACAACCGCGATAAAGAAACGATATAGGACGACAAGCGCAGCTATTCTCGTTGAAGAAATTGAAAGATAATAACCTGAGCTTAAGCAAATGATGCTTAACAACGCAAAGAGAATATTGCCACGTGGCTCTTTTTCACCCTGTTCTTGCCTCCTAAATAAAGCTAGTGGCGATGAACGACGGATATTAAAGAGGCTGATAAGTTCTAGGAAAAAGAAGATTGCAGCGAATGCAAACGCTGTGCTAATAAACGCTGCTGGTGATAAAGTCATTACCAACTGATTATAGTGTAAAAGATTAATAAAAATCAAATAAAACAATTGTGAAAAGACAGCTGATAAAAGGCTTCCTAGGATAATCACACCCACAAAAATAACAATCAGTTCAATAGTCGATACAAGACTGATTTGAAACCTGTTCATCCCAAGGATGTTATAAAGCCCGAATTCCCTACTTCTTTGTTTTAAAAGGAAATTATAACTATAAATCTCCATGATAATCGAGAAGATAAAAAGGACAACAATGGATAAGCCGAGTGTTACGTCACCATATGACATACTTTTTCCAACAGGGCTAAATAAAATCAGCAAAGTTGAACAATTTAGAAGAAATAAAATGGTGCTTGTGAGTAAAAATGGTCCAAAAATATTGACAGATTTTTTGAGGTTTGACCAAGCTAATTTAGCATAGAACATATTACTCACCTCCAAGAAGTGCGCTCATTGCAAGTGAAATATCCTTGTTGAATTCTTGATTGGTTTTGTTACCACGATAAATTTGGTGGAAAATGCGACCATCTTTGATGAAAAGGACACGTTTAGCATGACTAGCGGCGTTTGCTGAGTGTGTTACCATAAGCAATGTTTGACCGTCATTATTAATATCCTCAAAAAGGTTTAGAATATCTTCAGAATTGCGATAATCTAGTGCTGCTGTTGGTTCATCAGCTAAAAGTAACTGCGGATTTGTGATAAGGCTACGAGCGATAGCAACACGTTGTTTTTGACCGCCAGACAATTCAAATGGGCGTTTTGCTAACAAATTTTCAATATGAAGTTTTGGAGCGAGTGTTGCTAGTCTATTTTCCATTTCTTGGTAGTTAACACGACCAAGTACCAACGGTAAGAAAATGTTATCCTTGACAGAAAGCGTATCTAATAAATTGAAATCTTGAAAGACAAATCCGAGATTGTTTAAACGAAATTCTGCTAATTGGCTTTCTTTGATTTTTGTGATTTCTTTCCCATTTAGAATAACAGAACCTTTTGTTGGCTTTTCCAGAGTTGCTAAGATATTAAGCAGGGTTGTTTTCCCAGAACCAGATTCTCCCATGATAGCGATAAATTCATTTTCATCTACTTTGAAATCAACATCTTGTAAAGCACGTGTTACCTCTTTTGAAAAACGTGTGCGAAAAACTTTTTCTAAGTGATTAATCTCCAGTAACATAATTTCTCCTTTGTTTCATTATACCTTTTTTCGATTAAATAAAAACTCTAATTGGAATGTTTTTGCTAAAAAGCAATTAATTTAAATTTAGTATTTTAGTACTAAGGGTGTTTTAAAGGCTTTCTTCCACTCCAATACCAAAGAGCGAGACTTATTACTCCCACTACTACGATAAGGAGAATTGTAATAAGACTATAAAAAACTATCATTTTAAAAACCTCCTCCTATTATTTTGTGATACGGAGGGTGTACCAGACCATATAAGTAATGGAACCTAAAATAACCATGACTAACCAAATTAGAAGATTACTCCATATATTGATATGTTTTTTGATTTCTTGACTCATATGACTGCTCCTCTCTTATTGACAAGTTTATTTTATCGAAAATTAGGTAGTTACTTCCTTACAATTTGAACGTCAAATCTTACAAAAATGTAAGGTTGCTTTCTGGCAACAAAAAAGCCCAAAACAAACGTTTTAGGCTTAACAGTTACTACTTACTTACCCATTGATTGCTTGTGCTATTTTTGTAAGGTATGCGTGGCTTTCAAGTTGTTCAATGGGTTTGTTTAAGTCTTTTAAAATACTTGTGGCATGTTCGTTGAATAACGGCAGAGATTCTCCCCAATGGATTTTTCCTTGACCTAGTGTCAAACTATCATGTCTTTTATCTAAAGAGTCAACTAAATGATAGTGAATAATAGTCTCTTTCAAAGTTTCTAGTGAGCATTGCAAAGCTTTATTATCCCCATGCAGATAGATGAAAGCATGAGAAACATCATAAGTAAGTGGATAGCCTTTTTGAGCTAACAACTGGTCGAATTCAGGCTTGCCAAATGAAAATAGTTTTGAAATACCATTTTCAAAGATGTGAAAAATTCAAAAACATCTGGATGATATTTTAGGCGACTTTCCATTTGCTCAAGGTCACAACTCGCTTTTAGTCCTAATTGAATTGGAAACATATTGTCACCTCTTTTAATATAGTATTGGAATACTAAACGTTAAGATAATCTTGCAAATCGTTTAAAGCACGTTGTGCAACTTTTTCATAACGTGCTTTTTTATCACGGATACGTGGTCCGTCAAGCTCTTTAACGATACCGAAGTTAACATTCATTGGTTGGAAATGTTTGCTTTCGGCATGTGTAATGTAATGTGGAAGAGAGCCGATAGCAGTCGTTTGCGGGAAGATAACTGCTTCTTCTTCTTTAAAACGACGTACAGCGTTGATACCAGCAACTAGCCCTGAAGCAGCTGATTCCACATATCCCTCAACCCCTGTCATTTGACCAGCAAAGAAAAGGTCTGGATTTTGGCGTGTGGCAAATGTTTCGGTCAAAAGATTTGGAGAATCCATGTAAGAGTTACGGTGCATTACGCCATAACGGACAAATTCGGCATTTTCAAGACCTGGAATCATGCGGAAAACACGTTTTTGCTCACCCCATTTAAGGTGTGTTTGGAAACCAACGATGTTAAAGAGACTACCAGCAGCATTATCTTGACGTAATTGAACAACGGCATATGGTGTCTTGAATTCACCGTCACGAGGTCCTTTGTAGTCATCTGGGTATTCCAAGCCAACAGGCTTCATTGGACCATAGAGCATTGTTTTAATGCCGCGTTTTGCCATAACTTCAATCGGCATACAACCTTCAAAATATTTTTCTTTTTCAAAGCTATTAAGCGGAGCTTCTTCGGCATTGACAAGCGCTTCATGGAACGTCATAAATTCCTCTTTGGTCATTGGACAGTTAAGATAGGCAGCTTCTCCTTTATCGTAACGTGATTTCAAATAAACCTTGTCCATATCAATAGAATTTTTATCAACGATTGGCGCTGCGGCATCATAGAAATAAAAACCGTCGCCACCATTCAATTCATGAATGTTTTCAGCAAGTGCATCTGAAGTTAAAGGGCCACTAGCAATAACAGTAATGGCATCTGTTGGAATTTCTGTTATTTCTTCACGAATGACTTCGATAAGTGGGTGATTTGTCACTTCATCTGTCACCATTTGTGAGAAACCGTCACGATCAACCGCTAAAGCACCACCAGCGGGGACACGTGTGCTTTCTGCTGCTTTCATGATAATAGAGTCTAGACGCCGCATTTCTTCTTTAAGCAGACCGACAGCATTTGTGAAGCTATCACCGCGCAGCGAATTTGAGCAGACCAATTCCGCAAATTTATCTGTTTTGTGTTGTGGTGTTGCTTTCTTACCACGCATTTCATAAAGTTTTACTGGAATGCCACGTTTAGCAATCTGATAGGCAGCTTCAGAGCCCGCTAAACCAGCTCCAATAACCTTAATGTATGATGATTGAGACACTATACTAATACCTCCAAAAACAAGCTTAGGAAGTCCTAAAACTTATTTTCCAGATAAGGGAGAAAGCCCTTATCCAAATCTTTCTAATTTTGATACTTGATTATCATAACATAAAATTTGTGAAACTCAAACAGTATTAACTTTACATCATTTAAATTATGTAAAATACCAACTCCTTTGAAGATGCAATAAATCAAGCAATAAAGCCAAGCAGATAATCCTCCATAATGGAAAGCTTATTTTCCATACCATCAAAAGAAACTGAGCATCTCTGCTTCAGCCTCTATCGTTTTATTTAATTTTTGCTTCTTCGTAGTCGCATTCTTCATTACTGCAGACGACTTGTTTACCACCACCGCGGATTTTCTTCTCAACTAAGAAGTCTCCAGATTTTGGACAAGAACGTCCGACAGGTTTATCCCATGATGTAAATTCACATTCCGGATAACGATCACAACCATAGAAAATAGATTACGTTTGGTTTTACGTTCAATGACTTGACCTTTACCACAAACTGGACAAGTCACGCCGATTTCTTTAGTGATTGCTTTTGTATTGTGACACTCTGGGAAATTGCTACAAGCGTAGAATTTACCATAACGACCTAACTTGATAACCATCGGGTGTCCACAAAGATCACAATCAAAGCCAGCTGGTTCATCTTTGATTTGAATTTTTTCGATTTCTGTTTCGGCTTTGGCAAGTTCTTTTTCAAATGGTTTGTAAAATTCATCGATAACTTTTTGCCATTGCTGTTTACCTTCTTCGACTGCATCAAGTTTACCTTCCATATCAGCGGTAAATTTGACATTAACAATATCAGGGAAGAAGTCAACAATCAAATTATTAACGATTTCACCAAGTTCCGTAGGTTCAAAACGTTTCGCAGCTAAGCGAACATAGTAACGTCTTTGGATAACGTCAAGTGTTGGTGCATAAGTTGACGGCCGCCCAACGCCATTTTCTTCCAATGTTTTAATAAGTGTTGCTTCAGAATAACGAGCTGGTGGTTGCGTAAAGTGTTGTTCAGGATTTGTTGATACTTTCTTAACAATATCACCTTCAACCATGTCAGGCAACATCTTATTCTTGTCAGAATCGTTATATACGGCTAAGTAACCGTCAAATTTTACTTGACTACCATTGGCGGTGAAGCGTACGCTATTTTGCTCCAAGTTAACTTTCATTGTGTCAAAGACTGCTGCTGTCATTTGACTGGCAACAAAACGATTCCAAATCAATGTGTAAAGTTTTAATTGGTCTTTATCTAAGTGCTTAGCGATTGATTCTGGGGTTAGATTGACATTTGAAGGGCGAATGGCTTCGTGAGCGTCTTGAGCTCCTGAAGCATTTTTAACACGGCTACCGTGTTTAGAGTATTTTTCGCCGAAACGTTCTGTGATAAAGTTTGCGGCATCATTTTGCGCAATTGGACTGATACGTGTTGAGTCAGTACGCATATAGGTAATCAAACCTTGCGTTCCGTTCTTACCAAGACTGATACCTTCGTACAATTGCTGTGCAACCATCATGGTTTTACGTGTACGGAAGTTGATTTTATTAGCAGCATCTTGTTGGAGAGATGATGTCGTATAAGGAAGTGGTGCATTGCGACGACGTTCTTTCTTTTCAACCTTAGCTACGGTAAATTCGTCACTAGCCAATAAAGCAAGAACTTTTTGAACATCTTCATTCGTTTCGAGTTTTAATTTTTTGCCATCAATGCCATAAAATGAAGCTTGGAATTTCTTCGTTCCTTTTTTAAAGAAACCGTCAATTGTCCAGTATTCTTCTGGTTTAAAGGCTTTGATTTCATTTTCACGGTCAATGATTAGTTTTAATGCAACGGATTGAACACGCCCTGCTGAAAGCCCTTTTTTAACTTTTTTCCAAAGCAATGGTGAGATAGAATACCCCACAATACGGTCAAGAACACGACGCGCTTGTTGAGCATCTACTAAATCCATATCGATTTGGCGTGGTTCAACAAAGGCATTTTTGACAGCGTCTTTGGTGATTTCGTTGAAAACAACACGGTTTTTGTCGTTTTCATCAAGATCCAAAATATGAGCTAAGTGCCAAGAAATCGCTTCTCCTTCACGGTCCGGGTCACTTGCGAGATAAACTTTTTTAGATTTTTTCGCTTCTTTTTTAAGGTCGTTAATCAATGGACCTTTACCACGAATATTAATATATTGTGGTTCATAATTATTTTCAAAATCAATAGACATGCTTGATTTTTTCAAATCGCGGATATGTCCTACTGAGGCTACAACTTTATAATGACGTCCGAGATATTTTTCAATTGTTTTTGCCTTAGCTGGAGATTCCACAATAACCAAATTTTTCTTGGCAGCTGTTTTCTTCTTTGTCGTTTTTTTGCTTGATTTTTTTACAGCTGTTGGGGCTTTCGTAGTAGTCGTCGTTGCCATAAGCTCACTTCCTATCAGTAATAAACTTATAACATGATAACCCGCTTTTCTTAAACTGTCAATAAAAAAGTTGTATATAGTATGTGGTAAAATTTTTTAGAATGCTCATCATCGCTTGAAAAGGAGAACTTATGAACCGAGCTGATAAAAAAGACTGAACATTTTTCTTGCTCAGCCTTTTTTGACAAAAGGGATATTTTCTTATATCCTTCAGACTGAAGACAAAGTCCTTGGGAACAACAGTTTCTAAGGGCTTTTTGTGTGGATTAGCGGTATAATAGAGATAATAATAGCTATGAGGTGAGCCTATGTTCCATAAAGAAAATCCAGACTATAATCGTAAGCAAGTTGGTTTTTACACCTTAGATGACTTAGTTCCAGAAGACCATTTGTTACGTCAGATTGACCGTGTGATTGACTTTTCTTTTATTTATGACTTGGTCGAAGACACTTATTCTCACGAAACAGGTCGTCCTAGTCTCGACCCTGTGATGGTCATCAAAATTCCTTTAATCCAGTGTCTCTTTGGGATTCATTCAATGCGTCACACCATTAAAGAAATCGAGGTCAATGTGGCTTATCGTTGGTTTTTAGGCTTAACTTTAGACGCTAAAGTGCCTCATTTCACTACTTACGGCAAAAACTACAGTCGTCGGTTTCAAGATAAACAAGTAGTTGAAGCCATTTTTAGTCATGTCTTAGGCTGCTGTATCAATGCGGGCTTAATTGACCCAAGTGAGATTTTTGTAGATGGCACTCATATTAAAGCAGCTGCTAATAACCACAAATACATCACTCAAGAAGTTAACCAACAAACTAAATTCATGGCGGATCAACTCGAACTTGAAATCAATCGTGACCGTGAGAAACACGCAAAAAAGTGGCTAGGGCTCGCCAAAGCAAAAGAGCCCAAAACTAAAAAAGTCTCAATGACAGACCCAGAAAGTGGCTGGTTTCATAAGGGAGAACATAAACAAGTTTTTGCCTATAATGCCCAAGTTGCCTGTGATAAGCATGGTTG
>NZ_NETH01000030.1 GCF_003337175.1 Streptococcus gallolyticus
GGGTGCCGATGTAATAGTCGTGCTATTTGAGAAAAGGTCATCCCTTTCGTACGATAAATCAGAATACTTTCTCGTTCATCTATGGTAAAATGATGGTAGCTCATAAGATTTCCTTTCGTAAGATGTTTGTTCAATCCTATTTTACTAGAAAATCTTATGAGTTTTTATTGTGCACTTATATTGTAAATTCAAGCTAATAAAAAAACTGGACATTGTGCTTGCACCGTTTTCGGAACTTCCTCTTTTTATTGGCAATTGTGAATTTGCTAATATTGATTATCTGTTCAATTAAGTCTTGTGCTAATCACACGCTAGGTGGACAAGTTATCTAACGGTGAGAGTTAGAAGTAGACAGGACCACGTGATTAGTCATGCCTAACCCCTCCAGAAACTTTTAGAATAGCTGCGAAGTGCTTAGTCTTAGTAGCTAAAGTTAATAGGGATTATGCTTCGTAATTATATAGAAGAGCCATTCGTTGCAGTAGAGTTAGCAGGTCTTACCAATATGGGTTCATTTGCACCTGTGCTCGCTTTACCTGTATTGATAATTGTGGTAGTTCCATATCATCTGCTTTAGTATCAAGCATAGGTGACTAAATCCATTATGGAAAAATATGTAGAACTTTAGCAAGTGGATGTGGCAAATCAGCTGATGCTATTCGACTAAGACTTCCTCTAACAGGTCTATAAAAGGGGCTTGAAGTTAGTTTTGATAATCAAACTGGATAAGTCAAATAATTTGTGGCTCTAGATAAACTTAGGTAGCAATTCATTCCCATGGTTTTGATGATTCAAAACTATTATCTAATTATTTTGGTGAATTACTGGAATGATTGTGAGATTCAGCTTTAAGCTCAATTTAAAAAAGAGGGAATCCCTCTTTTTTTGATAAGAAAATAAAAAAATTGATAAAATACTATTTAAATATTATCTGTTATATGCTATAATTATATTATAGAAAGCGCTTACATATATTGTGTGAGATCACTATGGATGATACTATTTGTGCCATGCACAAATAGTACAGATCTGATATCTAAAGGAGGATTTTTGAAAATGAAGTATCGAAACTGTATTAAACTAATGACTGGTATTGCACTGGCTAGTTTGGCACTGGCAGGTTGCTCAAGTCATTCGTCAACTGTAAACACCGATAGCAATGGGAAAACTGAATTGACAGCTTGGGCATGGGATCCCAATTTCAATATCAAGGCTTTAGAGGTCGCTGAAGACTTCTATGAATCAGAGTATCCTGGAAAGATAGATCTTGAAATTATTGAAAATGCTCAGGATGATATTGTCCAAAAACTAAATACTGCTCTGAGTTCAGGAGTTACAAAAGGCTTACCTAATATTGTACTGATAGAAGATTATCGTGCTCAAAGTTTTTTAGATGCCTATCCAGATAGCTTTTTCCCTGTGACAGATTTTATTAATGCTGATGATTTTGCTTCCTATAAAATTGAGTCTTCTTCTATTGACGGAGAAAATTATGCTATTCCATTTGATACAGGTGTGACAGGTCTGTATATCCGAAAAGATTTATTAGAAAAAGCAGGTCATACGATTGATGACGTAACGAATGTTACTTGGCAGCAATTACAAAGTGTTGGTGAGGATATCTTGGATAAAACAGGTACTAAATTATTTTCTTCAGATACCAATTTTGGTCCGATGCTACGTGGACAAATGCAGTCCAGTGGCTCTTGGTATACTAAAGAAGATGGAACAACACCTTATATTGAAGATAACAAAGCTCTGAGAGAGGCACTACAAAATATCAAATCATTTTACGATGCAGGATTGGTTAATATCCATAATAACTGGAGTGAGATGCTAAAGGCCTTCAATACAGGAGTTGTAGCAGCTGTACCATCGGGCAACTGGATTACGCCGTCTATTATGGCAGAAGAAAGCCAATCAGGAGATTGGACAGTAGTTCCTTGGCCACGTCAGAGCCTATCCCAATCCGTCAATGCCTCTAATTTAGGAGGAGCTTCAATCTATATCTTAAATATTGATGGCAAGGAAGCGGCAGCTGATTTTGTATCGAAAACATTTGGTTCTAGCGTTGACTTCTATGAAGACTTATTATCCGAAGTTAGTGCTCTTGGCACCTATCTTCCTGTGATGGATACGGATGCCTATGATGTAGAGGTTGAGTATTTTGGTGGCGAAAAGATTTATGAGCAATTTGCAGACTGGTCAATAGAGGTTCCAGCTGTCAATTATGGTAAAAACACGTATGCATTTGAGGACATTGTGGTCAATGCTCTGAGTGACTATCTGGCAGGAAAGGATTTAGATTCGGTTTTAGAAAATGCACAAGAACAGGCAGAAAGTCAGGTTAAGTAACCCTTTGCTAGTTCCAATTATCGACAGGCTGATGACTCCTAGATATAAAACACTAGATAGCCCATGTTATTGAGAATCTGATAGTAGTTAGGATGAGGTACATATGATGAAACAATCAAAGTTTTGGAAAGTAGCAACCATTCGTTGGATTTTTATTGGCTTGCCGACCTTATTTATTGTGACTTTCTATTTTTACCCAATGGTGCAAGCCTTTCTCACCTCTTTACAATCTGGCAGTGGGAATCAATTAACCTTTGTTGGTTTGGATAATTATCGTCGATTAGGAACAGATCCAGTATTTTTACAATCTTTAGGAAATACATTGCTATTTTTACTTGTCCAAGTGCCTATAATGGTGATTTTATCTATTTTCTTTTCAGTTATTCTCAATCAAAAAACACTGAAATTTAAAGGATTATTCCGAACTTTGGTTTACCTCCCTTGCGTGACTTCGCTAGTTGCTTATTCTATCGTCTTTAAGTCTTTGTTTAGTAATGAAGGGATTATTAATAAACTATTAGCTTTTTTGCATTTGATTGACGAGCCTCTTTTGTGGTTATCGGATCCTTTTTTAGCTAAGTTAGTGATTATTTTTGCGATTACTTGGAGGTGGACAGGCTATAATATGATTTTCTTTCTGTCTGCTCTGCAAAACATCGATCCTCAAATTTATGAAGCAGCTGATGTCGATGGTGCGAGTAAGTGGACACAATTTTTTAGGATAACCATTCCTTTGCTGAAACCAGTCATTCTCTTTTCTTCGATTACCTCGACAATAGGAACACTACAGCTATTTGCAGAACCAATGAATATTACTGATGGGGGGCCTGCTGGGGCAACTATGACGATTTCGCAATATATTTATAATATTAGTTTTAAGTATACACCAGATTTTGGCTATGCCACAGCAATTTCCTACGTCATTGTGCTTCTTGTCATTATTTTCTCAGTCATTCAAACGAAAGTGGGGGATAGAAAATGAGTCATAAAAATCGATTAATATTCTCGTATCTCTTTTTAGGAGTTATGTCTGTTATTTTTGCTTTCCCTTTTTATTTTCTAATTGTCAGCACAACAAATACCAGTCTTGCTATTACAAATGGTAGCCTACTGCCAGGAAGTCACTTTGTAGAAAATCTACATGCCTTATTTGAACAAACGGATATGTGGCGTGCTATAGGAAATTCTGCAGTTATTACCCTTATTCAAACAGTACTGGCCTTACTCATCGGTTCAGCTGCTGGATATGGATTTGAAATTTACAAGAGTCGTGTTACTGAAGTGATTTTTCGTATCATTTTACTCTCTATGATGATTCCCTTTGCTGCAATTATGATTCCACTATTTCGTCTTTTTGGACAATTGACTATGCTTAGCGAGTATATTGGTATTGACTCTTATGCCTCAGTATACTTACCATATTTAGCAACGGCTTTTCTAATCTTCTATTTTCGACAAAATACTAAGATGTTTCCCCGTGAGCTATTAGAGGCTGGTAGGATAGACGGCTTATCTGAGGTGGGGTGCTTCTTTTTCCTTTATATGCCGACGATGAAAAATACCTATGCAGCAGCGGCCATTATCACATTTATGAATAGTTGGAACAATTATATTTGGCCCTTAGTGGTTATTCAAAGCGCAGACAAACAGACAGTCCCCTTGTTAATTGCGAATTTGGGTTCTAGTTACTCACCAGATTTTGGTTTAATCATGATGGCTGTTTTGATTGCAACCTTACCAACGTTAACGATTTTCTTTGTTTTACAAAAGCATTTTGTTGCGGGTATGCTAGGAGCTTCCAAATAGGAGAAAAAGATGTTATTAACGGAACAATACCATGAGGATATGAGTGTATTTCATGTCAATACTTTACCAAGAAGAAATTATTATATTCCATTTTCAGATTTCGAAAAGGCAGTTTCCTACCGTAGGCGTACAGAATCGGATCGCTTTCAATCACTAAATGGTAATTGGTTCTTTACCTATTTTCCCTCTTTTCAAGCAGTATTAGATAGAAATTTAGAGGATATTTGGCTGGAAAAATCTGAAGAAGTAGTAGTCCCTTCGACCTGGCAAGAAACAGGGTATGAATCACATCACTATCTTAATGAACGCTTTGCGATCCCTTATGACCCGCCGCTAGTGCCTCGCGAAAATCCTTGCGGTGTCTATTGGCGGAACATAAGGGTCTCAGAATCAGACAGAAAAAACTTTAAATTTCATCTGAACTTCGAAGGAGTCGATTCTTGCTTTTATTTGTGGATTAATCAACAGTTTGTTGGTTATAGTCAAATCTCGCACAGCCTGTCTGAATTTGATATTAGTAACTATCTCGTTTCTGGGCAAAATAGAGTGACGGTTGCGGTCTTAAAATGGTGTGATGGCAGTTATCTTGAAGTTCAAGATAAATTTCGGACATCGGGAATCTTTAGAGATGTTTACCTAGTAAAACGGGATAAAGTAGCTATACATCACTATTTGCTTCATCAGACAGTAGATGTAGCAAGTAGGACTGCGCAATTATCAATAGAAATCCTAGATCCTACATCATCTATCAAGGAAGTTGACTATTGTATTTATAATTCTTCTGGTATCGAAATAAGGAGAGGAAAAGGAAAAGAGATAGCGTTAGATAATGTCTTGCTTTGGTCGGCAGAAACACCGTATCTTTATACTGTTATGCTGCGTTTTGGATCGGAGTGGATAAGAGAGCGGATTGGTTTTAGGCGGATAGAAATTAAAAATAACATCTTGTATTTGAATGGGCAACCTATTCGTCTATATGGTGTTAATCATCATGATAGCCGTCCCCAAACAGGGCCAGTTGTCTGTTATGAAGAGCAACTCCAAGATTTAAAACTCATGAAAGAACATCATTTTAATGCTATTCGTACGGCTCATTATCCCAAATCTCCTGAATTTTATGAGTTGTGTGATGAGTATGGATTTTATGTTCTGAGTGAGTCTGACCTAGAAATGCATGGTATTGTTGCGATTTATGGAAGAGGAGGCTATCAAAATTATAATGAGATGGCTCAGAATCCTCTGTTTAGACTAGCTATTCAGGATCGAACAGAGTCAGGAATAATCCCTTTTCAAAATCGTTCTAGTATTATTATGTGGTCCCTGGGAAACGAGTCAGGATTTGGCGATAATTTTGAACGAGCAGCTAGCTTGGCCAAAAAAATAGATCCCACCCGTCTCCTACACTATGAAGGCTTCTTTCATGCGGATGAAACAGGTGATGATCGGCTATTGGATGTTATTTCTCGCATGTATGCTTCTGTAGAAGACATTAGAGAGCATTACTTGCAAGAAGCACGTAAGCCATTTCTATTATGTGAATACTCACATGCTATGGGAAATAGCTGTGGAGATTTAAAAGCCTATTATGACTTGATGCAACAGTATCCAACATTTATTGGCGCTTTTGTCTGGGAATGGTGTGATCATGCTGCGGAGAGCATCATAGATGGTCGTGCTACTTATCTTTATGGCGGAGACTTTGGCGAACGTTATCATGATGGACACTTTTGTGTTGATGGATTAGTGTCTCCAAGTCGTCAACCGCATACCAGTTTGAAAGAGTATCAGCAGATCCATCGCCCCTTGCGAGCAAGTTGGCAAGACAATACGCTCAGGATATGGAGTGATTATATCTTTTTAGAACTCAATAAAGCCGTTGATATCAGGATAGAACACTTAGTGAACGGAGAGGTTAGTGCTTCTTTTCTTGTAAACGAATTGAGCCTGCCACCGCAACAGAGTGTTTGCCTATCACTACCATTTGATTGTGGAAAGACAGACTTAAGAGAGAGTTTATTAATAACTTATTATTGGTCTGATGGCTTTATCAATGATTATTTACAAGGCAAATTAGTAGCGGTTGAAGAACTTGTTTTACAGGAACATCCACTTAAACTAAACTCAAAAACAGCTAAAAAATTATCGCTAGACTGGCGTGTAGAAGAATCGGCATCTAGCTTACGTTTGTTAGCCAATGATGCTAATGAGTTATGCTTTGATTTGACTACAGGAATGTTAACAAAGTTTGTTATTGATGGAGAATTAAAATGTCGTTCTGGCGGTAAGTGGACTATATGGCGGGCACCGATTGACAATGACCGTCACTTGCTTTCCTTGTGGGAGGAGGCTGGTTTTGAACAGACACAACAGCGTTTGCTATCTTACCAAATGGAAAAGACAACTGACGAGATTCATCTTACATTTTGCCAGAAATTATACCCAGCTTATCGTCAAGCTGTGTTGGAAATAAACAGTCAGTGGGTTATTAGAGATGATGGACAGGTGAGGCTAGAAGCAGTATTGCATAAAAATAAGGAATACCCTGCTTTGCCCCGTATTGGCATGCGGTTTACATTACCAGTATCATATCAAAAAGTCGATTATGTTGGCTATGGTCCTAATGAAAGCTATAGTGATAAGCATCACTCCTCTTATCTTGGAACGTTTAGTACGGATATTGATTCCTTATGGGAAAACTATCTTTATCCGCAGGAAAATGGTAGCCATTGGTCGAGTTATTGTGTTAGCGTATCTGGAGAAAAAGAAAGTCTGACTATTCAGTCACTCTCAGATATGACTTTCTCCTTTAACTATTCTCGGTACTCAATTGAAGAGATTACAAAAGCTCAACATGCTATTGAGTTGAAAGGAGATAATGAGCTACATTTAGTGATTGATGCTGCTCATTCAGGGGTTGGCTCAGCTAGTTGTGGGCCAGCATTAGATGAACAATATCAGATAGCCGCTACTTCCTACGTGCTTCGTTTACAAATGAGTTGATAGATGAGCAGTATCTTTGTTAAGAATTTAATAACTTGTATTTTGTTAAAGGGAGTTTTGTATGAGCGTTCATTAGTACTAGACTGTTGTTTGTTTTTTCCATAAGATTCACTGAAGTCTTCCTCTATTTGCAATTGATAAGGATTTTGTTAGAAAAGAGAAAACTTTCTAGCGGTAAGGAAAGTAAGCAGTCCTTATTGCCAGTTGTGCCTCGATTCTTTTCATTTTGGGATTTTGCTAAGTACAAACTGCTTGATTTGAAGAATGATTCTCTTGACAAAAATTGGTATATACCGTATAATAAAAATAGATAAGAGGTCTATACCAAAAGTTTATTGGAGGAAATTATGAAAATAATACGTGTTAATAATCAAGTTGAAGGTGGTCAAGTGGCATTTTCTCTTTTGAAAGATGAAATGGCTAAGGGAGCTAAAACATTGGGACTTGCGACAGGTAGCACACCGCTTAGTTTCTATGAAGAAATTAGAAAGAGCAATCTTGATTTCTCAGATATGACTAGCATTAATCTGGATGAATACGTTGGTTTGGTAGCTGACAACGAGCAAAGTTATCGTCATTTTATGCAAGAAAATCTTTTCCAATACAAACCATTTAAAGAAAGTTTTCTTCCTAACGGCTTGGCAGAAGATTTGCAAGCAGAAACACGTCGTTATGACCAAGTGATTGCTGAACACGGTATTGATTTTCAAATTTTGGGAATTGGGCGCAATGGTCATATTGGTTTTAATGAACCTGGGACACCATTTGACGTGACAACACACATTGTTGATTTGGCAAAAGACACCATTGAAGCAAATAGCCGTTTCTTTGCCAGCACGGATGATGTGCCAAAACAAGCCATTTCAATGGGGATTAAATCAATCATGGCTTCTAAAATGGTTGTTTTAATGGCTTATGGCGAAGGTAAAGCTGACGCTATCAATCAAATGATTAATGGACCTGTTACTGAAGAATTGCCAGCGAGTGTCCTTCAAAATCACCCCAATGTTGTCGTGATTGTAGATGAAGCCGCAGCAAGTAAATTAAACTAATAAACGTAAAGTCTGGGTTTTGACACTCAGACTTTTACTGTCTAAAAATCACTGATAACATGGTAAAATAGAATCATGCGTTTAGATAAATTATTAGGTCAGGCTGGTTTTGGGTCGCGAAATCAGGTTAAAAAATTAATTCGCAGTCGCCAAGTGTATGTGGACGGTCGTTTGGCTGAAGCGGATAATCTCAACGTTGAGCCTAGTCTGCAAAAAATCACAGTATCAGGAAAACAAGTCAAACAGTCATCAGAGAAATATTTTCTTCTCAATAAACCTGCTGGCGTTGTTTCAGCAGTGTCTGATAAAGAACATCAGACAGTGATTGATTTAATCAAAGAAGCAGACCGTGTTCCAAAGCTTTATCCAGTCGGACGACTTGACCGCAGTAGCGAAGGCTTGCTTCTCATTACCAATAACGGTCCGCTAGGTTACCGAATGTTACATCCCAAATATCACGTTGCCAAGACTTATTATGCCGAGGTTAATGCGTTTTTAGCTGATGATGCACCAGCATTTTTTGAAAATGGAGTGTCCTTTGATGATGGGACAATTTGTAAGCCTGCTAAGCTTGAGATTATCACGGCAAGTACAGAAATAAGCTCTGCTTATGTCACGATTTCTGAAGGAAAATTTCACCAGATTAAAAAAATGTTTTTAGCCTACGGTGTCAAAGTGACCTATTTGAAACGACTAACGTTCGGAGAATTTCAACTGGGCGATTTACCAAGCGGACACTATCGTGAGTTGACTTCTACCGAAAAAGAAATCTTGAAAAATTATCTGTATTAGGTATCAGATGTTTTTCAGGATTTTTTTCGAATAAAATAGGTAGGAGGTGTGATGTGTTATCAGCGCTTGATGAAAACGGAAAATTAGTGTCTTTATTAGATGCTATCCCAGCCAACCAGAATTTTGTTTGCCCAGCTTGCCGCTCTGCTGTGCGTTTAAAAAATGGCAAAGTTATGCGTCCACACTTTGCTCATGTTTCTTTGGATAAGTGTGATTTTTATAGTGAAAATGAAGGCAGTGAGCATCTTCAGTTAAAAGCAGCGCTTTATCATGCTGTGTCGCGGACTGAACAAGTCGTGGTTGAAAAAGTTTTACCAGATTTACATCAGGTGGCTGATTTATTTGTCAATGATAATTTGGCTTTAGAAGTGCAATGTTCGCGCTTATCAGAACAGCGATTATTTCAACGCACAAAAGCCTATCAAAGTCATGGTATTCAAGTGCTTTGGTTGTTGGGCAAAAAATTGTGGCTTGGCAATCGTTTGTCTCCTTTGCAACGTCATTTTCTTTATTTTTCGCAGAATATGGGCTTTCATTTGTGGGAGTTGGATGTCACAAAACAGCTCATTCGATTACATTATTTAATCTATGAAGATTTGCATGGCAAGGTTCACTATCTAACCAAGACTTGTTCATTTTCAGATGATATTATGGCATTTTTTCGACTTCCTTATCAGAAGCAGAAGCTGTCAACTTACGAGGTAAACCAAGACCAAACCTTATTAACTTATATTCAAAAACAGCTATCTTCTCGCCATTCAATTTGGTTAAAAAGGCAAGAAGAATCTTATTTACAAGGGAAAAATTTGCTAAGTTTGCCTTTATCGGCTTACTTTCCACAAGTTCGTCCTTTTGATTTTGCTGAGGGGTTCTGTCAGATTTCCCAAGATTTATCACCGTTTTACGAAAATTTTCATCGCTTTTATCAAAATCAAGCAGAAAAAGAACGTCAATGGCTTTATCCGCCAGCTTATTATGATACAATGGTAAATAAACCTTAAAAGGAGAATGTGATGTCAGATAATCGTAGTCATATTGATGAAAAATACCAATGGGATTTAAGTACAGTTTTTGCCACAGATGATGCTTGGGAAGCGGAGCTGGCTAGTCTTGATAGTGATTTAGAAAATGCTAAAGCTTACAAAGGGCGTTTGACAGCGTCAAGTAATGATTTGCTTGCTATTACGGAAAGTTACCTTGCCTTGTCGCGTCGTTTGGAGAAGCTTTATGTTTATGCTTCAATGAAAAATGACCAAGATACAACAGTAGCCAAATACCAAGAATACCAAGCTAAAGCAACAGCAATCTATGCCAAGTTTAGTGAAATTTTTGCTTTTTACGAACCTGAATTGATGCAATTGTCTAAAAAAACTTTTGAGGATTTCGTGGCAGAAATACCAGCTTTATCTGCTTATGTACATTTCTTTGAGCAACTTTTTAAACGTCAACCGCATGTTTTGTCACAGGCTGAGGAAGAACTGTTAGCAGGTGCGCAAGAAATTTTTGGAGCTGCAGGAGAAACATTTGGGCTTTTGGATAATGCTGACCTCATTTTTCCAATCGTTCTAGATGATGAGGGCAAAGAAATTCAGCTAACGCATGGTAATTTCATTAGTTTGTTAGAATCAAAAAATCGTGATGTCCGCAAAGAAGCTTACCAAGCCTTGTACGCAACTTATGAGCAATTCCAACACACTTATGCAAAAACCTTGCAAACCACTGTCAAAGTGCATAACTATGAGGCACGTGTGCGTCATTTTAAATCAGCGCGTGAGGCAGCCCTTTCGGCTAATTTTATTCCAGAATCTGTTTATGATACCTTGATTGAAACGGTCAATGCTAACCTGCCTTTGCTTCATCGCTACGTGGAACTTCGCAAGAAAATCCTTAAACTGGATGATTTGAAAATGTACGATATTCATACGCCACTTTCTGAAATGGATATGAGTTTTACCTATGAAGAAGCTTTGGCAAAAGCTGAAGATGTCTTGGCTGTTTTTGGCAAAGAATATGCTGAGCGTGTGCATCGTGCTTTTACAGAACGCTGGATTGACGTCCATATCAATAAAGGCAAACGCTCTGGTGCCTACTCTGGTGGTTCGTATGATACCAATGCTTTTATGTTGTTAAATTGGCAAGATACCTTGGATAATTTGTTTACCCTAGTTCACGAAACAGGGCACAGCTTGCATTCGACATTTACACGTGAAAATCAACCCTATGTTTATGGAGATTATAGTATTTTCTTGGCAGAAATTGCTTCAACAACTAATGAAAATATTTTGACAGAAACACTTTTGAAAGAAGTTGATGATGACAAAGTACGCTTTGCAATTTTGAATCATTATCTTGATGGTTTCAAGAGTACCATTTTCCGTCAAGCACAATTTGCGGAATTTGAAGATATCATTCATAAGGCAGACCAAGCTGGAGAAGTGTTGACAAGTGATTACCTCAACCAACTTTATGCCGACTTAAACGAGAAATATTATGGACTCAGCAAAGCAGACAACCCAGAAATCCAATACGAATGGGCACGCATTCCGCATTTCTACTACAATTACTATGTCTACCAATACGCCACAGGATTTGCGGCAGCTAGTTATTTAGCTGATAAGGTTGTTCACGGTACACAAGCCGATATTGACCGCTACCTTGATTATCTGAAAGCAGGTAATTCTGAATATCCGCTTAATGTAATCAAAAAAGCTGGTGTGGATATGACAACAAGTGCTTATCTGGACGCTGCTTTTCGAATTTTCGAGGAACGCTTGGATGAGTTGGAAGCTTTAATTGAAAAAGGAGCACATCTATAAAATTATAGCGAGGTTGGGCACATTCTAACCTCGTTTTTATGTTATAATAGAAAAAATTTGGGGAGGTGCTGGTATGGAAATTAGTAATGATGAAGCGGCTTACCGAGCTTATCAAACGTCTTTGGAAAATGACGACAGTCCCTTTATCACGACACGTGAGATTGGTGATTTTAAAACCTTTGTGGAAAATAGCAGAGCGCAAGAAACACAAACTACTAACCCTAATTATCCAACGATGCCGACTTATTATGCCTTTGTGAATGGAAAATGGCTGTGCCTAGGTCTTGTCCTTGGTAGCTGAAAAAGCTAATCTTACAACGATTGATGGACATCTCGATTCTCAAACCTCACCAGAATTTAGCCGACAAGGCATCAAGACCAGACTGCTCAGCTTTGCTCTTGAGCAATAGGTCAAATAAGGCATCAATCCTGTACTTATCACAGCGCGTGAGGACAATACTGCCAGTCGTAGAACCATTGAAAAAGCTGGCGGTATTTTGGAAAATATTATTGATTTAGAGGTTGGGCATTGTCTAGCGCGTTATTGGATTACCTTGGACTTGGAGAATTCAGATTAATATTGAAATGAGGAGACAGAAGTGACAACATTTATTTGGGATTTTGACGGAACTTTGGTGGATTCCTACGAAGCGATTGGGCAAGCCTTGCAAGTGACTTATGCGCATTATGACTTGGCTTTTGATGAACAATGGATTATGGATTTTATTATCAAAGAATCGGTTAAAGCTTTGCTTTATCAAGTGGCAAAAGAGCAAGAATTAGATTTTGCGGAGCTATCAGCTTTCTTTAAAAAAGAGCAGGAAGCGCGTGATTATCTGATAAAACCCATGTCACATTTAACAGAGGTTCTTGCGGCAACCAAACAAAAAGGAGTGACACATTTTGTCTATACGCATAAAGGTATCACGGCAAATGATGTTTTAGAAAGATTGGGCGTGCGTCAGTATTTTACAGAAGTGGTGACATCAGCAAATGGCTTTGCTCGTAAGCCTGAACCCGAAGCGATTAACTACCTTCTTGAAAAATATGATTTGGATAAAACAAGCACTTATTACGTTGGTGACCGTCGTCTTGACGTTGAAGCTGCCGAAAATGCAGGCATTAAATCAATTAATCTCGGTCAACCGTCATCAAAAATCAATCAATACATTGCTGATTTATCCGATATTGTGTCACTTTTTAATGACTAAAAACCGAAGAAAGCCTATTCACAACGGGTTTATTTTGCTATATAATAAGAGTTATGGTTAAATCATATTCAAAAACAGCAAATCACAATATGCGTCGTCCCGTAGTGAAAGAAGACGTTGTTCGCTATATGCGAACACATCAGAAGCAAAATGAGGGCTATCTGGCAGAATTGGAAGCATTTGCTCATCAAGAAAATATCCCTATTATTCAGCATGAGGTTGTGGCTTATTTTCGTTTTTTGATGCAAACATTGCAGCCAAAAAATATTTTAGAGATTGGCACAGCTATCGGTTTTTCAGCACTTTTAATGGCAGAAAATGCCCCAGATGCGAAGATTACGACACTTGACCGTAATCCTGAAATGATTGCCTTCGCTAAGGAAAATTTTGCCAAATATGACACTCGCAAACAAATTACTTTGGTTGAAGGAGATGCCGTTGATACTCTTTCGACACTTGAGGGGAAATTTGACTTTGTTTTTATGGATTCAGCGAAATCAAAATACATTGTCTTTCTGCCAGAAGTCTTGAAACATTTGAAAGTCGGCGGAGTCATTATCTTTGATGATGTTTTCCAAGGCGGGGATATTGTCAAGCCAATCGAAGAAGTGCGCCGCGGACAACGGACAATCTATCGTGGGCTTCAACGATTGTTTGATGCGACACTGGATAATCCAAGTTTAACAGCAACCTTACTTCCGTTAAGCGACGGATTATTGATGATTCGTAAAAATACAGCAGATATATCACTGTAAAATTAAGCAATATTTAAGTTATTGTGATATACTAGTGGGGTTAAAGACAAATTAAGGAGTTTAATAACATGGCCAACAAAGAAAAAAAAGGGTTGTTCAAGAAAGCAAAAACTGAGAAAAAACCTAAAGATTTTTCAAAAGTAAAAAAAGTTGTTCAAAGTAAAGCTTTCAAAGGTGTTTCAATTGCAGTAGCTTCAGCTCTTATCGGTGCTGGTGTAACTTACCTTGCTACTAGCAGCAATTCAGAAACAAAAGCTCTTGTTACCATGAAAGGTGATACTATCACAGTATCAGATTTCTATAACGCTGCCAAAAGCACTTCTTCATCACAACAAACAATGTTGAACTTGATTTTATCACGTGTTTTTGAAGACCAATACGGTGATAAAGTATCAGACGATGATGTTTCAGAAGCATACAACACAACAGCTTCATCATATGGTTCATCATTCTCAAGCGCACTTTCAGCAGCTGGATTGACATCAGATACTTACAAACAACAAATTCGTACATCAATGTTGGTTGAATACGCTGTAAAACAAGCTGCTAAGAAAAAATTAACAACTAAAAACTATAAAGCAGCTTATGAAGATTACAATCCTGACACAACAGCTATCGTTATTGCTTTGAGCGATGAAGACACAGCAAATTCAGTTCATGACCAAGCAACAGCAGATGGTGCTGATTTTGAAACAATCGCTAAAGACAACACAACAGCAGATAAGACAGAATACACATTTGATTCAGCAGATACTGATTTGCCAGAAGACGTTATGAATGCTGCCTTTGACCAAGACGAAGGTTCTGTATCAGACGTTATTAAAGTGCTTGATACATCAACATATTCTTACACTTACTATATTGTGAAAACAACTAAGAAAACAGAAAAAGATTCTGACTGGAAAACTTACAAAAAACGTTTGAAGAAAATCATCTTAGCACAATATGAAAGTGATACTGACTTCCAAAACGAAGTTATTGCTAAAGCACTTGATAAAGCAAATGTGAAGATTAAAGACGATAGCTTTGCAAGCATCCTTTCACAATATGCAACAAGCTCATCATCGTCATCATCAAGCTCAAGTTCTTCAAGCTCATCTTCAAGTTCTTCTGATGACAGCTCATCATCAAGCTCAACTGAAGAATCTTCTACAACTGAAAGTTCAGATGAATAACCTACTTGACCTGAAGCTTAAAATACAGTACAATGAAAAGGATTGAGAATCGTTTTTAAAGTTTCAGATTCAGAAAAGTGGCGGATGTTGCGAGCCATGGAAGAATTTAAAAATGTGCTACTCATGTTTTCTTACCTTTGGGCTTTGAACATCATCTTCTGATGACATCAAGTAAAAGAAGAAACAATTTAAGATATAAATGAAGAATGACAAGTTCATTGAATAGAGGTGGTACCGTGGCTGTTTGTCACCCTCTGTATGTGGACTTGTCGTTTTTTGATGACAAAAAGCACAATTTTGATGGATGATTTCAATCTATGGCAAGCGTTGAAAGACCGCTTAGTAATAAGAAAAGGAAAGATGTAATGAAACAATTAACTAGTGCGCAAGTGCGCCAAATGTGGTTAGATTTTTGGAAATCAAAAGGGCATTCTGTTGAACCTTCAGCAAACTTGGTTCCTGTAAATGACCCAACATTGTTATGGATTAACTCAGGTGTTGCAACCCTTAAAAAATATTTTGACGGTTCTGTCATTCCTGAAAATCCACGTATCACAAATGCACAAAAAGCTATCCGTACAAACGATATTGAAAATGTTGGTAAGACAGCTCGTCACCACACAATGTTTGAAATGTTGGGAAATTTCTCTGTTGGTGATTATTTCCGTGATGAAGCTATCACTTGGGGATATGAATTATTAACAAGCCCAGAATGGTTTGATTTCCCTAAAGATAAACTTTACATGACTTACTATCCAGATGATAAAGATACTTACAATCGCTGGATTTCACTTGGTGTTGAGCCAAGCCACTTGATTCCAATCGAAGATAACTTCTGGGAAATCGGTGCTGGGCCTTCAGGACCAGATACAGAAATTTTCTTTGACCGTGGTGAAGATTTTGACCCAGACCACGTTGGTATCAAACTTCTTGCTGAAGATATTGAAAATGACCGTTATATCGAAATCTGGAACATCGTATTGTCACAATTCAATGCTGACCCAGCTGTTCCACGTTCAGAATACAAAGAATTACCACACAAAAACATTGATACGGGTGCTGGTTTAGAACGTTTGGTTGCGGTTATGCAAGGGGCTAAAACAAACTTTGAAACTGACCTCTTCATGCCAATCATTCGCGACATTGAAAAATTATCTGGTAAAACTTATGACCCAGATGGCGACAATATGAGCTTCAAAGTGATTGCCGACCACATCCGCTCACTTTCATTTGCTATCGGTGATGGCGCCCTTCCTGGTAATGAAGGTCGTGGTTACGTGCTTCGTCGCTTGCTTCGTCGTGCTGTTATGCACGGTCGTCGTCTTGGTATCAAGGAAACATTCTTGTACAAATTGGTTCCAACTGTTGGTAAAATCATGGAATCATACTACCCAGAGATTCTTGAAAAACAAGACTTTATCGAAAAAATCGTCAAACGTGAAGAAGAAACATTTGCTCGTACAATCGATGCTGGTTCAAGCATGCTTGATGAATTGTTGGCTGATTTGAAAGCTGCTGGCAAAGATACGGTTGAAGGTAAAGATATCTTCAAATTGTACGATACATACGGATTCCCAGTTGAATTGACAGAAGAATTGGCTGAAGATAAAGGTTTCAAGATTGACCATGCTGGCTTTGAAGCTGCTATGAAAGAACAACAAGAACGTGCTCGTGCCAATGTTGTTAAAGGCGGCTCAATGGGTATGCAAAACGAGACATTGTCAAGCATCACTGAAGAATCAGTTTTTAGCTACGAAGCTGAAGTCCTTGATTCTACATTGTCAGTTATCATCGCTGATAACGAACGTACAGAAGCTGTTTCAGAAGGGAAGGTCTTGCTTGTCTTTGCTAAAACACCATTCTACGCTGAAATGGGTGGACAAGTGGCTGACCACGGTGTGATTAAAAATGATAAAGGCGATATCGTTGCGCGTGTGACTGATGTTCAAAAAGCACCAAATGGTCAAGCACTTCATACAGTTGATGTCTTGGCAAGCTTGTCAGTTGGTACAACATACACTCTTGAAATCGACAGCAAACGTCGTCACCGTGTGATTAAAAACCACACAGCAACTCACTTGCTTCACGCTGCGCTTCACAATGTTATCGGTGAACACGCTACTCAAGCTGGTTCACTTAATGAAGAAGGCTTCTTGCGCTTTGACTTTACTCACTTTGAAGCTGTAACAGCTGAAGAATTACGTCAAATCGAAGAAGAAGTTAACCAACAAATTTGGAATGCTATTCCTGTCAAGACTATTGAAACGGACATTGATACTGCGAAATCAATGGGCGCAATGGCTTTGTTTGGTGAAAAATACGGTAAAAACGTCCGTGTTGTTACAATCGGGGATTACTCAATCGAACTTTGTGGTGGAACACACGTTTCAAATACAGCAGAAATCGGAATCTTCAAGATTGTCAAAGAAGAAGGGATTGGTTCAGGAACACGTCGTATCCTTGCTGTGACAAGTAAAGAAGCCTTTGAAACTTACCGTCAAGAAGAAGAAGACCTTAAAACAATTGCTGCTACGCTTAAAGTCCCACAATTGAAAGAAGTCACTCATAAAGTCGCAAGCTTGCAAGAGCAGTTGCACAAATTGCAAAAAGAAAATGCTGAATTGAAAGAAAAAGCAGCTGCAGCGCAAGCTGGTGATGTTTTTAAAGATGTCAAAGAAGCAAATGGCCTTCGTTACATTGCTAGCCAAGTAACCGTTTCTGACGCTGGTGCTCTTCGTACATTTGCGGACAACTGGAAACAAAAAGATTACTCTGACGTGCTTGTATTGGCGGCAGCTATTGGCGAAAAAGTCAATGTTCTTGTAGCAAGCAAATCAAAAGATGTTCATGCTGGCAATTTGATTAAAGCTTTGGCACCAATCGTATCAGGTCGCGGTGGTGGTAAACCAGACATGGCTATGGCTGGTGGTTCAGACGCCGCTAAAATTGCTGATCTTCTTGCAGCAGTAGCTGAGAATCTGTAACATCCGTTAGGCAGTCTTTGACTGATAAAGGAGTTGTTTTGTCAGATGAAATCTAAAAACACACTTTTGAAATTAGCTATCGCTTTTATCGGCATAACGCTGCTGATTCTTGCTGACATTATTATTGTAGATGTTCTGCAAGGTCACGTTAATTGGGTAACCTTACTAGTCGCCTTAGCAGAAGGCAGCCTCCTCAGCAGTCTGGTAAAAATGTTACAAGATAGCGGAAAATAAGCATAGGCCCACCTAAAAAGGTGGGTTTTTTGGTTATAGTTTTTAACTATCGAGTCTATTTAAAATAACTATTTTACGAGGGCTTTTTAGACTGCTATAATAGTCACTAAGATTTCAGAATATTTTCATAGAAGATAGGATTGAGGGAAAAATGAAAGTTTCACTTATTCAGATGGCTATCCGTGAAGCGGAGCCTGAGCAAAATAAAAAGAAAGTATTGGGGTTATTGGAAAAAGCGGTGCATGATGCGCCAGATGTGATTGTTCTTCCTGAGATGTGGAATACTGGCTATGCCTTGAAACAGCTGGCAGATATTGCTGATATTAATGGAAAAGAAACGATAACGGATCTAGGAAAGTTTGCGAAGAAGCACCATGTTAATTTAGTGGCTGGCTCGGTCGCAACGGCAAAAGAGAATCACTTTTTTAATACGACCTATGTGTTTAATCGAGAGGGGCAAGTGATTGCTGATTATGACAAGGTGCATTTATTTGCCTTAATGGCAGAAGATGAGTACCTGCAAGCAGGCAATAAAGAAAGTGTTTTTGAACTAGATGATGTCAAAGCAGCTAGTGTAATTTGTTATGACATTCGTTTTCCAGAATGGGTGAGAACCTTAATGTCTAGCGGTGCTAAGGTTTTATTTGTGGTAGCTGAATGGCCCAAAGAACGTGTGGAGCAATGGGAGATTTTATTGCGAGCGCGTGCAGTTGAAAATCAGGCCTTTGTCGTGGCTGTCAATCGGGTTGGCGATGGCATTTCAGACCATTTTTCTGGGCATTCTCTGGTGATTGACCCATTGGGGGAAATCATTTTACAAGTGCCAGAGAATCAAGAGGGCATTTTTACGGCTGAACTTGATTTGACAGAAGTTGAAAAAATTCGAGGTCACATTCCAGTTTTTGCCGACCGCAAGCCAGATTTGTATCATTAGGAGGAATTAAGGTGTTTTCACAATCAAAGATTTTACAAGAATTGCCAGAACAGTTTTTTGCGAGTCTTGTCGCAAAAGTTAATGCCAAAGTGGCAGAAGGTTATGATGTCATCAATCTTGGACAGGGCAATCCAGACCAGCCAACTTATGATTACATTGTTGATGTTTTAATTGAATCGGCCAAAAATCCTGCTTCTCATAAATACTCGTCATTTCGTGGAAATGCTAATTTTAAAGCGGCAGCCAGTCAATTTTATAAGGACAATTATCATGTAAATCTTGATAGCGAAAAGGAAATTTGTGTCCTTGGTGGCGCAAAGATTGGCTTGGTAGAATTTCCTCTGGCGACAATGAATCCTGATGACTTGCTCTTGCTGCCAGACCCAGGTTATCCAGACTATCTCTCAAGTGTGTCGCTTGGAAAAATCAACTATGAGACGTTTCCATTAAAAGCTGAAAATAATTTCTTACCAGACTTGCAAGCTATTCCTGAAGAAGTGGCTAAACGTGCGAAATTTATCTATGTTAATTATCCTAATAATCCGACTGGTGCGGTTGCAACTGCAGCATTTTACGAAGAACTCGTCGCTTGGGCTAAAAAATACGAGGTTGGGGTAGTTAGCGATTTTGCTTATGGTGCCTTAGGGGCAGACGGTTATGAGAATCCAAGTTTTTTGTCAACACCTGGAGCTAAAGATGTCGGCATTGAGTTATACACTTTTTCTAAGACCTTTAATATGGCGGGTTGGCGTTTGGCATTTGCGGCAGGAAATGAACAATTGATTGAAGCGCTTAATTTGCTACAAGACCACCTTTTTGTGAGTATCTTCCCTGCTATTCAAGATGCGGGAGCAGCAGCTCTTTTAGATGAAAAAGCAAAAGCAGCAATCGCAGGGTTAAATCAGAAATACGACAAGCGTCGCCATGCTTTTGTTCAAGCAGCAGAAAAAATTGGTTGGCATGCTTTTGAGTCAAAAGGGTCATTCTATGCTTGGATGCCCGTACCAGAAGGGTATGATAGCGAAAACTTTGCAGATTTGCTATTAAATGAAGCTCACGTTGCTGTCGCACCAGGAAAAGGTTTTGGAGAACAAGGAGACGGATACGTCAGAATCGGCTTGCTTGTCGAACCAGACCGCCTCATTGAAGCCGTCGAGCGAATTAGCAAACTGAAATTATTTGAACAATAGTGAAAGCTTGGGTAAATTTAATCCCAAATTTTTGACTAATATGGTATTGTTGCGATTTTCAAAGAATTAAAACTGGGATTTTATTTTACTGTTTACGACGAAAAAGTGACCTTTTACGACTTGGACATGTCATTCTAAACTTTTCTGTTAGAATGAAAATATCAATTTCGATAATTTTATAAAGAATGGGAGAGTGTAATGCTTAGGATAAATGTACAAAATTTGTCTAAAAGTTTTAAAGATACTGTGGCTTTAGATGGAGTATCCTTTTCTGTTAATGAGGGGGAAATCTTTGGCTTTTTAGGACCTTCAGGAGCTGGTAAAACAACAATGATTAATATTTTGACGAATCAGGTAAGGCAAGATAGTGGAGAGGTTGAGATTCTCGGTAAGAAGCCTGAACAGTTAACGCCTGATGATTATTTAAAAATGGGAATTATGAGTGATACCGTAGGTTTTTATGAAAATATGACTGTATATAAGAATTTAGCATTTTTTGCACGTTTTCACAATCTTCCGATGAGTAAAGTAGATGATTTGTTGAAACGTTTAGATTTATATGAGGATCGTCATAAAAAAGCCAAAAAACTGTCTACTGGTATGCGCCAACGCTTATTACTTATCCGTGCGATTTTACACGATCCTGAAATTATTTTCTTAGATGAGCCAACCTCTGGCATGGATCCGACATTATCACAAAAAGTACATCAGTTATTGTTGGAATTGAAAAATAAGGGTATTTCGATTTTCTTGACAACTCATAATATGCAAGAAGCCACTAAATTGTGTGACAACATATCGTTATTAAATAAGGGTAAGATTTATGAATATGGAAGCCCAAAAGAGATTATCAAAAAGCATAGTGTTGATGATACTGTGCATCTTCTCTATAAAAATGGTGAGGAGAAAGTGATTTTAAGAGATGAGGTTGCCAATTACCTTGATTCTAATGTTGTCAGTATGCACACGGCAGAACCTGATTTGGAAACTATTTTCATTAAATTGACAGGAGAAAAATGGCATGGAAACTAATAGAGTGATGACTTTACTTTGGTTACGTTGGCAGGTTATATGGAGTAATAAACTGTTTCTTTTCACGGTTTTTTCACCAATTCTTTATATGACACTGTTTGCTACTTTGGGCAATCCAGAACTCAATGCTTCGCTTATTGGAACAGGAATCAATTTAGTTTATAGTTACACAGCGGGTACTTTTGTGTCAACGATGATTTCAGAGGAAAAAGAAAAGAAAAATTTAAAGACCTTGATTTTATCAGGAGTACGGCGGGGAGAGTATATAGTATCAGTTATGGTTTTTCCCCTCCTTTTTTCCTTGATTTCTAGCCTCTTAATCCCATTAATCATGCAAATCCAAGAGATGAATTGGGGAAAATTTCTGATCGTTGTAAGCTTGACTAATCTTATTTTTGTGCTGTTGAATCTTCTCATAGCATTTTTAGCTAAAAATCAAACTCAAACAACGGTTTGTAGTCTCACATTAGTTATTATCGCAAGTTTTCTCTCTCTTTTTTCATCTTTTAGCCCATCTATTGATACATTGATGACTTATTCTTTTATTGGGGCAAATGCTAAATATTTTAAGGAATTATCTAGTTATCAATTGACTGATCAAACAATGGTTGTTTTAGTTATTTGGATTTTCTTGACTTCAATGGCGCTTTATTTTGCTTATAAGAAAAATCGAAAAATTGATTAGCAAACTGAAATTATTTGAAAAATAGTGAAAGTATAAGTGAAAATTTATGCTTTTTTTATTTTTTATGCAAAAAACACTTGACTTATGAATAAATATACTATAAAATTGAATACATATTTATTCAAGGGGTGTATATTATGAAAGTGTCAATTGTTGGTATCACTGGATATAGTGGTCTCGAATTAGTAAAATTATTGAATAATCATAAAAAAGTTACGATTGCTTCAATTCATGCAACTAAGGAAATCGGCCGACGATTGTCAGAATTATACCCTTACCTTCTTGGTATTTGTGACTTGGTTATTGAGCCATTTAATGCCCAAGAAATCATGGCAACATCAGATTTGGTTTTCTTTGCGACACCAAGTGGGGTGGCTAGCCAGTTCGCGCAGCCATTTGTTGAAGCTGATTTCCCAGTGATTGATTTGTCAGGCGACCATCGTTTACCAGCTGATTCTTATGAAAAATGGTATAAAAAAACACCAACTAGTGATGATGTGTTGAATAAATTTACATATGCTTTGGCAGAATTTACAGATGTCCAAGGTAAGAAATTTATTTCAAACCCTGGTTGCTATGCGACAGCAACAGAATTAGCCTTGATTCCATTGCTAAAAGCTGGTGTGGCTGAAGAAGATTCTATTATCGTTGATGCAAAAAGTGGTTTGACGGGGGCTGGTAAAGCTTTATCAGAATCAAGTCACTTTGTCAATGTGCATGATAACTACGTGACTTACAAATTAAACCGTCATCAGCATATTCCTGAAATAGTGCAGGAATTGCAATTATTTAGCAAGAAGTTACACCACATTCAGTTTTCAACATCATTGTTGCCAGTTAACCGTGGGATTATGGCGACTTCTTATGTTAAATTGAAAAAGCCATTGAGCGAAGCGGAATTATACGCCATTTACAAGGAGGCTTACAAGGACAAACCTTTTGTTCGCATCCAAGATGATTTGCCAGAATTGCACAATGTTATCGGTTCAAACTTTACAGATATTGGTTTTCTTTACAATGATGTCACAAATGTGCTGACGGTCGTATCTGTTATCGATAATTTGATTAAAGGCGCTGCTGGTCAAGCCGTGCAAAATCTGAATTTGATGAATGGTTGGAAGGAAACAGAAG
This sequence comes from Streptococcus gallolyticus, assembly GCF_003337175.1. GTDB lineage: Bacteria > Bacillota > Bacilli > Lactobacillales > Streptococcaceae > Streptococcus > Streptococcus gallolyticus_B. Next base: position 23,153 of record NZ_NETH01000030.1, read on the forward strand.
GTTTGTTGATTTCACCAAATTATTTATAGAATATAGAAAGGAAGTAGCACAGAAGGTTATTGAGAAGTATGAGTTCCTGACGTGTTACAGGTATAAGAAGATGAAAGTGATTGAAGGAAATGTTGCCAGCCCTCTTGGTTTTTCGGCAGACGGTTTGCATGCAGGATTTAAGAAAAGAAAACTTGATTTTGGTTGGATTGTTTCAGAAGTTCCTGCTAGTGTAGCAGGTGTTTACACGACAAATAAAGTCATTGCTGCGCCATTGATTGTGACACGAAATTCCATTAAAAAAGCGCAAAAGATGAAAGCAATCGTTGTGAATTCAGGAGTGGCAAATTCTTGTACGGGCGTGCAAGGAATGGAAGATGCCTATATGATGCAAAAATGGACAGCTGAAAAATTAGGTGTTGAGCCTGATTTGGTCGGGATTGCTTCAACGGGTGTTATTGGTGATTTGTTGCCAATGGATACTCTTAAAACTGGGCTTTCTAAGCTAGTTGTTAATGGTAATTCTGATGATTTCTCGAAAGCTATCTTAACAACAGATACTATGGTTAAAACCGTTGCTGTCACAGAAAAATTTGGTCGTGATGAAGTGACCATGGCTGGTGTAGCGAAAGGCTCAGGAATGATTCATCCAAATATGGCAACCATGCTTGCTTTTATCACTTGTGATGCGAATATTTCAAGTGAAACCTTGCAGCTTGCGCTAAGCCAAAATGTTGAAACAACATTTAACCAAATTACGGTTGACGGTGATACATCAACAAATGATATGGTCTTAGTGTTGTCAAATGGTTGTACATTGAATGAAGAAATCTTGCCAGATACACCAGAATTTGATAAATTTTCAGCAATGCTCAATTATGTCATGCAGGAATTGGCTAAGAAAATCGCCAAAGACGGTGAAGGGGCAAGCAAACTCATTGAAGTCAATGTCAAGAATGCCCCCAATGCCCTTGATGGCCGTATGATGGCAAAAAGTGTCGTTGGTTCAAGTCTTGTTAAAACAGCGATTTTTGGAGAGGATCCTAACTGGGGACGTATTTTAGCAGCGGTTGGCTATGCAGGTGTTGATGTTCCAGTTGACAATATCGACATTTACCTCGGAGGCATTCCTGTCATGCTAAAATCAAGCCCAGTTGATTTTGAAGCTGAGGAAATGCAAGACATTATGCACGAGGATGAGATTACGATTACGGTTGATTTGCATTCTGGTGAAGCAGTAGGAAAAGCTTGGGGCTGTGATTTATCATACGACTACGTGAAAATTAATGCCCTTTATCGCACATAAAGAGAAGAAACAGATGAAAAATATTATTGTAATTAAAATCGGAGGTGTTGCTAGTCAGCACCTTTCGCAAGACTTTGTTAATCAAGTCAAAAAATGGAAAGAAGCAGGCAAGCAGTTGGTTATCGTTCATGGTGGCGGCTTTGCGATTAACAAATTAATGGAAGACGAGCAGGTGCCTGTTAAGAAAATCAACGGTCTGCGTGTGACAAGCCAATCTGACATGAAGCTTGTTAGCTATGCCTTGTTAACTATCGTTGGCGAAAATTTGGTAAAAAAACTTAACCAGTCGTCTATTGATAGCATTCAACTCTTATCTGACCTTGAAAAAGTCGTTCAGGCTGATTTCTTAGACAAAGAAACTTACGGTTATGTTGGCAATGTGTCACAAATTCAGACGGAAATCTTGGAAAAAATGTTGACCAATCACATGCTACCTGTCCTTGCCTCAATTGGTTATTCTAAGGACGGAGATATGCTAAATATCAATGCGGATTATCTTGCGACAGCCGTTGCCGTTGCCCTCGGCGCTGAAAAATTAGTCTTGATGACTGATGTTAAAGGTGTTTTGGAAAATGGTGCGGTGCTTGGTAGCCTTTCTTCGACAGAATTTCAAGATAAGATTGACCAAGGGATTATCACAGGAGGTATGATTCCTAAGATTGAATCAGCGGTAAATACCGTTTTAGCAGGTGTTGGTGAGGTATTGATTGGCGACAATCTAGTAACAGGAACTTCAATCATCTGCTAACTCTAGCATGAAAGGGAAGATAACAATGACAAAATTATTTCAAAATTATAAACGCATAGCCCTTGAATTTGTCAAGGCAGAAGGAAATTACCTCTTTGACCAAGACGGCAAGAAATACCTTGATTTTTCAACAGGAATCGGCGTAACAAATCTTGGTTTTCACCCAGAAGTAACAGCTGCCTTGCAAAAACAAGCTGAAGAAATTTGGCACACACCAAACTTGTACCTTAATTCTTTGCAAGAAGAAGTGGCAGGCAAATTGATTGGGGATAAAGATTATCTTGCTTTCTTTGCCAATAGCGGTGCTGAAGCCAATGAAGCTGCCATTAAAATCGCACGTAAGGCGACAGGTAAGCAAGAAATCATTACTTTTGTGAATTCTTTCCATGGTCGTACTTTCGGGGCGATGTCCGCAACTGGGCAAGACAAAATCAAGGATGGTTTTGGTGATGGCGTGCCACATTTTAGCTATGCGACTTACAATGATTTGGGTAGCGTGAAAAGCTTGGTGACCGATGATACTGCTGCGATTATGTTGGAATTGGTTCAAGGGGAGTCAGGGGTGTATCCAGCTGACAAAGATTTCGTGACAGCCTTAAGCGCATTTTGCCAAGAAACAGGTATTTTGCTGATTGTTGATGAGGTGCAAACTGGTATGGGACGTACTGGTAAATTGTTCTCATTTGAACATTATGGCATTGAGCCTGATATTTTCACTTTGGCAAAAGGTCTTGGAAATGGTGTACCAGTCGGTGCCATGTTGGCCAAGGAAAAACTTGGTTTTGCTTTTTCTTACGGTAGCCATGGGTCAACCTTTGGTGGTAATAAACTTGTCATGTCAGCAGCCTCAAGCGTACTCGATATGATGTTGGCTGACGGGTTCTTGCCACAAGCGTTTGACAATGGCAATTACTTGCAAGCTGAATTGAAGAAAGCTTTGGCTGGCAATGCAAAAGTGACTGATATTCGTGGTCTCGGTTACATGATTGGAATTGAAACAACTGAAAATCTTGCTGAATTGGTCGAAAAAGCACGTGATAAAGGCTTGATTGTCTTGATAGCAGGAACAAATGTTATTCGTCTCTTGCCACCATTGACCTTAACGAAGGAAGAAATCGACCAAGGCGTAGCCATTTTGGCAGAGGTTTTTGCGTAAAAGTTAGGGAAGTTGGACAAGTTTGTCTCAACTTCTTTTTAAGTTGACAAATTGGTTGAAAATGTATGTAATTTTCTGAAAATACGAGAGGAAATTGCCGATTTGAATCACGTAATGGTATTATTGAAATAGGACAGGAAGATATTATGATTGTAGGACGAGGTACTGTTCATCGTGTTCATGAAAATGATCCAACTACTATCGTTGTTAATATTGCTTTACAACCTTCAGCATTTTCATTTAATGATTTAAACTTTATGCTACATCTAGGAGGTGGACAAAGTATTTCTAATATATTGTTTACTCGTGGTGCTAGTTCATTTCAAAATATCTCAGATTATAAGCTAGTATGATTTGCTCCAGACTCAATTGCAATCCTGCTAATCCTCTGGCCAGTGTTTGTTCTATATAAA
>NZ_NETH01000031.1 GCF_003337175.1 Streptococcus gallolyticus
ATAGTTGCCCTAAATTAGCGTAGCAAGACCAATGTTTTTCAACGTCACATGGTTACTATTTTTCATAGTCTCATAAAGCGTGTTCATCTTTTTCTCCTACTTTTCATCTTCAAAAATAAAAATCTCTTCAATTGTTTTCCCAAAGTATTTAGCGATTTTATGAGCTAACTCCAAAGAAGCATTATAACGTTCCTTTTCAAGTGAGATAATCGTCTGCCTTGTCACAGCTAACGCTTCTGCCAGTTCTGCTTGACTAATTTTATTTGCTTTGCGTAGTTCTTGGATTTTTGTTTCCATTTCCTCCTCCATATCGCATCAATTAGTAAAGGAGACTTTACATTTTTAGTATAGTTTACTTTACATTTTTTATCAAGTTTATTTTACATTTTTTACCCGTGGTGCTAGTTCATTTCAAAATACACTAAAAAGCCCAAATGGACTATACTGTAAGTGATGAAACATACAGGAGGTTAGTCCAAATGAGCCACTTACAGTATACTGCTAAATCTCATCATTTGCAATGGAATGTACCCCAATTATCACAAATTTGTCATCACTTCTACCAAAACTACTGTCCAGACTCCTTCAAACATCGTCGTAATGTTAGTTTAGCCAAAGTTTCAGATGAATCAATTCTTGTCTTGCTTTTGTTACAAGCTGAACTAGGCCTAACGTCACAGCGTCATTTTTACAGCATCTGCCACCTCTTTCCTTGTGGGCAGCTACTAGAAAGAAGTCGTTTCAATCGTCGGTCAAAACAATTGATTTGGCTCATCCAATTAATCCGAAAAGCTATGAGTGAAATGCTTCCATCTGATAAACTAGCCATTATAGATAGTTTTCCTTTGCCACTTTGTCAACCTGTTCGCAATCACAGAGCTACCATTTTTAAAGGATTAGCCGATATTGGCTATAACGCCTCTAAACATCTTTGGTTCTACGGCTTCAAAGTTCATATGCTGGTGACCTTATCTGGTTATATTCTGAACTATGTTGTCACACCAGCCTCTGTCCATGATATCAAGGTGGTTTATGAACTATTAGAGGGATGTAAGCAATCGGTTATCTTAGGTGATTTAGACTACCTGAGCAGTGAACTCAAGAAGGACTTAGAACAACAAGGTTACCATCTATGGACGCCATTTCGTAAAAACATGACAGGAGCCGAAGAACATAACAATTGGAAAGTGATGACCATGAGACGAACTATTGAAACACGTTTTTCTGAACTGTGTCGTCTCTTTGACATCGAACATACATTAGCTAGAAGCCTAGCCGGACTACAGTTACGAATTGAACAAATTATTCTAGCTCATAACTTACGCTATTTTGAAATGAACTAGCACCACGGATATTTTTTATAAAATAATCAAAAAAGCTGACCCATTCAGGTCAACTTTTCTGGTCTTATCATAATATTTGATAACTTAATTAGTAGGATTTTTAAAACGTTCAACGTCACGCGCAATCACAAGTTCTTCATCGGTTGGGATAACCATAGTTTTCACACGCGCTTGATCTGTTGAAATAACGCCATAGGCTCCTGATACATTCTTAGCAGGATCAATATCAACTCCAAACCAAGTCATACCAGAAATAATGTCCTTGCGAACAAGGCTTGAATTTTCACCGATACCTGCCGTAAAGACAATAGCATCAGCTCCATTCAAAACCGCAAAATATTGCGCAATGTACTTTCGTAAACGGTCAATGTACATCTCATAAGCTAACCGACATTTTTCATCGCCCTCTTCTTTTCCAGCAAGAATATCACGCATATCACTTGATTTTTCAGAAATACCAAGAAGACCTGAATCGCGATTTAATGCCTTACGGATTTTTTGAGGAGTATCAAGATTAGAATCACACTCTAATAAATAGGTAATCACACCAGGGTCAATGCTTCCTGAACGCGTGCCCATCATTGTGCCGCCGAGCGGGGTCAACCCCATCGAGGTATCAACAGATTTGCCTCCCTTAACAGCAGTCACGGACACCCCATTGCCGATATGACAAGTAATCAATTTTAAATCTTCCAAAGGTTTTTCTAACACCTTGGCCGCTTCTTGCGCAACATATTGATGACTCGTTCCATGGGCACCATATTTCCGAATTTTATAATCCGTATAATACCGATTTGCAATTGGATAGCGGTAGGCTACCTCAGGCATTGTGGTATGAAAAGCAGTATCAAAGACAGCAATACTGATAACATCAGGCAAAAGCTCCTTAAATGCTCTAATGCCCAAAACTGCTCCAGGATTATGAAGCGGCGCTAGCATAGATAACTCTTCAATTTGTTGGATAACTTGGTCAGTTACTAAAGTTGAGCTTTTGAAATATTCCCCTCCAGCAACGACACGGTGTCCAACACCTGTGATTTCATCATAACTAGCAATGATGTCCATTGAAATTAAATCGTCTAGGAGAATTTTAACAGCCGCTGTATGGTCTGGAATATCCTTGGTTTCAGATTTCGTCTGTCCATTAAATTTAACCGTGGAAATACCATCGGCAAGACCAATACGCTCAATCAGTCCTTTTGCAATAACTTCTTCTTGTGGCATATTATACAATTGCCATTTCAGACTTGAACTTCCTGCATTAATCGAAATAGTTTTCGCCATAATTATCATTACCTCTGAAGCGTTTTCATATTATATCCCTATTCTACCATAATTTTTTAAAAATTCATATTATCAACTTTCCATTGTTGAAATTTTTCAATAAAATCAGTCAGAGCTTCACGATTTTGTAAGTCTGAAAGTGGATAAACAAAAGTTTCTGGCGTATGCGCAGCCTGTTTCTTCAAAACAAAAATGGATTTCGCATTCGCTACATGACCAAAAATAGATTCTGGCAGGGTAATCACAGCGATAATATCTGCGTAATCTTTCAACCAGTGTTTCAATAAATCACTTTGCTTACTGGTCAAAAGACTAACAGGCGCCAAAAAAATGGCAATCCCATCTTTTTTGAGATATTTTAACGATTGTTCCATTAACAAATGGTGGGCATAGGTATGCTCATCAGCACTTGCCACTTTATAACGTTTAGCAATGTCATCATTAGGATAAAAACCAACTGGCAAATCACTAATAATCACATCGCTTTCTTTCAGCATTTGTGGGCGCACAGCATCTTCTTGAATAAACTGGGCATCAGAATCCATCACTTCTGCAATACTTGCTGATAAATCAATCAATAAATCATCAACTTCAATACCAAGATAATGTAATTCTTTAGACGAATTATTTAACAATGTTTGAGCAAGGTTTCCTGTCCCACTACCAATTTCTAAAAGATCAATTTTATCTGAATCTGTCAGATTTTCAATCAAGAACAGCAAAATAAAACCAATAGCATCTGGTGTAAATTGATGATTGGCTTGCAGCTGCTCTGTTTGACCAGCTTTGATAAAGATAAATTGGAAAGCTCGACGCCACTCTTCTTTGGTCAATGCAAGCTGACGCAGTTTCTCATTGTTGGCAGCAACTTCTTCACTGGCACCTTCAGTCCCCAAGTAAAAAGAATTCTGTTCAATAAGCGCATCATAAATATGAGTTTTTAACTTATTTTCAATTAATTGGATATTTTCTAAAATCAGCTCATAGGCTGTTTCAATTTTTTCAAAATTCATCTTGTCCTCCGCAACCCTATCATATCAAAAAACGCAGGAAATGAAAAGAAAGCCCTAATTAGCTTTCTCTTTCTGAACACTTTGGAAAACATATTCAAATTCTTGTTGATTAGGCAGTTTGACCACCACCTGCAATTGATTGTCTTGGAAGTTGTAGTCAGCTACTCCTTGGTCAAATGTAAGGTGACCAGTATCCTCTTTTGCCAAATCTTTTGTTAATTCTGCCATTAAATAAGCCTGACTAGCAGATAGCTGTGCTTGGTGTTGTCGCTCCATTGCCACGACACGTCCTAGATAAAATTGTAAAAGCAAGGCAAAAATTGCTGCCATAAGCAAAGCATAGATTAAAATCCCTGCCTTAACTTGCCGTTTCAAAAGTGTAAACAAATGTCCTCTCCAAACCATTCTCTAAATTCAATGTCATTGTCACCTTCTGACCATCTCTAGAAATAGCAGAAGATTTTACTCCAAATATCATTGGCTGATAGCCTTGACCAGATGCGTTTGTTTTACGAAAATCATCAGCCTTTGAGTGTCCAAATGCCAACTTTTGACTGGACTTCGTCACATATAGCTTGTTATTTTCAACCTTATCTAATTGACAATTGGCAAGCTCCGCACGCAGCTGTTGTGAAAACAAAAGCCAGTTTTCCTCTTGATTTTCCGACAAATAATGCACATTTGCAGAAATAGATTGTGTTAAGCCATTGTAAACAAGAATAGCACCCGAAATTACCAATAAAGAAACCAAACATTCTATGAGGGTAAATGCCTTTAAACTAGTCTTTTTTAACGTGTAATATTTCCGTTTTCCCCTCATAAACATAGACCTCTCCATCTTTTTTGATAATCTCAACCTCAACACCATTCATCTTCAAATGATTTTGTCCTGTTTGCACAGCCATTGTTGCCACATTAAGAACTTCCTGCTGCCGTAAACTTTCTTGCATAGACTGCCTGTTTTTATTAATTTCCCCTAAAACAATACTCGTAATCATCGCTAACAATCCTAGTGCTATCAAGCTTTCAAGGAGTATGTAAGCTTTTAGTTTCTGTCTTTTTATATTTACCACTCCCTAAATATAATTGATAGTTGACCTCTTTATCTGATGTTTGAAAGGTTAATTTTGCCAAGGACGAATTGCCTCCTGCTTTGTCAAAATTGACTTGATAAGTTTTATCTACTTTGACCGACGGAGGGAGTTTTACAGTTGAAAAATCAGTTGACACTTCCTCTTGCGAAACCGTCAACGTAAGGCTTTGTTGCCTAGTATTAGCTAATTTTTGCGTGTCACAATAGAGATTTTCAAACGATAAAAAGAAAATCTTTTCTTCCACATTTTGAAAAATACCATTCAAAGAGCCTGACAACATTATGATAATAAAACAGGAAATTCCTAGTGTTAATAAACTTTCTAAAAGGGTAAAAGCTGAAACTGTTTTATTTTTTAGCTTCATTGTAAGTTTTTGCTTGTTCAGAAGTGATGTAGCCAACTTCGACTAAATCATCAACAGTCGGTTTATCTCCCGTTTTCACTTCGTACAAATCCATTTGGCTCTCTACCACTTTCACAACAGCAGCATCGCCTTTTTCACGAACAACGTCCTTTTGCTTACTCAAATTCGGTACAAAAAGCAACATTAAAACACTAATAATAAGAAGCACAATCAACATTTCCACAAGTGTGAAAGCAGCAACAGACTTTTTACGTAATTTTTTCCAAAACTTTTTCATTAAAAATTTCCTCCCATATTTTGATACATTGGCAACAACATTGCCGCATAAATTAACACAATAATCAAAGCCACAAAGACAAAAACAAGGGGTTGAATGAGCTGTGTTGCTTGAGTCAATTTGCCAAAGAAGCTCTGCCATGTTTCCTCAGCATAAATGTCTAACTCACGTCCCAGCTTCGATTTGACCTCACCATATTCAATCATTAGGCTCAATTCTCGCAAAAAGAATGGATAGCCCAGAACTTTTTGATGAAAAGCTTGCCCTGAAAGCAACGCTTCTTCCATATCCTTTCCAATCTCTTGAAATAAGAGTGACTTTTGCTTTTGCATGATTCCCACGATTGCCATTAATTCAATACCTTGCCCAATCAAATTTCCCCATTCACGCGCATAGTAAGCAGTCAAATATAACCTAACATAGTTTCCCACAAGTGGAATCCGGCTTATTCGACTATATAAATCAATCTGCGATAAACGCCTAGCATAAAATGTCACACAAACAAGCAACACTCCAATCGAGAAAATACTTAGCAAAAAAATCGTTGGGAAATGCGTAATAATCTGCGTTGCCACATTTTGGCTTTCCAGCTGTGGCAGTAGATAATTCTTCAACCCTAGCATAATCAAAATAAGAAACAACAACAAAATCAATGGATACGTTGCAACTTCAATCAACTTTTTTCTGACGACAGTCATGCTAGAAAGGTAAGACTCAATCTTCAGCAGACTTTTCTGACTGTTTCCATGAACATCAGCCAAAGCAATTTGTGTGACAATATTGTCTGAAAACCCTAAATCTGCCATCATTGTTGCTAGGCTAGCACCATTTAACAAACTTTCTTGCATCCTCTCAACATAAATGTCTAACAACAATTGACTTTTTCGAAGAAAAGACACGATTTCTGTTAAATTAAACCCACTTTCAAAAAGATTATTAAAAAGTTGAATAACCTTGCGCTGTTTTTTAAATGGCAATTTTTTCGATTTTTGCTTGTTCAGCTGTGATATGTCCGTCTTTAACAAGACTTTCAATTTTTGTATTCCAGCACTCTGGTCGGTGACTTTCAAAGTTTTCTTTAGCAAAATCAATCACACCTCCTCCGCCAATTAAGCGTTGATAAACAATGGCACGCAAACTATTTTCCAATTCTTGCTGACTAACCCCTAATTCCAAAAGACGTGCATAAACGCCAGGGATGCTCTTTGCATGAATAGTTGAAAACACAACAGTACCCGTCAAACTCGCACGAATGACTGCACGCGCTGTCTCGCTATCACGAATTTCTCCGATAATCAGAATATCTGGTCTATGGCGAAGTGATAATTTAATCAGCTCGTCATAAGTCATCCCAATATCACTATTTAACTGCAACTGCAACATTTGTTCCTGTTTGATTTCAACAGGGTCCTCAATTGTAATGACTTGCTTATCAGGAAATTTGTCACGAACCAATTGGTACATGAGAGTGGTTTTTCCACTCCCTACTGGTCCCGAAAAAAGGTAAAGCCCCCTACTATCAATGGCTTCTAAAATATTTTTCATCCCGTCAAACCAATATTGTAAATCATGACGACCAGAATAAAGCAAGCGAATCACTAAACTTTCTCGCCCACGATAATCACCAACACTCGACAAACGAAGCGAAATCTCTTCCTCATCTGCAAATTGATAATCACAAGAACCTAGCTGGCTACGACGTTTCTCCCCAACATTCATACCAGCCACAAATTTAAAGTGACTAATCAAGCTAGTCATCTGCTCTAGCTCAAAATAATCAACAAATTGCCGTTGGTCTCCCACGCGTTGATACACTTCATAACAGTCTGCTCTAGGTAAAATGTAAATATCTTGCGCATTAACGTCAACAGCATCCTTAATGAGTTGCTTTGCTTTTTCCTGAATCATCTTGACCTCCTACTTTTCTATTCGTAAATTAGTCATAAAAAACAAAAAAATCATGGAAAAAATTCCATGATTACGATTCTAATTTACAATTTTGAGATCTTGGTCTTGATTCATCATTTTGAACGTTAAAATGATAAGAAAAAGTCCCTTTGGGTAATTCTTGACCGTCTTTGAGCATTAAAATGGAATGGTACTGTTGCAGATAATCCCCGCAATTCTCACACCAACGTTGCTCTGTTTTATCCCAGAAAGCCGCCTGAAGATTATCATGACATTTATAACTTGGTAAACTTGTCTTAAGAGATAAGCATTCGGTTTTATAAAAGGAGAAAGCATCCTCAAAATACTCAAAACTTTTTTCTTCTACAATGTCTTTTTGCCAATCTTTCAAGAACCACCACGGCTCCCAATCCCCATACATTTTTATCACTTGATACATTTAACACACTTCCTTACGGAATTTATTATATAAAAATTAAAAGCTTTTTAAAAAGAATTTGCTTATTTAGAATTATTATTATCAACAAAATTCCGATGCTAACAAGCAAAAAGGTCTGAGAATTTTCCTCTCAGACCTTTTCATTTATTAGCATAAAATGTGAATTAACCTTATTCAGCATCTGTTGAAACAGTTACCTCCACTGTTTCTGCTTCTTCACTTGTTTCAAGTTCATTAACAGCTTGTGGTTCAAGGTTGCGGTAACGAGCCATACCTGTACCAGCTGGAATGATTTTACCGATGATAACATTTTCTTTAAGACCAAGAAGCTGATCTTTCTTACCACGGATAGCAGCATCTGTAAGAACACGAGTTGTTTCTTGGAATGATGCAGCTGACAAGAATGAGTTCGTTTCAAGTGAAGCTTTTGTAATCCCCATAAGTACTGGACGTGATGTTGCAGGGATACCACCAGAGATAACAACATCTTTGTTAGCATCCGTAAAGTCTGCAATATCCATAAGTGTGCCTGGGAGAAGTTCTGTATCACCTGGATCCATGATACGAACTTTGCGAAGCATTTGGCGAACCATTACTTCGACGTGTTTATCACCGATTTCTACCCCTTGGCTACGGTAAACTTTTTGTACTTCAGCAAGAAGGTAAGTTTCAACTGATAATGTGTCACGAACTTCAAGGAGGCGTTTAGGTTGGATAGAACCTTCAGTAAGTGGAGCACCACGGTGTACCTCATCACCAACCGCAACTTTCATGCGGGCAGTGAATGGTACCACGTATTCACCCATACCAGTTTTACCTTGAACGTAAACTTTCTTAGTACGTGTAGAAGCATCTTCTTCGATGTCAATAACAGTACCTTTAACTTCAGTGATAACGGCTTCCCCTTTAGGATTACGAGCTTCAAAGATTTCTTGGATACGAGGAAGACCTTGTGTGATATCGGTATTTGACGCAACACCACCCGTGTGGAAGGTACGCATTGTAAGCTGTGTACCAGGTTCACCGATAGATTGAGCGGCAATTGTACCAACTGCTTCACCAACTTCAACCGCATCACCTGTTGCAAGGTTGACACCATAACAGTGACGACAGACACCATGACGAGTGTTACATGTGAATACTGAACGGATGGTAACTTCTTCAACACCAGCTTTGACAATTTCAGCTGCCATATCTTCAGTAATCAATACATCTGGACCAACGATAACTTCGCCAGTTTCAGGATGTTTAACAGATTTCTTAGTGTAACGACCAACAAGACGTTCTTCAAGAGTTTCTGTTACTTCTTTACCGTCAGTAATAGCACGAATAACAAGACCACGGTCAGTTCCACAATCGTCTTCACGAATGATAACGTCTTGGGCAACGTCAACCAAACGACGAGTAAGGTAACCAGAGTCTGCAGTCTTAAGGGCTGTATCGGTCATACCTTTACGAGCACCGTGAGTTGAGAAGAACATTTCCAAGACAGACAAACCTTCACGGAAGTTAGATAGGATAGGCAATTCCATGATACGTCCGTTCGGAGCAGCCATCAAACCACGCATACCGGCAAGCTGTGAGAAGTTAGAGATGTTACCACGAGCTCCTGAGTCCATCATCATAACGATAGGATTCTTAGGATCTTGTGTTTCAATCAGACGTTGTTCAAGTTCTTCTTTAGCTTCACGCCATGTTGTTGTAACAGCAACATAACGGTCATCATCAGTCATCAAACCACGACGGAAGGCTTTGTTGATTTGTTCAACTTTACTATGAGCTGCATCGATAATTTCTTGTTTGTTATCGATAACTGGGATATCGGCGATACCCACTGTCAAACCAGCAAGAGTTGAATGATAGTAACCAAGGTCTTTCAAGCGGTCAAGGAAAGCTGATGTTTCTGTTGTACGGAAACGTTTAAAGATTTCCGCAATGATATTTCCAAGATTTTTCTTCTTAAATGGTACATTGATTTCCAAACTGTCAATAGCAGATTGAATATCTTGTCCTGGTGCCAAGAAGTATTTATCTGGAGTTTTTTCTGTTAGGTTAGCATTGTTTGGCTCTTGAAGGTAAGGTAAATCCTCAGGCATGATATCGTTGAAGAGAATCTTACCTACAGTTGTAACCAAGATTTTATGTTTCTGTTCGTCAGTCCATGGTTTATTTGGCATGCTATCAACGGCAATACCCACACGAGTATGCAAGTGAACATAACCATTGCGGTAAGCCATAACTGCTTCATCACGGTCTTTGAAGATCATTCCTTCACCTTCACGACCTGGTTCTTCCATAGTAAGGTAGTAGTTACCAAGAACCATATCTTGAGATGGTGTTACGACTGGTTTACCATCTTTAGGGTTAAGGATGTGTTCTGCGGCAAGCATAAGAAGACGTGCTTCAGCTTGCGCTTCTTCAGAAAGTGGCACGTGGATGGCCATTTGGTCACCATCAAAGTCGGCATTATAGGCTTCACAAACAAGTGGGTGAAGACGAAGTGCTTTACCATCAATAAGGACTGGTTCGAAGGCTTGGATACCCAAACGGTGAAGAGTCGGTGCGCGGTTAAGAAGCACTGGGTGTTCTTTGATAACTTCTTCAAGAATATCCCAAATACGTTCATCACCACGTTCAACCATACGTTTAGCTGCTTTAACGTTACCAGCATAGTCACGCGCAACGATTTCACGCATTACGAATGGTTTGAACAATTCGATAGCCATTTCACGTGGCACACCACATTGATACATTTTAAGTGTTGGACCTACGGCGATAACTGAACGTCCAGAGAAGTCAACACGTTTACCAAGCAAGTTTTGACGGAAACGACCTTGTTTACCTTTAAGCATGTGGCTCAAAGATTTAAGAGGACGGCTACCAGGACCAGTGATTGGACGACCACGACGACCGTTATCGATAAGAGCATCAACAGCTTCTTGCAACATACGTTTTTCATTTTGCACAATGATACCTGGGGCATTCAATTCAAGCAAACGAGCCAAACGGTTGTTACGGTTGATAACACGACGGTAAAGGTCATTTAAGTCAGATGCAGCGAAACGTCCACCATCCAATTGAACCATTGGGCGAAGATCTGGTGGAATAACTGGCAAGATGTTAAGTACCATCCATTCTGGTTTGTTACCAGATTTGTAGAAGGCATCAAGCACATCTAAACGACGGACAGCTTTGATACGTTTTTGCCCTGTTGCTGTTTTCAATTCTTCCTTAAGTTCAGCGATTTCAGATTTCAAATCAACGCGTTTAAGAAGAGCTTGGATAGCTTCAGCACCCATTTTCGCAACAAATGAGCCTTGTCCGTATTCTTGTAATTTTTCACGATATTCACGCTCAGTCAAAAGTGATTTTGGTTCAAGCGGAGTATCTTTTGGATCGATAACTACGTAAGCAGCGAAGTAAATAACTTCTTCAAGAGCACGTGGACTCATATCAAGAGTAAGTCCCATGCGTGATGGAATACCTTTGAAGTACCAGATGTGTGATACTGGAGCTTTCAATTCAATGTGTCCCATGCGTTCACGACGAACTTTAGCACGTGTTACTTCAACACCACAGCGGTCACAAACAATTCCTTTATAACGAATACGTTTATATTTACCACAAGCACATTCCCAGTCTTTTGTTGGTCCAAAGATGACTTCATCAAAAAGACCTTCACGTTCTGGTTTGAGCGTACGATAGTTGATTGTTTCAGGTTTTTTAACTTCACCATAAGACCATGAACGGACTTTACTTGGTGAGGCTAATGTGATTTGCATACTTTTAAAACGATTTACGTCAACCACTAGTTTTACCTTTCTTTATTGTTCTTTTGAAAATAGCAGAGCTACTTTCTAACTTGTCACGACTTACAAATATTTGTCTGCAAGACATTATTTATCATTATAGGACTCATTCAAACAATCTGACTAGGAAAAGCAAATTTTGTTTGCACTTTCCTTGTCTAAATTGTTGTTTCCTATTATTTGTTTTCTTCAGCAGAAACTTCTACTTTTTCAGCAGATTCAGTTTCTTGTTTTTGACGAGCTTTTTCAAGGTCATCAACGTGCATAACGTCGTCGTCTTCACCTTCATCAAGATCACGAAGTTCTACTTCGTTGTCATCTTCATCAAGCACACGCATATCAAGACCAAGTGATTGCAATTCTTTAACAAGCACTCGGAATGATTCTGGTACACCTGGTTTTGGAATTGGTTTACCTTTAGTGATAGCTTCATAAGCTTTAAGACGTCCAGTCACATCATCTGACTTGTATGTCAAGATTTCTTGAAGGACATTTGATGCACCATAAGCTTCCAAAGCCCAAACTTCCATTTCACCGAAACGTTGTCCACCAAATTGTGCTTTACCACCAAGAGGTTGTTGGGTAACAAGTGAGTAAGGACCAACTGAACGAGCGTGAAGCTTATCATCAACCATGTGGTGAAGTTTAATCATGTACATGATACCAACAGAGACACGATTATCAAATGGTTCACCTGTACGACCGTCATAAAGAACTGTCTTAGCGTCGCTATCCATACCAGCTTCACGAACAGTATCCCAAAGGTCTTCTGAAGTTGCCCCGTCAAAGACTGGGGTTGCAATGTGAATACCGAGGTTACGAGCTGCCATACCAAGGTGAAGTTCCATAACTTGTCCGATATTCATACGAGATGGCACCCCAAGAGGGTTCAACATGATATCAACTGGAGTTCCGTCTGGAAGATATGGCATGTCTTCAACAGGAACGATACGAGAAACAACCCCTTTGTTTCCGTGACGACCGGCCATTTTATCTCCGACTTTGATTTTACGTTTTTGTGCAATGTAAACACGAACGAGCATGTTGACACCTGATTGCAATTCGTCACCATTAGCACGTGTGAAGATTTTAACGTCACGAACAACACCATCTCCACCGTGTGGTACACGAAGCGATGTGTCACGTACTTCACGAGATTTATCACCGAAGATTGCATGAAGAAGGCGTTCCTCAGCAGAAAGGTCTTTTTCACCTTTAGGTGTTACTTTACCTACAAGGATATCGCCTTCTTTAACTTCAGCACCGATACGAATAATCCCCATTTCGTCAAGGTCTTTAAGAGCTTCTTCACCAACGTTTGGAATTTCGCGAGTGATTTCTTCAGGGCCTAACTTAGTATCACGTGTTTCTGATTCAAATTCTTCCAAGTGAACTGATGTGTAAACATCTTCTTTAACAAGACGTTCGCTCATGATAACGGCATCTTCATAGTTGTAGCCATCCCATGTCATATAAGCAACGATTGGGTTTTGACCAAGCGCCATTTCACCTTTTTCCATAGAAGGTCCATCAGCAATGAAGTCTCCTTTTTCAACAATATCACCAACCTTAACAAGTGTACGTTGGTTGTATGCTGTACCTGAGTTTGAACGACGGAATTTAGTAATGTGGTAAACATCAAGTGACCCATCTTCACGACGAACTTCAACTTTTTCAGCATCTGAGAAAACGACGCGTCCATCGTGTTTAGCGATAACAGCGGCACCAGAATCGTGAGCTGCTTGATATTCCATACCAGTACCAACATATGGTGCATGTGGGTCAATCAATGGCACCGCTTGACGTTGCATGTTAGCACCCATAAGGGCACGGTTTGAGTCATCGTTTTCAAGGAAAGGAATACATGCTGTCGCAACGGCAACGACTTGTTTAGGAGAAACATCTACGAAGTCAACGATGTTTGATGGGAATTCTTGGTTATTACCTTGATGACGTCCCATAACGATTTCTTCAGCGAATGTTCCATCTTCGTTAAGTTTTGAGTTAGCTTGCGCTACCGTGTATTCATCTTCTTCATCAGCAGTCAACCAAACAATTTCATTTGTAACCACACCAATAGCACGGTCAACTTTACGATATGGTGTTTGGATGAAACCATATCTATTAAGATGTCCGTATGTTGACAAGTTATTAATCAAACCGATGTTAGGGCCTTCAGGAGTTTCAATCGGGCACATACGACCATAGTGAGTGTAGTGCACGTCACGAACTTCATAACCAGCACGGTCACGAGTCAAACCACCAGGTCCTAAGGCTGACAAACGACGTTTGTGAGACAATTCAGAAAGTGGGTTGTGTTGGTCCATGAACTGTGACAATTGAGAAGAACCGAAGAATTCTTTAACAGCCGCAGTTACAGGGCGAATGTTAATGATTTGTTGTGGTGTCAGCATTTCACTATCTTGAGCTGACATGCGTTCACGAACATTACGTTCCATACGAGCAAGACCAATACGGAATTGGTTAGCAAGCAATTCACCAACGGCACGAATACGACGGTTACCAAGGTGGTCAATATCATCAACTTTACCAAGACCTTCAGCAAGGTTCAAGAAGTAAGACATTTCTGCTAAGATATCTGCTGGTGTAAGTGCACGCGCTTTATCATCAGGATTGGCATTACCTACGATTGTAACAACGCGGTCCGTGTCAACTGGTGACACAACTTTGAATTTTTGAAGAACAACAGGTTCAGTGACAACAGCGTAATCATTTGGTGTGTAAACAAATTTGTTAAGATCACCGTCTAATTGTTCAGCAATTGAATCAATCACGTCACGTGTCATTACTGTACCAGCTTCAACAAGAATTTCACCAGTCTCAGCATCAACCAAGTTTTCAGCAATGGTTTGGTTCAAGAGACGAGTCTTGACGTTAAGTTTTTTATTGATTTTGTAACGTCCAACAGCTGCCAAGTCATAACGACGTGGGTCAAAGAAACGAGCTACAAGCAAACTACGTGAGCTATCAGCTGTTTTTGGTTCACCTGGACGAAGGCGTTCGTAAATTTCTTTAAGTGCTTCGTCAGTACGTGAATCTGCTGGATTTTTGTGAATATCTTTTTCAATAGTATTACGAACGAGCTCACTATCACCAAAGATATCCATGATTTCATCATCACCTGAGAAACCAAGTGCACGTACAAGTGTTGTAAATGGAATTTTACGTGTACGGTCAATACGTGTGTAAGCAATGTCTTTTGAATCTGTTTCTAATTCAAGCCAAGCTCCACGGTTAGGAATTACAGTTGAACCGTAACCAACTTTACCGTTTTTATCAACTTTATCGTTGAAATAAACACCAGGAGAACGAACCAACTGAGAAACGATAATACGTTCACCACCATTGATGATGAATGTACCCATTTCAGTCATGATTGGGAAATCACCGAAGAAAACTTCTTGAGTTTTGATTTCTCCTGTTTCTTTATTAATCAAACGGAAGGTTACAAAAATAGGTGCTGAATAAGATGCATCGTGGATACGAGCTTCTTCAAGCGTATATTTAGGCTCTTTTAACTCGTAACCAACAAATTCAAGCTCCATAGTATCCGTAAAGTTTGTAATCGGAAGTACATCTTCAAAAACTTCTCTCAATCCATTATCCAAGAAGTCTTTAAAAGAATCCGTTTGAATTTCAATCAAGTTAGGTAAATCAAGAACTTCCTTGATTCTTGAAAAGCTACGACGTGTACGGTGTTTCCCGTACTGAACTTCATGTCCTGCCAAGTTTTTTACTCCTTCATTAAAATACAGAGGTCAATAAATGTCACATAACCCGATTCCTTTCATTTTGACGAGAATCATCATTATTTTTCATCTTGACCTTTATAGTTAGGTTGCTCGTTAAAACACCCTGCCAAGTGTGTCGTCGATGTGAATTTTTAGAATCTTTAAATATAGGTTACAACTCCTATTTTTTCTAAAATTAGGCACAAAAAGAGCAGCTAAATCTGACCAATCAAAGTGTGATTTAACTGCTGTAAACCTTAGTTGGACAATATTTCAACTAAAGCAGACGACAAATAGTTGTTAATATTATACCTTATTTTTTCAATTTTTGCAAGTATATTAGTTGCTGCTACTTGTTGTGATAGATGAATTACTCAACAAACTTTCCCAAGCTTTTGTATAATCACTATCTGTACCACCAATAGCAAATTTATAAGTCATTGTACCCGCTCCATTCTTAGCCCAGTAGCTCGTTGTTGTCTCACCACTCACCGTAAGCGAACGCCCATTGACCGTCACCGTACCAGGCTGTAAACCAGTTGCTTTAAGAACTGTTGATTTGATAACACTTGAAGATAGGCTATACTTCTTATCAACACCTAAAACACTGGAATCAGCATTCGAAATAGCATTGACCAAATAAGCCATATATTGTGCATTGTAGTCATATCCTGCTGCACTAGGTAGGGAAGTATTATCGTCATTGCCAGCCCAACCACCTAGCGTGACTTTAGGCGTTGATAATAATAGCCAAACATCTGTATAATTGTCAGTTGTACCAGTCTTACCTGTCCAATCTGCACTAGCCGCTGTCGCATTTAAACTCTTCAAATCTGCATAAAATTTTGTCGTACCACCACCAGTGATAACTTCTTTTAATAACTGATTTAAAATGCTAGCCGTTGCTTCAGAAAAGACACGTACAGGATTAGCCTTATGTTGATAAATAACATTGCCTTGACTATCTGTGATACTGTCAACCATGTAACCTTTCAAGTAAACCCCACCATTTGAAATCATTTGGTAAGCATTGACTTGTTGAAGAACCGTTGTCTCAATTCCTCCACCTAAAGGTAAGCTTTCAATAGAATAATCATCAATATCATATCCCATTTTCTTCATGTAAGATTCAACATCAACGTCATCATTGAGCAACATTTGATAGGTCCAATAAGCCGGAATATTCCATGACGTGTTCAAAGCCTCTTGAAGCGTAACCATTGCGGTTCCTTCATCACTGCCGTGCATGATTGACTGACCACTAGAGAAAGTTGTCGGATAGTTAGATAACATACTAGCACTACCTAAAAGCCCTTGGTCAATAGCAATCCCATACGCGATAATCGGCTTAATACTTGATCCTGGTGACCTCGCAGTGTCAAACGCATGGTTGTTCTGATTGGTCGAATAATCCCGTCCACCAATAAATCCCAGAATAGCTCCAGTTGAATTATCCATCAAGACATTACCAACTTCAACTGGTTGAGAACTTCCTTGATCAAGCGTGCTACCATATTGTGCTACAGCATTTTGCATGGCAGTATAAACCTCTTTATCAATCGTTGTTTTAATGGTATAACCACCCTGTTGCAACGCTTCTAAAGCCAATTTTTGGTAAGATTCCTTGGTTGAGTCATTTTTCAATTCTTGTTCAGAAACACCGTTTTGCTCAACCAAATAATCATACATGATATCCTGAGCCTCTTCTAAAACGGCATAATAAAGGAAATCATGTTCACTCGTTGTCGTTGATTCAGGTTGAATGAAATCCTGACTAACATCATAAGCCTTATATTCCTCATATTCAGCTTTAGTCAAATAGCCTGCGCGATACATATTGTAAAGAACATCTTGCTGACGAGACAAACCATAAGCCATATCCTCCTCGTCTTTCAGCTGCCCTGCAGCTGTGTACGGAGAATAGACAATCGGACTTTGTGGCAAACCAGCTAAAAATGCCGCTTGTGGAATTGTCAAATCACTGGCTGAAACGCCAAAAATACCTTGCGCTGCTTCTTCAATCCCAGCAATATTTTCACCTTTATTATTACGTCCGAATGGAGAGACATTAAGATAATCAGTCAAAATCTCATCTTTACTCAAATAACGTTCCAGCGCCAATGCGTAGATAATTTCGCGTGATTTACGTTTAAAGGTTGGATCGTCTCCCAGAACTTGTTGTTTAATCAACTGTTGCGTAAGCGTTGACCCACCACTTGTCTCACCCAAACCAAGCACTGAAGCTAAGGTTGCACGAAAAACAGCTTTTGGAACAACACCATCATGGCTCTCGAAGTTTTCATCCTCAGTCGCAATAATGGCATTTTTAACATTGTCTGAAATAGCGTCGCTTTCAACAGGTGTTCGCAACAAATCAGTATCAATACTTGCAATCGAACTACCATCAGAATACGACATCTCTGAAATCCTAGTCAGAGATGTTACCTGACTAACCAGACTTTCCTTGCTAGGAACTTTGACAGAATCAATCTGACTTGCAAGATAACCAAAAGCTATCCCCGCCCCTAACATCCCAAACAGGATGATCATAATATAAAAAAAGTCAGTTAATAATTTTACTGTTCTTAAAACAACCGATCCCAAATCGATAACACTAAGTTTCTGGTGATTCGGTTTTTTCTTTTTCTTATTTTTGTTTCTCTTAAACATTCCAATACCTCATTAATATTATACCAAACTTTGATAAAGCTTGCATAGAAGTATCGCTTTTTGATATAATAGCCTGTAAACTACAATATATCATTGGGGTAGAGTTAGCTTAGCTAGAAATTACTATCAACCTCAAAATTTTAAGTAAGGAGAAAGCTCGTGAACATATTCGAAGAACTCAAAGAACGTGGCTTAGTTTTTCAAACGACTGATGAAGAAGCCCTTGTCAAAGCATTAACAGAAGGGCAAGTATCCTATTATACTGGTTATGATCCTACAGCTGATAGCTTGCACCTTGGTCACCTAGTTGCTATTTTAACATCACGCCGCCTTCAATTGGCAGGGCATAAACCATATGCTCTTGTTGGAGGAGCTACTGGACTTATCGGTGACCCATCATTCAAAGATGCTGAACGCAGTCTTCAAACTAAAGAAACTGTTGACGGCTGGGTAACTAAGATTCAAAATCAATTATCACGTTTCCTTGATTTCGAAAATGGTGACAACAAAGCCGTTATGGTAAACAACTATGATTGGTTTGGTAATGTCAGCTTCATTGACTTCCTACGTGATGTCGGAAAATACTTTACTGTCAACGCTATGATGAGTAAAGAATCCGTTAAAAAACGTATCGAAACTGGTATCTCATACACTGAATTCGCCTACCAAATCATGCAAGGTTACGATTTCTACGAATTAAATGACAAATACAACGTTACCTTGCAAATCGGTGGTTCAGACCAATGGGGAAATATGACTGCTGGTACAGAGTTGCTACGCCGCAAAGCTGATAAAACAGGTCATGTCGTGACCGTACCACTCATCACTGATTCAACAGGTAAAAAATTCGGTAAATCTGAAGGAAATGCCGTTTGGCTTGATGCTGACAAAACATCTCCATACGAAATGTATCAATTCTGGCTCAACGTTATGGATGACGACGCTGTTCGCTTCTTGAAAATCTTCACATTCCTTTCACTAGAAGAAATCGCTGAAATCGAAAAAGAATTCAACGCAGCTCGTCACGAACGTTTAGCACAAAAGATCTTAGCACGCGAAGTTGTCACACTTGTTCACGGCGAAGAAGCTTACAAACAAGCCCTTAAAATCACTGAACAACTCTTCGCTGGAAATATCAAGATCCTTTCAGCAAAAGAATTGAAACAAGGTCTAAACAACGTCCCTAACTACGCTGTTCAAGCCGATGATAACCGCAATATCGTTGAAGTTCTTGTAGCCGCAAAAATCTCACCATCAAAACGTCAAGCACGTGAAGACGTTCAAAATGGTGCCATCTACATCAACGGTGAACGTATCCAAGATTTAGATTACACACTTTCTGACGACGATAAAATCGATAACGAACTAACAGTTATCCGTCGCGGTAAGAAAAAATACTTCGTGTTAACATACTAATTAGCACAATCTTTACAGGCATCATTGGGTGTCTGTTTTTTATCACAACAAAAAAAGAGGGAGAGCCCCCCCTTTTTTAGCTATTACGATGAAAAATCATATTAAATAAATTCACCAAAAGGAAAATTCCCACAAAAATAACCGTAATGGTTGCACTCGCAGGTGTTTCCCAGTAGTAAGAGGTGATAATACCAGCTACCATACCGATAAAACCAACGATTACACCAATAAGAATGACCGATTTAAAATTCTTCCCCAAGCGCATAGCAATACTTGCTGGTAAAACCATAATCGTTGAAACCAAAAGAGCTCCAGCCGCGGGAATTGTCAAAGCAATCGCAATCCCTGTCACAATATTAAAGAGAACAGACATTAAACGAACAGGCAGACCATCAACAAAAGCTGTCTCCTCATCAAATGTCAAAATATACATTGGTCTAATAAATAAAATCGTTAGAAGCACAACAACAACTGCAATGGTAAATAGCGCAATTACCTGCCCCATATTTATCGTAATAATCGAACCAAACAAATATTGATCTAAATTAACACTACTACCATTTTCAGACTTACTCGTCACAATTAACGAAATCGCCAAACCAAGCGACATTAAAATAGCTGTTGAAATTTCAACATAATACTTATAAACCGTCTGCAAGTACTCCAAAATAACCGCAGCAATCGTGACAACAAGAATCGTTGACCAAGTTGTTGAAGTCCCAAGCAAAATGCCTAAGGCAACACCGGCCAAAGAAACGTGGCTAAGCGTATCACTCATTAAACTTTGATGACGTAAGATAAGGAAAATTCCTAAAATTGGGGCAAAAATACTA
Source organism: Streptococcus gallolyticus (assembly GCF_003337175.1). GTDB lineage: Bacteria > Bacillota > Bacilli > Lactobacillales > Streptococcaceae > Streptococcus > Streptococcus gallolyticus_B. The sequence goes on from NZ_NETH01000031.1 coordinate 20,203, forward strand.
ATAGCAATTACTGCCATAATAGCACGTTGCATAAAATCATAAGAAAATATTTCAATCAACATCAACAGCCCCTTTCACATCAGTACCATGCACATTAAAACAACGCCATGGCGTCTTTTGATTACGTACCAAATGAATGTTACGGTCAGCATAATGTTTTACCTCATCTGGATCATGAGTAATCATCAAAACAGATTTTCCATGTTTATGCGCACTATGGTGCATCAACTCATAAAAAGTTTCTGTCGTTCCAGCATCCATACCAGTAGTTGGTTCATCCAAAATAAAAATATCAGGATCAGATGCAAAAATTCTAGCAATAACAACACGCTGTTTTTGCCCACCCGACAAGCTTCCAATTCTCTTATGACGATTTTCCCACATGCCAACAGATTCTAAGCTAATTTTGACGTGCTCATCATCATGCTTAGTCAGACGACGAAACCAACCATTCCTTGGATAACGCCCTGATTTCACAAATTCATAAACCGTTGATGGAAAACCTGCGTTAAAACTCGCAATTTGCTGTGGTAAATAAGCAATGCGGAGCTTCTTACCATCTTTATTCGTTTTTGAAATGGTTACTTGACCACTCTTTGGTGTCAAAATACCTAATGTCGCCTTTACCAACGTAGATTTGGCAGCACCATTTTCACCTGTTAAAGTGACAAATTCTCCACTATCAAGATGATAGTTAATTCCTTCTAAAACTGGCTCACTATCATATTGAAAAGACAAATCTTCTACAGTAATATATCTCATTCTCGCCCTTCTAACTCATCTGAAAAGACCTTCAAAAATCGTGCAATAACGTCTTGTTCGCCCTCAGAAAACTGGTTAAATAAATTTTTGTAAACAGCCAATGTTGCATCATGATGATGAGTATGCTCTTTGGCAACTGGCTTAGCAATGTCTGTCAATTCAAAATAGGTCACTCGCGCATCCTCTTTATTTTTCACAGACGCTAACATTCCTTGACTCACCAAATACTTAATTGCTTTCGTTACCGCTGCCTGACTAATATTCAAACGTTTTGCCAAATCAGAATTTGTCAAACGTTCCTGTGACAGAAGCATTAAGATATGCTCTTGAGTATTCGTTAGAGTAACACCACTCTGACAATCACCAAACAACAATTCATGCTGATTCTCTGCTTTCAACAAAATTTGATTTACTAACTTATCTACTTGCTTCTCTAGCTGCATATTTCACACCTCACTTCATTAACCAGTTAATTATATCAAAAACTAAAAAAAGAATCAATGGCTTGACTCTTTCCTCTATAAAATACGAACCTTGTAAACTTCCTTACAAAAGCCACGCATACTATTGACCAGACGATCGGCTTTTTTTTCCGAACGACACAAAGCATAAACTGTCGGACCACTTCCCGTCATCAAAGCAACATCTGCTCCACAATTCATCATCCGATCCTTGATTTTTTGAATAAATGGCTTGCGTTTAATGGTAATATCCTCCAAAGAATTTCCCATATATGCAATCATTTTTTCGTAATCCTTAGCAAGCACCGCCTCTCGTAGCGAAGCGATATCTACACGTGAAATCGTCTTACAATCAATTTCAGGAAAAACCGTACGTGTTGAAACACCAAACTCAGGTTTCACCAAAACAATCCAAGCTGATAATTGATAATCAAGACATTCTACAATCTCTCCCTTACCAGAAATACACGCACAACCTGCCTCCAGACAGTACGGAACATCACTCCCAATTTGAAATCCAACATCAATCATTTCATCCTTAGAAAGATTAAGCTGCCATAATTTATCCAAAGCTCGAATTGTAGCAGCAGCATCTGTTGAACCACCACCCAGGCCAGCACAAATAGGAATTGATTTTTTCAACTCAATCTTAACCCCTGAATCAATCTGACAAACCTCACGAATCAATTTAGCAGCCTTAAAAACGTCATTTTTATCATTCAAGGGCATTTTATGATTATTAGACTCAACCACAATCTCACTTCCATCAATTTCAGAAACTGTAATATAGTCATTCAAATCAACACTAACCATAATCATAGATAAATCATGATAACCATCCGGTCGTTTTCCAATAATATCTAGCCCCAAATTAATCTTAGCTGGTGCCTTCTCAATAATAGCCATTCAATAATCCTTTTAAAATATTACATCTATTATATCAAATAATTTTAGAAGATAAACTAAAATGATACTGATATATCAAGGTTTAAAGCGTGGAACGTTTTTTCTTGTTATGTAATTTAATGTAGTCTATAGATTTGCCATAGCTTTTTCAAAGAAACTTACCGCCTCCTTTTCTTTCTCTTTTGATAAGTGACTGTAAGTGTCCATTGTCATAGCTAAAGTAGAATGACCTAGGCGGTGTTGTAATTCTTTGTAACTGATACCAGCATTTAAGAGCAAGCTTGCATGAGTATGGCGAAAAGCGTGGAAAGTAAAATGGGATAGTCCCGCTTTTTCTAGGTGCTGATTTAAGACATGTTGCAAGTTTGTACGGCTAGGGTAAGCACTAAAGCCATTTGAGAATACATGTTCCGCCATTTTAGCACCGTAACCATGTTCAATAAAGCATTGGTGTTGGCGTGCTTTATAAAGGCGTAGCATTAGAACGGTGTTTCTATCAATTGAAATTATTCTATTTCCCGAATCAGATTTAGGGGCATTTGTTTCCATGCGACTAAAGACAAGTGTCTTATTAACACTAATACAGCCATTGTCTAGGTCAATATCAGACCATTCAAGCGCTACCGCTTCTCCAATACGTAAGCCGGTAGCAAGCAAGGTTAGATATAACGTTTTGTGGTAGCAATCTTTAAAGGTGTTGGGGAGACTTTCCAAGTAGTCCTTAAATTGTTTTAATTGGCTATCCTCAAAGTGTTTTGCTTGTTTTTTACTTTCTTTCTTTTTAATCTTTGGTACGATAACATTATCGGCAGGATTTACACTAATCAATTGTAAGTTAACAGCGTATTTTAAGATACGCTTGTTTATAGATAGAATAACCCTAAAAGAAACACGCCCAAAGTTATCGCTACTAGCCAATTTATTAACAAAGTTTTGAACCATTGGAAGCGTGATTTTTTCTATTTTCATATCGCCGAACACGGGCAATATGTGATTGTTTAACTCACTTACTGTTTGCGTATAAGTTTGTGGCTTTACTTCTAACTTATGATTTTCTAGCCATAGTTGGCTTAATTCACAGTAATTTTTAGCCGTTACACTCTTAATACGAGTATATCCATTATTTTTAAATTCGTTTATTTTGAACTCACGTTTTTGTTTGAGTTCTTTTTTTGTAGGTGCTGAAATGGTTGTATAGACTTGTTTGCCAGTCATAACGTCAGTACCTAGATAGACTTGTTCACGGTACACAGTAGCACCGTTTTTCTTTGTGATTTTCTTAATATTTGCCATTTGTAACCTCTTCTCTTAACTACAGCAGGCAGGCTATAAGGGTTTTAGAGTTTGAGGTTTTAGAACTATTTAAAATAGCATGGTGGTAAATCAAAATGTTTCAACGTTGAAACATTCGGAATAGTTTTAGAACCATTCAAAATAGCAAAGTAAAATCGAATTCCCAAAAACAAGGCTTTTTTTTAAAATTCAATGCGCAAAAATGAGCAAAATTATTAAGCAATTTATAAAGCTAATCGTTATCGGTTGGGGTGGTTTTATAAAGTGCTTTCTGGGTCGTAACCTTTTTCTTTATAAAAGTCATCAATCCCTTTATTAGATTGGAACAAGTCACCTAATTCTTTATATCCATTTTCTATAAGATATTTTTTAGGGTTGGCTTTCTGTAGTACTCTTTCACGGTCAATATGAGCTTTTATACTAATGTTTAAACTTGAAATCTGTTCTAAGAGTACCTTTATTTCATTGTCACTAATAACAAAGTCATATGTGCGCAAGAAATTAATAAAATCTTTTCTAATTTGCTTATTGTACTCTTTTTGTAAGTCATTATGGCGCTTAACGCTAAGAGAAGAAACGCCACCGCTACCATTGTCTAAAAGTATTTCATCACTATAATACGGTTCTTTCTTGTCAGAATAACCCAGTAAATAGGAAACAGAAACATTGAATAGTTTAGCTATTTCATTGGCTTTATCTGCTTTTATTTCATGTTTGCCATTTTCCCAATTGGAAACAGTTAATTTTGTGACTCCTAATAACTCAGCTAGGTCGGCTTGTCTCATTTTATGACCGTTATGAACGGCATTGTTTCTTAGTTCTTTTAATCTATTCATATATCTAAGCACCTTTCACGTTAGATTATAACATAAAAAAAGTATAAAAAAAATATATTTCACCTCTTGACAAAGCATAAAAAACTATATATACTCAAGATACAGATATAGTGAAACTATATTTTAAAAAGAGAGGAGTTATAAATGCTTATTACAAGTGATTATGCTAAAGCTATCCGCCGAAAACAAGCGGACATGCAACTTACAGCAAAACAAGCAAGTGAACAAATTGGGGTAAACCATATAACTTATAGGAAGTTACGTTCGGGCGGGGAAGTTAGAGTAAAGACTTTTGAAAAGGCTATGGCTTGGTTAGTTAAAGACTATTAAATAAAAACGGTAAAAAATCCCTAATGTTCAAAATTACAATAGGGATTTATGAGGAGGAATTACATGGAAAAATTAGAACAATGGAACGGGCATAGTATCCGTTTTGTAGAACACAACGATGAGTGGTGGGCGGTATTGGCTGACATTGCAAGAGCTTTAAACTTACGAACTGACAAAGTTAAAATGCGTTTAGAAGATGACCACCTTTCAAGGGTGGGCATAAAGGACAACTTAGGACGTCAGCAAGAAATGCTTATCGTAAATGAGTTTGGTATTTATGAGACTATCTTTTCTAGTCGTAAACCCGAGGCTAAAGCTTTCAAAGTATGGGTATTTGAAATTATCAAACAGTTACGCCAACAATCGGGGCTAGAGGGCTTTCAAGCTTTTAGAATGCTAGACAAAGAACATCAAAAGAATGCTATGAGTGTATTAGCTAATGGATTGAAAGAGGCGAACAAAGAAGTGAGACCTAAAGACATGATAAAAGCTAATACAATAGCTAATAAGGCTGTTTCTAGCAAATACGGTCATTCTAAAATGGTGAAAAAAGCAGAAATGACCGAACCAATGCTAAGAGATAGAGAGCAAGTGTTAGATGAAACAGTTGAACTAATGCTTGTTAAAGAACGTTACGGCTTAAATTTTAGCGTTGCTGATACTATTTACAGCAAAATAAGTTAAATAAGCGCAACAAAAAAGGCTTGAGTTACAGCTCAAACCAAGGTAAAAACTTAAAAAAATTAGATAAACTAAAACACTACAGCAGGCAGGCTATGAGGGTTTTAGCAATACTTTTTATGTATTCATTATACCGTAAAAACAGCGTTATATCAAGGCTTACGAGGAAAAAGAGTATGAAACTACTATTTGAGAAAGTAAATGACTATGACTACAACAATACAGGGCAATTTAAAAGCTATTTCAAGCTTTCATCACCCAATAGGGATAAGTTTTGGAATGGTAAAGAGTTCCCAGATTGGGAGATAGCCATGCTGGAGAGCGAGGGCAAGACAATTAAAATCGTAAACACTATTGACTTACATTTAGACTAAAGGAGGCACACTAAATGACATATTTACTTTTAACATTGGCAGTATTGTATGCTTGGGTATTGGGCTATATCGCAGGAAGAGGCTAAATTATGATATACCAAGAAATCAATTTACCAATCTGGGCTCAATTGGTGCTTATGGCGGTATTAATTTTATTATTGCTTGTATTAGCTCATATTAAGCCCCTAGAGGACGTTAAAGAGGAAGATGATAAAATACCCACAGACCACGTTAAAGAGCGCTACGGCGCTTATATTCAATCACAGGGACGATATTACAATTAAGGAGGCATGGCATGAAATTATATCACTATTCAACATTTGAGAATTTTCCTAGCATTCAAAAAGAGGGGTTAAAAATTGGCAGTGATGGTTTTGTTTACCCAATTTGTAAAATTAAGCTAGACAGAAAAAAGCCATCTATGTTAGGCTCAGATAAACACCACATTTGTCTGAAAGGAACTAACATAAATGACCTATACTCATCTTACCACAACCGAGCTTGTAATGATAGAGGCTTATTACAAAGAGGGAATACCTATTAGCGATATTTGTCAATCCCTCAAAAGATCAAGACAAACGATTTATAAGGTCATTGC
>NZ_NETH01000032.1 GCF_003337175.1 Streptococcus gallolyticus
GACCAGTCTTGAGGTAAGCAATGACCTTATAAATCGTTTGTCTTGATCTTCTGAGGGATTGACAAATATCGCTAATAGTTATTCCCTCTTTGTAATAAGCCTCTATCATTACAAGCTCGGTTGTGGTAAGATGAGTATAGGTCATTTATGTTAGTTCCTTTCAGACAAATGTGGTGTTTATCTGAGCCTAACATAGATGGCTTTTTTCTGTCTAGCTTAATTTGACAATTGGGGAAAAGAAATATTAGCTAATCAAGAAATTATTGAACATCCTGATGAGAGAGTTATTATTTAAAGCAGCTAATAATAGCCAAGAGTATGTATTAATTCCCGAAATAGCCGTTGATAAATTTGTTACACCAGATACTCTGGGATTTATTTCAATAATATGGAATTTATTATCTTTTCGAATCATTTCGAATTCCACATTACCATTAAGTCTCAGCTTTTTTACTATCCTCAATAGATTACTTTTTAAATTAAAATATAAATTATCTTCTAAACGATAATTTCCATATCTTAAATGATTAAAAGGCATCAAATCTTTCTTATCTAATAACACTTTTTTTATCAGTGGTTGTACTAAAATATTATTTTCATCAGCTAATACTTCTATACTAAACAGTTCTCCATCTACGTGCTGTTCAATAATTAAATCCTGTTTACAGTATTTTTTTATATACTCTACTACTTGACTACAATCATCAAAAATTTGGACTCCACATGACATTGAATCCCAAAGTGGCTTTACAACAAATGGTCCATGCATTTGAGATAATGAACAGTATATAGCATTTAAGTACTCAGAATAATCAACACCTATGTTATTTGCAATCTTTTCATATGAAACTTGTATCGATTTTGGAACGTAAAAGCCCTGTGATTTCAACCATAAACTTGTATTCCATTTATTACATAATATAAACATAGAATCAATAGGATGAATAAGCATTGGAATACCATATTTTTTCAATTTTTCCTTAAGCACACTATCTCTAAAGCTATTATTATCAGGAATAGAAATTGAAATAACATAATCTGGAGACCATTTTACTATCTCTAAAACTAGTTTATCTACAGAAGCATCTGAAGAAAATCTACACACTTCTCCCGGAAAAATTTTTTCATCGTGAATAATTCCATCACTAAAAAATAATTTTAATTTTAAATCATTCACTTTTTTCATTGTTTTTATATTTTCTAACAATAAAGAAAGACTAGGTTCAGCCTGATGAATATCAACAGATCTAATAAAAGCAACTTTTTTCATAAAAACTCCCTTAATAATCAATCTTTAAACCATCTAAATGTTTAACGATATAATAATCGACCTCTCTATACGAAGGTTTGGTAACCATGATATGACCCAAACGAGACATATTGTCTAAACTTGGCCGAACAGAATCTCCACTTTTCACATATAAATGTATATCATCAGAACTTTCTTCAGAATATGATATTTCTTTTATAGCTTTTGGAGTTGAACTAGTCAAAAAAGAAATTCCAGAAAAAGCTTCTTTATCTTGATAAATATTTACAGCATTTCCGAGTGCTATATCGACGTAAACTTTTAATAAATCAATTCCTAAAGCATTTTCAATTAAAGCAGGAATATAATCCCCAGCCGGTCTTGCGCCAATTTCAACTATTTTCGGACCACTACTAGTAACAATTAACTCAGCATGAGCCACTCCATTGTAAAAGCCTAAAGCTTTTAAACCAGCAATTGCTAACTCAACTAAGCTATCTCTACCATGTTTGTCAATCAAAGATGGTACTCTATGTCCTAATTCAGCAAAATAATTTTTATGAGTAGTTATTTTATCCGTAACAGTTACTGGAAAAAATTTACCATTTTGTACAGCAATTTCTACACTATACTCCGGACCTTCTAAAACTTCTTGAATAATAACCCTACTATCCAACTTGAAGCCGTGAGGAAACTCAATATCATTTTCTTTTATTTCTTTAACGACTTTTTCTAAATCAGAATAATTTTCTACCTTTCTTACCAAGAAAGAACCTGCATTATTTGTTGGTTTAACAATGACTGGGAAATTAATCTCGTTACTTTCATGAATTTCGTCAAATAAAACTGTTTTTGCAGAAGACACACCACACTCTAAAAATTTTTTTGACATTTCCCATTTATCGCGCAAAATCAAAGGTTCTTTCGTTAAATGAGTTGGTAAATTCATTAATTGACCAATTTCAACAACTAAATCCGAAAAGAATTCAAAACCTGTTACAATGCCATCTATTTTTCTATGTTCGCTATAGTTTAAAATTTTTTCCTTTGTTTCCTCTTTTTTACTGAAATTAACAAATACAAATTCATCTATTAAGTGTTTTAAATGTTCATCATAATTTTTTTCCCAGACATTTTCTTGAGTTACAGCAACTAATTCTAAGCCTAAAAGTTTAGCTTTTTTTACTAACATTTCACCTGCAATCGTATTAGGTTCAATTATCATCAATCTCATTGTTTTTCTCCCTTGACATTGTTATTCTAAAATTTGACATGACGTAATTCACATCTTTTATCACTTGTTTACTGTCTCCATAAAATAGAAAACGTCCTGAATTAAAGTAGTATCCTCCACCTTCTTCCATATTTTCACCAATTTTAGGACTTATTTGATATACCTGACTTTCTAAATTAAACATAGTAATTTCTTTTACTTTGTCTGGTAGCTGTGATGGTTCTGGAAAAAGAAGAAATGCCGCAACTCTTTCATCTTTCTTCTCAAATAAAGGTACTTTTTCTACTCCAATTTGCAAGTTAAAGGACAGTTTTATTAAATCCATATTATATAATTTCTTATACATTGGAACAATCTCACCGCCACCCTGGCGTGCACCTACTTCTAAAAAATAAAATTCATCGCCATGTTCTATAAACTCTAAATGAAACACACTATCTTGCAATCCTAAAGCAGATAAAACAACCTCAGTAAAAGAAAAAACTCTGTCAGAAAATACATTGTCCGCGCAAAATATAGAACCTATAGTCTTCCCCCTAATATAATCATAAGGCGTATTAATATATTCAGAGGCTTTTGCAAACCCTAGTTTTCCTTGAAAACAAAATCCATCTACATGATAAATACTTCCATCAATGTATTCCTCAGCTTCGTAGTTTTCTAAAATATTTTCCTGACAATAATCATAGTATTCACTATAATCAGATAATTTCACTACACCTTCGCTTGAAGCTCCGTTTCTAGGTTTTAGTATAATTGGAAAAGTTAACTCATCAATTTTATTTATGTTACTTGTATATTTAGGAAATAAAATTCCTTTTCCAGACAATGCATTTTTCATACATACTTTATCAGTAAAATTTAGCGCAGTTTGCTCGCTCATACCTGATATTTTATATTTACTTCTTAGATATCCAGCAATAGCAATATCCATCTCTGACATCGCTACTACTCTATCAATACATTGATATTTATTAAGTAAGTCTTGAAAAATGGCACATAGAATTTTTTTATCACTGAGTGAATCTACTACTAAATGTTCTGTACATTTTACCTCATAATTTTGAATGTATTTTGCTCCCTCAGCATTTGTTATATAGATAATCTCATGCACATTATGGTTAATAAGTTTTTTATAATCTGCAAAATTATCTTGCCACCTGTTAATGATCACAATTCTTATAAAAATTCTCCTTTAACATTTAATTAACCTCCGACAATAATAATTTCAAGCAGTAAATAGAAAATAAGCATTTTTTTCACTATAAAAACCTCCAAATAAACTTTTAGATATTATATAATAAATTTTGTAAAAAGTTTTTTTGTTGTGAAAGTGGGAAAAATTATGGATTTCAATTTTGGAAGAACGCTAAAAAAAATTAGAAAAGGAAAACAAGTTAGTATTTCTTCGCTTGCCGATAACTACCTTTCTAAATCGCAAATTTCACGCTTTGAACGAGGTGAATCTGAAATTACATGTTCACGGTTAGTAAACTTATTAAACAAACTCAATATATCAGTTGAAGAATTCTTAATTATACATAATAATGACTGTGACAAGGAAAAAAATTTTGTTGATCTAGTCAACTATGTAAGGAAGAACTATTCATTGCAACGCTATAAAGAAATAAAAGATTTATTATTAAGTTCTTCTTATCGACTAAAAAATATAGAAAAAACAATGTTAAAATCTATAATCTATAGTTTTGATTGTACAATTTGTCCAACTCAAAATGAATTAAAAGAGTTAACAGACTACCTTTTTAAGGTTGAAAATTGGGGATATTACGAAATAATACTATTGGGAAATTGTATTAGAACTATAGAATACTCTGCATTCTATTTATTAACTAAAGAAATGTTAGAAAATTTCATCTATTCTTCACTCAACAAAACTAATAAAAAATTAGTTGTGCAACTTGCCATCAACTGCCTAATTGCAAGTATTGACTTAAAAAATTATGAAAACTGCCAGTATTTAATAACAAAAATCGAAAGATTGCTAAAGAATGAGTTGAATTATTATGAACAAACCGTATTTCTATATGTTTTGGGATATTATGAGTTTATGAAAAATAAAAAAACTGGAAAACAAAAAATGCTACAAGCGTTGCAAGTCTTTTTAATATTAAACGAAAAAAATATGTACAAGCAATATAAAGAACATTACACAGAAATTACAAATGATACGTCATTTTAAAAAAGCTACCTCACTGTTTCGATTTTCCAGTGGTTTAATCCTCTAAAGCGGATAGCGCCTTGTTCGTCTGTGCGGTAAATGGTCATGTTTTGTGCTTGGAAGCGTTCAAGCGTTTCTTGGTGAGGATGTTTATAGCGGTTATTTTGCCCTGCGGAAATCAAAGCAATTTGTGGTGAAATGTGAGTGAGAAATGCTGAGCTTGATGAGCCTTTTGAGCCATGATGCCCTGCCTTTAAGACATCAACCGGCAGATTGGAATAAGTTACTATCAACTCTTGCTCGCCTTCTTCTTCCAAATCTCCTGTAAATAAGAAATTCTTACCCAAAAGATTCCCATAAAGCACCACCGAGTCATTATTACCACCATCACCAGTCTGGCTCGGATAAAGCACTTGTAGATGACTTCCCATAATCGGCAAAACATCGCCAGCTACCACCACGCGCACCTTGGTTTTCATGGCTTGTAATTTCGCCACAAAATCTGGCTTTGTCAAACTTCCCTGACTAACCAGAATTTCACCGATTTTCACCTGCTTTGCCACCTCCAGCATATCTCCCATGTGGTCAGTATCCGTGTGCGTCAGAACTAACTGGTCAATTTTTCCAACGCCACGACTGTTGAGATAAGGAATCAAGGTTCGCTCAGCATTGCTATCCGTCAGCCGCTCCTGCCACGCCTTCTTCTCACTAAAACTCACCTTTCCGCCCACATCAATTAGCAGCGTATGCCCCTTAACATCACGCACAAAAATACTATCTCCCTGCCCAATATCAACCACCGTCACCTCGTTTTCTAGCGGATGCTTGATTTGAAAAAATAGCAGAGCTACTAAGCTGACAAGAAAAATTGCCATTTTCTTTCGTCGCCAGCAATCATAAAGCACGCCTAACGTTAAAAATAGTAGCACCAAGATACCAAGACTTGGTTTCCCAAAAACAATCGGACCACCCAAAATTGCCTTAGTGTTCTTGATAACAATTTCCAAGAAAACAAAACAACCATTAAAGCAAGTCAGTTTAACCAAGGGCGATAAAATAAAAATGATTGATAGCATTGGCAACATAATAGTGTCAAATGCCACAGAAAAAATGACTGTCAATAAGACAGATAAGGGTTGAAACACAGCAAAAAAATAAATTAACAAGGGCAAACTGGCTAATGAAATGGTCAAACTTTCCACAATGATTTTCTGATAGCGACTAATGTCATCAAAGTTAATAAAACTGAGAATAAAAGCGTAAGTAAAGGAAAGAATGCCTCCCGTCGTCAGCAGAAAATTTGGCATAACTATGAAAAGAACAAACAAAGTTAAAGCCAGGTTATCTAATTTTTTAATACCAAGATTTGCAAAAGCAGATTGAATTAAACTCCGAATCACCGAAACAGAAAAGCCAGTCAGCCCCGCATAAACAAGCGAAAATGGGATTTGTAGTATGTCCACATAATCTCGGCGTAACCCAAGACGTAGAAAGAAAAAGCGGAATGCCCCCACAAAAAAGCCGACCTGCATACCTGAAAGAGCAAAGAGGTGAATAATTCCTAAACTGGTGTAAACATCACTCATCTCATCAAACGATTTATCCAGATAGCCAAACAAAAGCCCAGTCATATAATGTTGCATAGGAGCAGGAAAATACCGCTGAATACTAACAATAGCCTTTCGTCGAAGAGCATGTAGCTTATCCCACAAAGTCATCTTACTAGCAAGCTCAATATGATTAATCGCCGACAAATTTACCACACGATAAATGCCTTCATGTTTAAGATAGGTACGATAATCAAAACCAGCAAAATTCCGCTGGGGTGTTGCTTCTTCCAAGTCCATATCACCAGATAAAACAACCGTTTGAGTTAATGTCTTAAAAAAACGCTGTTCTTTCTCCGATTTCAAGGTATAAAAAATCTGATAAGTCCGCCCAGCTTCCTTACCTCGAAAGGACAGCAAATCCCCATTGACCGAAATCGTGTCAGGAATCATCTGGATTTTTGTTAAATGAGCTGGTGCTGCTTGATAATCCTGCTCAGTCTGATTAGACTTAGTCAGAAAAAATACCGCAAAACAACTTAAACACAAGCAAACTTGACACCAAGCCTTCCAACCGTACTGTTGCCATAAAAACACCAAGGCTAGCAAGAGAAACATCAAACACCCAATCACTTTTGAAAAGCAAAAATAATAGAGCAAAATGAGCAAAAAAGCCAATTGAATTGGCTTAATAGGAAAATATTTAATCAACGGTCACCTCAGATTTTAGCTTTTCTAGTGTTTTTTCTCCGATGCCAGACACATTCGCCAAGTCATCAACTGATGAAAAACCACCATTGGCATCACGGTAGTCAATAATATCTTGGGCACGTTTGGCGCCAATGCCAGAAATCGTCTGGAGTTCCGCCAAAGTTGCGGTATTAAGATTGATTTTATCTGAACTTTCTTCCTGTTGAGCGCTGCCATTTGCTTGTGAGTTAGTCCTTGCAGGAGCAACATTTTCACCAACTCTTGCCACATAAATCACCGATTCATCAGTTATTTTTTCAGCCAAATTCACCGACTTCTTATCAGCATCTTCTGTAAAACCACCTGCTAATTTGACCACATCTGTCACACGGCTACCGCTTGAAAGCTCATAAACACCCTCATTTTTCACAGCGCCTTTGACATCTACAAACACTTTTTGAGTTTCCGTTTGCGAACTTGAACGTTCTGTTTTTAAATCACTTGCGCTGCTACTCGCCGAAAAAGTCGTGCTTAGGGCAGGTAGGTCACTTTGCGCATCCGCTGTTGTTTTTGTCACATTTGACCAAGCAAAAAATCCGATTAACATGACAAGTATTGTTCCCAACACTGCTACCAACGTTTTGTTCTCCAAAAGTTTTTCTTTTATTTCTTCAATCATCTCACTACCTCACTTTTGACATAAAAAATAGACTTATACGAGCCTTTACTTATTTATTCGAAAAAGCCCAGCAAAATCGCTGAGCTTTTGGTTCTTATTTCATTTTACGGTGCTTATCTGGATCCCAAACAAAGCTTGCAATGTAGCTAAAGAGCAATGTCAACAGAACAACGATAATCGCCACAAGTCCAAGAGGAATACGGTAAATGTAGGTTAATGGATTGGGTTTCTTGTTGGTATGATAAGTCGCATTTTCAGCATCCAAACGGTCAAATTCTGCTTGAATACGGTTTGCCACTTCTTCAATCCCCTCGTCATTCATGCGTTTGATGTCAGAAATGTCGATCGGGTTACCAAAGTTCATATCCACACGTTCTCCAGTCAAAAGTCCTTTTAATTCCATTGGTCCTGCATAAACGACTGGCATAATCTTAACCTTCGCCATTTTAGCAATAACAGCAACCCCACCTTTAACATCGGTTGAATGACGGCTACCACTTGGGAACATCACAAGTGAACGATTGCCTTTCTTCAACATGTTAATAGGGTATTTAAGAGCTTTTTGCCCTGGATTTTCACGGTCAATCGGAAAAGCACCACACATCCGAATCCACCAACCAAAGATACGATTCGTAAACAATTCTTTCTTCGCCATGAAAATAAATTCTTTCGGACGAGCAGCAAATGCCATATAAACTGGATCCCACCAAGTACGGTGCGGAGCAACCAAGATATAGTTCTCATCCTTACTTAAAATTTTGTCCTCATTATGATAGTGAGCATTTCCATTGATAATCCAAAGTAGGAAAACCACTAATCCTCGTAAATAAGTATAAAACACAGATTTACTCCTTTTTCTTCAATCATTCTTTAACATTGTACCATGCTTGAGCCGAAAAATCATTACTTACCTAGTGAGAAAAGCTAAAATTTGCTATAATAAATGCTATGGTGAAATCAATTTTAAAAGCTGGCGAACGTATTGACCAGCTCTTTTCGACAGATGTCAAAATTATTCAAAATAAAGCTGTCTTCAGCTATTCTATCGATAGTGTCTTGCTGTCACGTTTTCCAAAAATCCCTTCACGTGGCTTGATTGTTGACCTTTGTTCTGGAAATGGTGCCGTAGGACTTTTTGCCAGCACGCGCACCAAAGCACCAATTATCGAGGTAGAATTGCAAGAGCGTTTGGCAAATATGGCAGAGCGTTCAATCCAGCTCAATCAATTAGAAAAACAAGTTCAGATGATTAATGACGATTTGAAAAATCTGCTCAATCACGTGCCACGTTCTGGTGTTGATTTGATTATGTGTAACCCACCCTATTTCAAGGTTTCAGAAAGGTCAAAGAAAAATCTTTCTGAACACTACCTTCTTGCTAGACATGAAATTGCTACCAATTTAGAAGAAATTTGTGAAGTAGCCAGACACGCGCTCAAATCAAACGGACGACTGGCTATGGTACATCGACCAGACCGCTTCTTAGACATCATTGACACCATGAGACAATACAATCTAGCGCCAAAACGTATCCAATTTGTTTATCCTAAAATGGGCAAAGATGCTAATATGCTTTTGATTGAAGCGATTAAAGACGGCTCTACTGACGGGCTAAAAATTCTCCCACCACTCTTTGTTCACAAAGAAAACGGTGACTATACGGACGATATTTTTGAAATTTATTATGGAAAAAACGGAAGAAAAAACTAAAAAAGCTTATATGTATGTTGTCGAATGTGCTGACGGCACACTCTACACAGGCTACACAACCAATGTTGAAAAGCGTATCAAAACGCATAATAGCGGCAAAGGTGCAAAGTACACTAGAAGCCGCCTACCAGTCAAACTCATCTACCAAGAAAGCTTTGATAGCAAAGAAGCCGCCATGTCCGCCGAAAGCTACTTCAAACAAAAAACACGACAACAAAAATTAAAATACATCAAAACACATACTTTATTAGATTAAGGTGTGTTTTTCAGATAGTAACAGTAAGTCATCAAAAGTCGTTGAAAGAAGTCTTTCAACGACCGAACTTTCCTATTAGCAAGAGCTACTGCAGTGACTAATGGAGCAAAATCACTTAGCAAATCTGAAACAGTCCCCTTTTGATCTCTCTGTGTCATTATTTTTCTACCATAATTATCATATTTTGGGCTCTGGTAAGCTTACCCAAAATAAGGCGATAGATTGCTCACTCAGTTAGCTTTCATGAGAGCGTATTTGTCTGGCATTTTTTCCAAAATTTGTCTCTAATGCTCGGTTCATTGACCGCAAACCACTAAATCCCTGTTCTAACGCAATGTCGGTAAAACTATCCATTGTCTCAATCAAACAATTTCTTGCCTTCTGCGCACGAATAGTTCCTAAATATTGCCTTAAGGTAACACCTAGATGTATCTTAAAAAACCTAGCCATGTAGGACCGCGACAGGTGACAATAATCAGCCAACTCTTCTAGACCAATATTTTCTTGATAATGATTTTGTAAAAAAGCATCAATTGCTAAAATCCTCTCTGCCACTTGCAGACGATTATCATTATAGCCAGTTACCTTATTTTTTACCAAAAAGAAATCTAATAAAATATCCAGCACCTGCAATATCCCTAGGTTTAATTTTAAATTTTTTTGTGGACTATCCTTTTGATAATCTAAAATAATCTTTTCAAGCAAACTTTGAAGGTTTTGATAGGCTTGCTGCTGTTGTTTCGAAAAAGTTTCTGGATGATTGATTTCAAAATGATAGTCATCCATATGTTGAAATTGTCCTACTAAAAAGGGATAAGGATAGATAATCGTCAAAGCCACTTCTGCTTCTTTCTTATACTTTAAGACACGAATACTATGAACTTCCTGTGTATTAACCAATAGAATTCTCCCTGCCTCTGTTTGAAAATTTTCACCTTTTATATAGAAGTGATCAATACTCCCCTTTTTAGTATAGCTCAACTCAATCGCACGGTGCCAGTGAGGTGCAATATAAGCATCAGACTGTTCATTATGAACACGTAAAAAAGAAAGTAGACTTTGATTAGGATTAATGACCTCATGTTGAAAGTTTTCCAAGATTTCCTCCTTAGTTAATCAAAAGACCTAGATAAGTAGTAGCTATAACTTCTATTACTTATCAGTTACTAACTTATGAACCCTAATATAATGGCTAAAAGCATATAGTGTTATTAAAGCAAAGCCAATCGCTGAGACTAACAAAGTATTGCTTGCGTCAGACCCTAAAAAGCTAGCAAGAAAGCCCATGACAGTCGGTGAGACAAAACAACCAATATTTACCATAACAAGCACAATTGTCGTTGCTAAATTAATCGAATTTTGAGGAGCTGACCAGCCCAACCAGTTATACATATAGGGTACCGCAAAACCAAATCCAATACCAGTAATTACCATAGCGATCACTAAAACCAATACGTTTTTAGAAAATACTGTTACCAAAAAGCCTATAAAGACCAAGAAAAAGCCGAGCGGAAAAATTTTATCCCGTAATAATTTAAAGAAAAAACCAAATGTTATCCCTACAGGAATGCCAATTAAAGTTGAAAAACCTGCTACCATGGCAGCTGTTGAACTTGTTCCAATCCCATTTTCAAGAATCATATTGGGTAACTTATAACTCATTGGCAAGTAAAACATAAAAATAAAGAACATCAAAACAGCTATAAGTATTACTTTACTATTAATGGATTGTTTGTGACTGTTCTCACTTTGATTTTCAGGCTGAGCGTCTTCTTTCGTTAAAGGGACAAATAGGGCAAATAACATAAAAGCTGGAATAACAAGAAAATAAATCATAAATGCAGCATGCCAACTAAGCGTAACCAAATAACTGACCAAAAAGGAAGATATTGCTGCACCAATACTACTCATGACATTTTGAAAACCAAGCATTGTTGCACGCTCTTCTTCATTATCAGAATAAAATTGAGGAATTAAGCTGACAGCCATAGCATTAAACAAACCAATACCAGCACCTAACAACAAGCGTGAAAGTAAAATCAGGATATAGTCTGTGGCATATATCGGGAAAGTGCCAGCTAATAACGTGATAGCCAAGCCAGTCAAAACAGTCATTTTTTGCCCTAAGACACGAATTAAAAATGGGCTAATCAATAAACCAATCATAATGCCAACATTTGGAATAGTGGTTAACGTCTCAACACCACTTTGGCTGACTCCAGGAAAAGCATCATACATTAATGGCAGGGCTGCTGAAATCTGGGGAGCAATCATTAAAAAAAGAGAAATAGACAGTAGAGAAATTTTAAAAGAAATTCTTCTTTTTACTGGTTTCATAGCAACATCCTCCTAAAGATATCCTGTTATTTTCTAAGCAAGAAAACCTGACTAGTACTACTAAGTTTTCTTACTTTTAGTATAGCAACCTAAATTTTTTTAACAATAACAATCGTTCCCAAAAAAAGGCGCTGAGTAACTTTCTTTTCTTGTCCCATAGAAGCTACTACACGCCTTTTTTTAGCTAATCTAATGCTGGAATCTTTAGCAAAACTATCTTAAAATAATGTCATCAAATAAGAAAAGAGGTTATCAAATGACTGTAAATCAAAAAGATATTGAGGCTGCTAAGGTACTACATGATCTTTTTAAAGAAGGGGATGATAAAAGAGATGCAGGACTCCCTCGTGAAATTCCTGAAGTTGAACGTTTTGATGATATTTCCTATGGTCCAAAAGAAAAATGGAACCTGCTTGATATTTACCTCCCAAAAGTACATGCTGAAACCATTCCAACTATTATTAATATCCACGGGGGAGGATGGGTTTATGGAAGCAAGGAAACTTACCAATTTTTTGGGCTTAGCTTAGCCAAAAATGGGTTTGCCTTTATCAATTTCAACTACCAACTAGCTCCTGAAGTTGAGTTTCCAGGAGAGCTAGATGATGTTAACCGCGCAATGCATTGGGTGGCAGAGCATGGCAGGGATTACCATTTAGACTTAGAACATGTCTTTATTATTGGAGACAGTGCTGGTGGGCAAATGGCTGTACAGTACTTAACCATTCTTACCAATGATGATTTTCGTCAAAAATTTGGTTACGAAAAACCTAACTTTACTGTTCGTGCTGCCGCTATTAACTGTGGCGCCTCCTTTATCACTCTTCCTGGAATAATTGAAGGTGCACCAAAAGCTTATTTTACTGAGGATGTTTTGCAACATAAAATGGATATGCTCTTAACTGAACATTATATCACTTCCGATCTTCCTCCTCTTCTTCTGACAACAGCAAATCAAGACTTTATTCGCGACTGTACGATAAGATTAGATGGATTTTTGTTAGCTAAGAATATTGAACATGAATTGCGTTCATATGGAACACCAGAAGATCCTAGAGCACATGTTTTCAATTATAATGTTAAAGACCCATTAGCTACAACTTGTAACTTAGAAATCATCAATTTTTTTAAACGCTATATCCCGTAGAAGAAACCGTCAATTGGCTTCTCTTTTATAACTGGAGCGAGTGTCATTTGTTATAAATCAATGTCTAGTAGTTTCATGACTTATCAACCATTCATTATCGCTAATCATTATATCCCATTTGCCAATAATGCTCGCTTTGCTATGACAGTACATACTTTCAGATAGGTGGTAAATCCCTTACTCAAGATCTCGTCTTCATGATGATCATACCCCCTCCTATAGACAACCCAAAGCCCAAAATTAACTCTCTTTCTTCATAAAAATAATGGTATAAGCTTATTTTGACAATCATATGGAAATTTATAGGTATATTGTCAATCGTGCGATATGAACGATACAAGCAAGATCAACAGACATATCATAGTTACAAAGGATCATGTCGGCTAGGAGTTATCTAATCGTCAAGTTTATACGTTGAGCGCAAAGTATCGCCATTTCCAGCAAGAGATATGTCGTTTTCTCCAAAATATCTTAGATAGAACCTAATACGCTATCATTTAGTAATTTTTTTGAGAATCAGCCAAAATGGTTCAATATTCTCCTTAAAGAATCACTAAACAACTATAGCTAAAGGGTCAGACTAAGTAAAAAAAGACCAAGATAACCCCAAAACTGTCTACTAAACCTTGACTCACTTCTCAAGTACTGAGATCATAAAAAATCTACCCAAGGAATCTGACTCGCTTTTTAATCTTCAGGCTCGTGAAAAACCTGTCCACTGGACAGGTTTTTTTATCTTTCCCCTTTGTTACGGATAACAAATCCTGTTTTCTTTTCACTTGATGTGCGACGTGGGCGTTTGTTATCTTTATTTTGGAAATCACGTTTGTTCTTAGATGAGGTGCGTTTGAAATCACGATAGCCACCGTGGTCTCGGTCATCACGTTTTCTGCCTGAACGCCCACCACGGCGATTATCACGACCGCGACCATTGCCACGACCAGCTTTGCGATTATTAAAGCCTCCACCTGATGGTTTAAATGGTAATGGTTTTTCACGCGCAATTTCCACTTTTGGAAGTGTATCTGGGTCTTTTACGGTCAAGTTCAAGATGTACAATGCCAATTCTTCTGGCGTAAATTCTGCTGCCAATTTAACAGCATCACCTTTGAATTTGTCAAAGTTTGCACGAATTGCTTCATCCGCAAAATCACGTTCAATTTTCTTAAGCGCAACTTTTTTCTTCGCTTTAAAAGCTTCATCAGCAGTCGCTGGTTTCAACCCTTTCATGCGTTTTTTCGTCAATTTTTCAATGATTGACAAATAGCCCATTTCGTTTGGTGCTACGAAAGTGATTGATTGACCATGTTTCCCAGCACGTCCAGTACGTCCAATACGGTGAACATAGCTTTCTGGGTCTTGTGGAATATCGTAGTTATAAACGTGTGTGACCCCTGAAATATCAAGACCACGCGCTGCAACGTCAGTCGCAACCAAGATGTCAATATTGTCATTCTTAAAATCACGAAGAACACGGAGACGTTTACCTTGGTCAAGGTCACCATGAATACCTTCTGCACGATAGCCACGTAATTTCAATCCACGTGTCAATTCATCCACACGACGTTTTGTACGCCCAAAGACAATTGACAATTCAGGTTGGTCAACGTCCATAAGACGTGTCATTGTATCAAATTTATCTTGTTCTTTAACGCGAATATAGTATTGGTCAACAAGATCAGTAGTCAATTCTTTAGCAGCAACTTTAACGTGTTCAGGGTTTTGCATAAATTTCACCCCAATACGTTTAATAGCTTCTGGCATAGTTGCTGAGAAAAGAAGGGTTTGACGTGTTTCAGGAACACGACTGATAATCGCTTCAATATCTTCTAAGAATCCCATGTTAAGCATTTCATCTGCTTCATCAAGGATTAATGTTTCAACATGGTCAAGTTTCAAAGCTTTGCGTTTAATCAAATCAAGCAAACGCCCTGGTGTTCCCACTACAATGTGAGCTCCTGAACGAAGTGCCTTAATTTGTTTCTCAATGCTTGACCCACCGTAAACGGAACGGACTTTCACACCTTTTTCACGACCAAAACGGAACAATTCTTCTTGTCCTTGAACAGCCAATTCACGTGTTGGTGCGATAACCAAGGCTTGAACAAGATTACGATTTGTATCAATTTTGTCCAAAGTTGGCAAGCCAAAGGCTGCTGTTTTCCCTGTCCCAGTTTGTGCTTGTCCGATAACATCCTTACCTTCCAAAGCCAAAGGAATCGTTAATTCTTGGATTGGAGATGGCTCAACAAAGCCTGCTGTTTCTACGGCAGCAAGGATATTTTCCGATAAGTTAAGTTCTGTAAATTTCAAATTTTTCTCTTTTCTAAAAGGCAGTGCGAAGCTGCCTTATTAAACTTTAATTTCGTTGTTTAACAACCTATTTAGTTTAACACATTCCAAGTTAAAAAGATAGGAAACAGTTTCATTTATTAAAATAACACGTTTTCATAATTTCTATTGTTAGAATTTTCTGCAAAATACTATTTTTATTAGTTATTTAAGGCTTCTCCGATAGAATATAAACATTCTAAAACTTTTCTTTTTCATAATCTCAAAAAGATAGTCCTGATTCGTCAGGGCTGTTTTTGTTTTAACTCCTAAAAAGGTCTGAGCACGCAAGTTCAGACCTTTAGTTATTTTTATCTTGGCAGGAATAAGGACAAAAGAAGTTGAGCACTTTCTCAACTCCTTCTGCCTTTATTACATTTTTTCTTCTAGTTCAACATTTGGGTATTTATCCGCAAACCAGCGAAGCGCAAAGTCATTTTCAAAAAGGAAAACAGGTTGGTCAAAGCGGTCTTTAGCCAAGATATTTCGGCTTGATGACATACGCTCATCAAGGTCTTCTAGTTTAATCCAACGAACAGTCTTTTTACCCATTGGTGTCATCACAACTTCGGCATTGTATTCATTTTCCATACGGTGTTTGAACACTTCAAACTGCAATTGACCAACGGCACCAAGCATGTATTCGCCAGTTTGATAATTTTTATAAAGTTGGATAGCTCCTTCTTGCACCAATTGTTCAATCCCTTTGTGGAATGATTTTTGTTTCATAACGTTTTTAGCAGCTACTTTCATGAACAACTCTGGCGTGAAAGTTGGTAGCGGTTCAAATTCAAATTTATTTTTACCAACTGTCAACGTATCCCCAACTTGGTAAGTTCCTGTATCGTAAACCCCGATAATATCACCTGCAACGGCATTTTCAACATTCTCACGTGATTCTGCCATAAATTGTGTCACGTTTGACAATTTCACTGATTTTTTCGTACGTGCTAAATTCACGCTCATACCACGTTCAAATTCACCTGAAACGATACGCACGAAAGCAATACGGTCACGGTGTCGTGGATCCATATTGGCTTGGATTTTAAAGACAAATCCTGAAAAATCTTTATCGTAAGGGTCGATTTCATTACCTTCTGTTGTTTTGTGTCCATGGGGTTCTGGCGCAAATTGTAAGAAAGTATCTAGGAAAGTTTGCACCCCAAAGTTTGTAAGGGCAGAACCGAAGAATACTGGTGTTAAATCACCAGACAAGATAGCTTCTTCTGAAAAGTCATTTCCTGCTTCTTCTAACAATTCAACATCTTCCAAAACTTGTTGGTAGAATGGGTTGTTAGCAAATAATTCATCACCAGCTTCAAGTGCTGCAAAACGGTCATCGCCTTTGTAAAGTTCCAAACGTTTGTTGTACAAATCATAAAGCCCTTCAAATGATTTTCCCATCCCAATTGGCCAATTCATTGGATAACTTGCAATACCAAGCACTTCTTCCAATTCTTCCAAAAGGTCAAGTGGTTCACGACCATCACGGTCAAGCTTGTTGATAAACGTAAATACTGGAATATTACGGTGTTTAACAACTTCAAACAGTTTTTTCGTTTGTGCTTCGATACCTTTGGCAGAATCGACAACCATAACCGCAGCATCTACCGCCATAAGAGTACGGTAAGTATCTTCAGAGAAGTCCTCGTGCCCTGGTGTATCAAGGATATTGACACGTTTTCCAGCATAATCAAATTGCATCACTGATGAAGTAACGGAGATACCACGTTGCTTTTCAATAGCCATCCAGTCAGATTTAGCAAAGTTCCCTGTCTTTTTCCCTTTTACGGTACCAGCTTCACGGATTTCTCCACCAAAATAAAGTAATTGTTCTGTAATTGTCGTTTTACCAGCATCTGGGTGACTGATGATGGCAAACGTACGACGTTTTTTAATGTCATCTTGAATTGTCATTTTATTTCCTTATCAATCTTAATTATCTTCTTTATATAACCGTATCACCTAATCTTTAGTGACTACATTGGTCCACTCCTTTTCTGCCATACAAAAAATAGAGTCATGGGACCCATAACTCTATTATTATAACGAAAAGTGGGCTCTATTTCAATATTTCCCCACGGTGTTCTCCTCAGAAACCGCAAAATAATTGATTAAGAGAATACTACACATACAAAGACTGCCACCATAGTGCTCCATGATATTGATAAAGAAAGTTATCAAAAAGAGCATCGTATGGAATAGCGTCAGTTTTTTCCCTCTCAACTGTGCAATGAGAAAAATCGGATACAGTAAGAATAGGAAAATCCCCTGACGTAATAAGGAATCAATATAAAAACTATCATCATACATCACTAGTCCATTTATTTCGGTACTTGTTGGAATATTTCGGGGTAGCCAATCAACACCAAAATGCTGTAAATACAGATGCCCAATCGCCAATCTTCCTGAGAATAAATGGTTCAAGGTTGCATAAATGGTACTATCACCATTGTAGAAGTATGGAAGCCCTAGACCCAAACTAAACATCACAATCACCAGTGGAATAATCACAGAACCAGAAACCTGATACTTTAGTAATAATGTTTTTAAGAAATAACAAAAAATGATGCTCCCTGTAGCAAAAAGTGTTGTCCTTGAGTCGGTAATCGCAAAAATCAACAAGGAAGCAAGCAACATAACCAGCCCTGCCCCTACTTTACGGCTCTTTCTAATCAAGGAAAAATCAAACAACAACGTAACCAAGTACCTTCCCAAGGAATTCGGATGCAAAAACCCATAAGAATGCCTTATCAAATCTTTGTCAGCCCGATACATGGTCATATCAGAAATAATATGACTATTGTAAGCAAAGAGCACTAAGATTGCTACAATCAGCTTGAAGTAGAAAATCGCTGTCATCAACCGCTCATCGTCCTTATCAACACTCGCTGATAACAAAAATAAGGCAATTATGGATAAATCCTCAATATGTGTATCCAGATAACTAGCCATCGGCAAGACAAGCAGGAAAGTTAGGGCAAAAACGCCTGCTAAAATCTTCTCCATTGACCAACCCGAACGCCAAAAACTCCACAAATACATGGCAAAGCCACCAACAATGGCAAGACTTGACAGGAAGAGTAAAAAGGGGTGAGGAAGTAGATAATGTTTCAAAAACCAAGCTAGAAATAGCAAGCAAAACTCAAGAAAATACAAGGTTCGATAAAGAATCCTTGAAAATGGCACAGCAACCCTAGAAACTTTCTTTGACCTCAACATCTCCATAATAATCTATTCCTCCAGTGCTTCAACAACTTTAGCTAACTGCATTGAGTTGCTACCTTTCAACAAGATTTGGTCAGCTGGTTGCAATACTTTTTGAGCAGTTTCAAGCATGGCATCAAATTGATCCTCGTCAGCTGTTTTCTTGAAATAATAAACTTTTCCAATTGGGAACATTTGACTAGCAAGTTGTGCCAACTCGGCAATATCTTCCCCATAGAAAATGAGTGTATCTAATGTTTCAGGTGACAAGCTCATAATCATGCGTTTATGAAGCTCAACAGATTGCTCACCCAGTTCTTTCATGTCAGCAAGCACAGCGATTTTTTTACCGCCCTCATTGGCAGGAATTTTAGAAAATGTCTCTAAAATCAAGCGCATTGCCGTTGGATTAGCATTGTAAACATCTGACAAAATATCAGCACCATTGGCTGCTTTTTTCCATTCCGTACGATTGCGCGTTAATTCGATTGTCTCAAGAGCCTCGACAATATCGTCATCAGAAATAGCTAATAATTTACCAACATAAGCTGCCACCATGGCATTAGTCGCATTGTATTTTCCAGGCACAGGTAGGGTGATTGGACGGTCAATCACATTTGTCGTAAAGGTCAACGATTCCTTACTTTCTTGCAAATCTTTCACAAAAATTTCTGCGCCGTCACCAAAACGAATAACCATTTGGCTTTCAGGTAAATAAGGATCAAGGATTGTGTCAGCTGGCGCAATCAAAATGCCATCTGAATCCATGCCATCAACAATTTGCAATTTACCTTCTGCGATTTTCTCACGACTACCGAAAAATTCCAAATGAGCTTCACCAATCAAAGTCACCACACCGATATGTGGTTTTGCAAGTTCTGACAACAGACGAATGTCCCCCATATGATCTTGCCCCATTTCAAGGACAATTTTCTCCGTATCATCTGGCATATGAAGCGCTGTATAGGGCAAACCAATTTCGTTATTGTAGTTACCTTGTGTTTTATAAGTCTTATATTCTGTTGATAAAACCGCAGCAATCATATCTTTGGTTGTCGTTTTACCATTTGACCCTGTCACAGCAATAACATCAACACGCTGTTTCTCGAGATAATAGCTAGCTAGCGCTTGAAAAGCCTCTAAGCAATCATCAACCCAAATGTAGGGATGACCAGCTACTTCACGCTCTGAAAAAGTCGCAATAGCACCATTTTCAAAGGCAATTTCAATAAAATCATGCCCATCACGCGCACCTTTTAATGGTAAAAATAAATCCCCTTTTTCAATCTTACGACTGTCAAATTCAATTTGTCGCAGGGGAACGTCATCAAACTCCGAAATAGTATTTTTAGCGCCAACAACCTTGGCGACTTCATGCAATGTTAATTTCATATTGAATCCTTCATTAAAAATCTAGTGTTAACGCCTTTTATTATACCACATTTTAGCAATCATGCAGGGATTTTTATGGTACAATGTAATTGCAAAGCTTGTTTTGCACAGAGTAGATGATTCGCGTTAAGTGTGTGTGAATGGGATGTTGTCACACAAGGAAGCAATTTGCGCGGTGAATCGTTGCATCCGCTGTTAAATTTTTTAACAGCTCCAGTTTTATATTTTAAAAGGAGCAGAAAATGAATTTATTTTTCAAAACACCAAAACTCACCCTTAAGCGTTTGGTTAGCCTAGCTATGCTAATCGCGCTGGCTATCATCGTTGGGAAATTTTCAATTCCCGTCATTCCACAACAATTAGTTATCAGTTTGACGTTCATTGTCAACACGATTATCGGAATGATTGCGGGGCCTCTTTGGGGCTTTATCAGCCTAGGTATTCTTGATGTGGTTGATACCTTATCCTCAAGTAGCGCTGGTAATTTCATCATTTGGTGGACACTTATGGAAGCAATTCAGGGCTTTTTCTATGGTCTTTTCTTTTATGGTAAGCCACTAAGCTGGTCAAGCAAAAAAGACTGGCTACACGTAACAATGGCAACTGTGGTTATCATGTTGATTGGCACCTTTATCCTCACACCTCTTCTGATTCAGATATACTTTGGCGTGCCATTCTGGGCACAATATCTGGCAGGACGTTGGTTAAAAATCTTTGAAATTCCACTACGAATCCTGATTACCATGCTTGTCATTCCGAGGTTACAAAAGATACCCGAATTGCGCAAGCTTGCAAATCTATAACTAAAAAACCTCAGAGAGTTATCCCATCTCTGAGGTTATTCATATCTAAAAAGCACCCCAATTGTTAGATTTATTGTCTAACTTTTGGAGTGCATCTTCTTTTTTAAATCAAATGGCTTTCGCGTTTTTCAAACATTTCTTTAGCTAATTCAACCAATTTTTCAATCAAATCAGAATAAGCAAGTCCCATGTTTTCCCAAAGAAGTGGATACATTGACCATTGTGTGAAACCTGGCATTGTATTCAATTCGTTAAGGTAAATATGACCATCTTCTGTCAAGAAGAAATCACAACGTGACAAACCACATCCACCGATAGCACGGAAAGCTGTTGTTGCATAGCCACGCATTTCTTCCACAATGCTGCTATCGATATACGCTGGAATATCCATAGTAATGTTATTGTCGATATATTTAGCATCGTAATCATAGAAAGCAACGTCTTTAACAACTTCACCAGGTAATGTTGTTTGCACGTCAGCATTTCCCAAAATCCCAACTTCGATTTCACGCGCATTGACACCAGTTTCGATAAGAATACGGCTATCGTATTTAAGAGAGAGGTCAATAGCTGAGCGGAGCCCCTCTTCATCATCAGCTTTTGAAATGCCTACTGAAGACCCCATGTTGGCTGGTTTAACAAAGACTGGGTAAGTCAATTTTTCATTTACTTCAGCAACCGCTTTTTCAAGGTCAGCCCCTTCAACATAAGTCACGTAAGCAACAAGTGGTACACCTGCAGACTCAAGAACGTGTTTTGTTGAAATTTTATCCATGGCAACACTTGATGACAAGATGTTAGTTCCAACGTAAGGCATTTTAAGAATTTCAAGGAAGCCTTGGATTGAACCGTCTTCTCCCATTGGTCCATGAAGAACAGGGAAAACAATTGCTCCTTCTTCATAAATATCACTTGGTTTAATTTTTTGACTTTCAACAACAGTATCGTTAGTCATTAATTTTTCATCATCGGCTGGTTTGCTTGAAAATTCTTGTGTCTTAATAAAATCACCAGATTGTGTGATGAAGTAAGTTTTCACAAAGAATTTGTCATAATTAATCGCACGCATGACACTCTCAGCTGATAAAACAGATACTTCACGCTCCGCAGAACGTCCACCATAAAGTAAAACAAGCGTTTCTTTTGCCATAAACTTTAATTACCTGAACAGAAAAAAGATACCAAGTTAAGGTCACTTAATACATTTTTCAACAAGCCGAGCATGAACCAAAAACAGCCTCAAACCCAACTCAAGTTCAATTCCTTTTCTATTACAATTTCCTACCTATCATACCACAAAAGAAGCTTCCTTTCAAACAAGTTTAAACATCAGATGATAGAAAAAGTGACAAGCACAAAAGCAGCTTCACGCTGCTTTTCTTACATCCTACAATTCTGTTCGGTTTTCGATGGCACGAAGTAAGGTGACTTCGTCGGCATATTCGATGTCTGAGCCAACAGCCAGTCCACGTGCTAAACGTGTTACCTTGATTCCTGCTGGTTTTAGGACACGTGAGATATACATAGATGTTGCTTCACCGTCTGCGGTTGCATTGGTTGCAATAATCACTTCGTTGACCTCACTATCCATTAAACGTGTAATCAATGATTTCAAATTAATATCATCTGGTCCGACACCGTTCATTGGTGAAATCAAGCCATGCAAGACATGGTACAAGCCATGATACTCTTGAATTTTTTCCATGGCAGATACGTCTTTTGAATCTTCAACCACTAAAATAACGGAATGGTCACGAGTTTCGTCTGTACAGATATTACAAGGGTCTTCATCTGTTAAATTCCCACAAACGGAACAATAAGTCAATTCACGCTTAGCTGCCAATAAATTTTTGGCGAATTCATTCACATCTTCATCTGACATTCCAATCGTGTAGAAAGCCAAACGTGTTGCTGTTTTTATACCAATTCCTGGTAATTTTGTAAAACTATCAATCAGCTTTGCGATAGGTGCTGGATAAAGCATTGTCATTCTCCTTTAACAAAGTGACGAGCCGACTACTTCCTCGGCCGACTCGCTTTCATTATCAATTATTGATTAACATAAGTTGACATGTACAAATTAATAATATCACGTGCAATGTATTGGTTGGTATGATTATCTGAACTTGTCAAATGCGGAATGATAACCGCAACAGCGATATTTGAATCATCACTTGTTGAATAGTCATAGGCAAGGACACTCAAGTTAACCGTTGTTACAGCATTACCGTTAGCGTCAACAGCATAAGTTTCGGCTGTACCTGTTTTACCAGCGATAGTGACTGTTGAACTCTTCATGTAAGTACCTGTTGCATAACCACTACTACTATTTACCACTTGATAGAACCCTTGCTGCAAAAGGTCCATATCATCATCTGAAATGTTGATTTCATTAAGCACATTTGTTTCAATCGTTTTAGCTAAAGTTCCAATACCATCTGTGCCATCATTGTCATAGATACTATCAACCAAATGTGGTGCAATACGTTTACCACCATTAGCAACTGTCGCCGCATATTGTGCCAACTGCATTGGTGTGTATGAGTCATACTGACCAAATGCCTCGGTTAGGACATTACCAGCAGAATAGTCATCTGAAATGTAACCAGTAGTAGTTTCTGGAAGGTCAATTCCTGTGCTTGTTCCCATTCCGTATTCGGCATAGGCAGCACGCAATTCTTCCATGGCTTCTTTCATACCTGTGGTTGCTAGAGACATGCCTGAGTAGTATTCTTGTCCCATCATTTTAAGAGCAACTTGTACCATGTAGGTATTTGATGAGTATTCAAGCGCTTGAACAGCTGTGATGTTGGTTGAGCCGCTACCTGTAAACCATGATGTAATCGCTGAGGAACCAGCAATATTAATGGATTGGTCAGCGATAACTTGGTTTCCTGAAATGGCACCTGATTCCCAACCAGCTGTCAATGTTGCTGCTTTCACGACTGACCCTGGAACAAAAATATCATTAATAGTACCAAGGGCATCAAGAGTAGTTGTTGACGAACCTGTTTCATGAGAGAGTCCAGCCATTGCTAAAATGGCACCTGTCTGCGGATTCAAGGCAACTGCATAAGCTCCTTCTGAATAGGTGGCATAACCGTCAGCAATATCAGCACTGTAATATTGATTTAAAATACTTTCAACACCTGCTTGGAAATCTGAATTGACCGTTAATTTCAGATTTTGCCCTGCTTTTCCTTCGCTTGTCACTTCATCTGAAACCACATTGCCATTTTTATCAGTTGTGATTTCACGAACGGTGTGTGTTCCTTGAAGGTATTCTTCATATTCTTTTTCAAGATAAGACGTTCCGACACGGTCGTTCAAAGAATAGCCTTTTGCCAAGTAATCATCTGCTTCTTCCGCTGGAAGACCTGACTCTTTTGATGAAACCGTACCAATAATTGAAGCAAGGGAACTTGTTGGCGTTTCACGGTCCCAGTCAGTTGCGATTGAAATGCCTGACAATTTAGACTGATTAGCCGTGATATAAGCAATTTGTTCTTCCGTTAAGTCGCCAGTCGTCAAATTAACTGTACTAAATGTTGAAGCAGCATTCATTTGACTAAAAATATAAACCAATTTTAGTTCATCTTCAGAGTAATTAATTTCATCATCAGTTACCGCATTAATCGCATTTGCGTAAATTTCTGATTCGGTCAAATTGTTACCGTAACTATCATATTTTTCATCATCAGGCAAACTCTTGACTACCGCTGCATAAGTATCTGAATCCGCCAAATAATAATCTTTTTTCTGACGTGTCGTAACATCTGTCTCTGTAAGAGTAACTAGAGTTGACAATTTCGCCGCCAATTCTTTCATCTCTTCAGCTGTAATCGTATTGCTACGAGTAAAAGCAACTACTTGTTTGACAGTATTAGAAACTAATAAATTCCCCGCAGCATCGTAAATTTCCCCACGAGGGTTTGATGTTGTTACCGTATAAGTTGTTGACGAATTTAATTTCTCATCATAAAACGATTTATTCAAAATTTGCATCTGAGCCAATCTCAAAATGATAATTGAAAAAAGGACAACGATGATTGAAAAAATCAAATAAATACGTTTCGTCATACTAGTCGGCTTTTTAACAATTTTAAACTTACGTACTTTTTTTCCGGTTGTTTTGCTTGTCTTATTTGTTTGTTTGGCAAATTTTAATTTGCTCAATCTCTTCTTAAATGACATTCTTTCCTCACAATTAAAAGCTCTGAATTATATTTTATCACAATTTGCTTAAAAGAGAGTGACACAACCTGTAAAACTTTGACCTTTTTTATTTCCCCAATTGTCAAATTAAGCTAGACATTTTAGGTAACTCAGAAAAACTTGATATGGTGTTTGATAATGTAACGATTTCCTAGGAATTCTATTTCGTTTATCAGCTATAGCTGATAAATATTTCTGAGAAACACCATTGAAATCCATTTGCTTTGGAAGTCCATGATGTCTTAATAAACCATTTGAATGTTCATTTAACCCACGTTGACCAGGACAACCTGGATCCGCAAAGAAAATATCAATGTCGTGTTGGTTGGATATTGTCTTCCAATTAGAGAATTCTTTCCCACAATCAAAGGTAATCGATTTAAAGAGATGTTTTGGGAATTGTGACAGCCATCTATCTAGTGATTGTTCAATGTCACTAGCTTTTCGACCATTGGTTTGAAGGGTGATAATCGCTTTAGATTGCTTCTCTACCAAGGTGATAACAGCACTTTTGTGATGTTTACCAACAATCGTATCTCCCTCAAGATGTCCAAACTCTCTTTCAAATTCCGGATAAATTTCCGCACGCTCGCGGATATCCCTCCGAAAAGCTTGTTTGCCACGTTTTTC
>NZ_NETH01000033.1 GCF_003337175.1 Streptococcus gallolyticus
AAGCCCATTTTTTCAGCTGTCACAGGGTCTTGTGAGTTTTTCAAGAATTGTAACATTTTTTCGCCTAGAATAATTTCTTCATCAGACAAAGGAAAGGTTACTTCTTCGGCAACCGCACGAAGTGTCGGATTGCCTTCACGAATGATGTCATCCATATTGATTAAATGACTTGGTTTTGCTAATTTTTCAATAACTGACATATTTATAATTCATTCCTTTCGTTTCACTCAAGGCACAACACTGAATGAAAAGTGCTGTGCTCAAAATAGGGAAAACAATATCTTATTCAATTTTTACTCTTTTCAAACTTTCTCCTCAATTTATTCTATAATAACAATATAGCACAAAAATGTAGAACGAGAAAGCTAAAGGCTTAATTAGTGATTTTTAGGTCAATCAATTGCGTCATGTCTTTGATGTAATAATAGGGTCTGCGTTTTTCGATGATTCCTGTATCAATCAGTTCATGAATAACACGCAGTAAATGACGGTAGCTGACGCTAAATGAATCAGCAAGGCTTGTCAATTCTAATTTGAAAACACCTTTTTCCTCGATAGCCAAGATATGCGTTGCTAAGCGTTCTTTCAATGTGTAATTTAAATTTGTTGACGCGCGAATGTTTTGCTCGTAGAGAGATTGTGCTAAGCCTTTGCTCAAGTTTAAAAGCAGAGCATTGTCAGCAAGCAATTGTTCACGAATGCCAGCCAAAGGCAATTGGATAATGAGAGTATCCTCGAGGGTGATAACAGATGATACGACAGGCTGGTCTGTTAATAACTCAATATCACCGATTAAGGTTGGTTTTTCTTTAATGTCAAGAATGTGCTCTTTTCCGTTAAAAAGTCGGCGAACGATTTTGAGTTTTCCCTTGGCAAAGTAAGAGAGTGCTGTTAATGATTCGCCTTGATGATAAATGGCATCCCCAGCAGATAGTTGCAAGACTTGCAATTTATCAAAATAATGAGTAGGGAAGATTTTTTCTAGCTGATATTCTTTAATATAGGCTTCTAATGACACGTATACCTCCTTTTAATTGTGACAAAAGTCATATTTTTATGCGTTAACTTTGATTATACTTGATTTGATGAAAAAAACAAGCAAGGAGTTCGTATGAAAGCACTTTTGGAGAAACTTAGTCTCTTATCACTGTCTCTCATGTTGGTTTCGACCTTTTCAACGTCAACAGCTTTACCGCAAATGATTGCAACGTTTCAGCAACAAGGCTATGCTGCAAGTCAGGTTGAAATGCTATTTTCCATTTCCTCTTTTGTAATTATGGGAATGCTGGTGATAAATCCATTCTTGGACCGTTTTCTGTCAGAACGCAGCAGTATTATTTTAGGACTATCATGCGTTGCATTTGGTGGAAGTTTGCCCGTTGTTGGCAAAACGTATGCGCTGATTGTTGTCTCACGTGTGCTTCTAGGAGTGGGAATTGGTCTGATTAACGCGCGTGCGATTAGTATCATTAGCGAAAATTACCAAGGAAATGAGCGAGCACAAATGCTTGGCTTTCGTGGGTCGTTTGAAGTGCTAGGCAATGCTTTTTTAACAGCTCTGGTAGGTTTTTTAGTGCCGTTTGGTTGGTCATGGGCGTTTATCGTTTATCTTTTTGCCTTACCTATTTTACTGTTTTATTTGCTGTTTGCTCCAAAACGAGCTGTTGTAGCGGAAGTGGCTAGCCAAAAAACATCAGCTAAATTTACAAAAAAAGATATTGTGTATATTGTCGGATTGTCTTTATTGGCAGGATTTGTGATTAATATTAATAGTGCCAATAGCCTTAGAATTCCAGTTATCGTTGACCAACTGCACCTTGGCAGTCCGCGCCAAGCTAGTTTGATTTTGAGTGGCATGATGTTAATGGGAATTCTCTCTGGTATTTGCTTTGAAGGCTTATTAGCACGATTTAAGAAACAGCTGATAATTGTTTCCTTGATTCCATTTGCTCTTGGGTTGTTTATGCTTGGTGTGGCACACAATCTCTGGTTAATGCTTATCGGAGCAATGCTTTCAGGGTTCTGGTACAGCATTGTGGTTACAAGCGTCTTTAGTAATGTGTCAAATAAAATATCGCCACAATTGATTGGACATGCGACAACTTTGGTTCTGCTATTTTGTAATTTTGGCGGAGCTAGCGCAGCCATTGTCCTCAGTCTTTTTTCAAAAATCAATCCACAACCTGGTTTTGCCTTTGTGATTTATGCTATTATTAGCCTAGTAATCAGCCTTGTCTTGATGTTTAAAACACGCTTTTTAAGCCAAAAATGATGCAATAAACCTATGAAAATGGTACAAAGGTTACAATTACTAGAACACCTAACACCGACAGAACAGATTTTAGTGGATTATTTAAAAGAAAATCCAGAAGAATTTATTGGCTTAAAGCCAAGGGAAGTCTCAGATAAACTTTTTATTTCTGTTTTGACCATTTACCGCTTGCTTAATAAGCTGGGATTGCGTGGGGCAATAACTTGAAATTACTTTTGCGAACAGACCTCCAACAAGGTCAAAATCACCAAGTCTCAGATATTGATTTTCCAATTTTAGAAACGGATACGCACTATGAAGTGATGTTGCGGTTAAAAGAGGTTTATGAGCGAACAATCGAGGATACCTTGGGGTAGCAGACCCAGAAACGTTGGTTTCTGCCGTTGAAAAAAGTCAAAAGCAAACATCATCGACATTTATACTTCATCAGCGAATCTGTATTTTGCGGAGAATTTTCAATTTCAAATGCAGAAGATTAATCAGCTGGTGACGGTATCAAAAGACGACTATATCAAGAGTTTGACAGCGACAAACAGCGATAGTAGTCACTTGGCTTTCGTGATTTCGTTTGGTGGTCGCGGCTCTTCAATGGAGGCCTTTTGCAAGATATTGAAGAAAAATCAGGTACCTATTATTCTCTTGACATCAACACAAGGAAATCCCTTGACAGCTTATGCTGACGATATTATTTACATGGCTTCTTCTAAAAATCACTACAATAAGATGTCGTCATTTTCGACACGAATGACCTTACTTTATTTGTTAGATAGTTTGTACTCTTTGTATTTCCAATTACATTACGACCAAAATTTGGCATTCAAATTGGAAGCTTACGAGCGAATGACCAAAACGAAAAAGGAATAAAAAAACTTGGTAACTACTCCTAATACCTATCTGATTAGGATTTAGCCCAAGTTTTTTGTTTGCTATAAGTGAGATTCGCAAATGCTGGATAGGTAATCTGCCCATAGCAAAGCCTATTAAACGGTCAATTCTAAACGATTTCCTTCGGGATCACAAACGACGGACTCGTAGTAACCGTCACCAGTTGTTCGGGCTTGACCTAAAACGTGCTAACCATCGTTTTCAAGCTGTGCCGTTAACTGACAATGGCCTCTTTACTACCAAGTGAAATGGCTAAATGAGCAAAGCCAAGACTCTGTCGATTCCTTGAGCAGTAAATTCATAATAAAAATCTGCCGTAAACATTGAACTGAGTTTGCCTTCAAATGGTGCAGCAATTTCTTTGTAATGTGCAGCAAGATAATCGATAATCGCTACTGCCAGCCAATAAGATTTTATTGAGCGGGAAATCAGCAAAGGCAAGCAAATCACGCTTTTCATCTAGCAAATATTTACCACCATGTGATTCGTATTCAATGATATTAATGTCTAGATTCTTTTTCTCCCAGTGAATCCTGTTATTATAGACATCGTTGACGTACGTATGATTCCCTTTGCTAATCATTGGGATGACATCAAATTGTTTCACGTGTTCAAGAACTGCTTGTCCTTCTTCAGCCGTCATGGCTTGATTGAAAAGAATATTGCCAGATTCACAATCCACTACCACAGCGCCATTATAAGCCACTAAAAGCCCGTGGTGCTTGTTCATTGCTAATTCTTTAGCAAAATCCTGCATACCACCTACAGGACGACCAGAAGCCAAGATGAGACGTGCTCCTTGTTCTTGAGCGGCTAAAAAATCTTCTTTTGTTTTAGGAGTGATTTTTTCTCGCTATTTGTCAATGTTCCGTCAATATCCATGATAATTAAAGATTTTGTCATAAGAGTTCTCACTTTTTGTTGTTTGATTTCAGTATAGTTGATTTTGGAAAAGATGAAAATAGCTGAGCGTTGTTTAGAATGTTCTTGTCATTAAAAACCTTTGACAAAAGTAGCAGTAATCTGCTACAATAAGGACTGTCATATGACAAGTAACTTTTTCTTGGTTGTAGGAGACGCCAAAAACCTACGACTCGGATGAAGCAATATAAAGGAGAAAAATATTATGGCAATCTCAAAAGAGAAAAAAAATGAAATCATTGCTCAATACGCACGTCACGAAGGTGATACAGGTTCAGTTGAAGTTCAAGTAGCTGTTCTTACTTGGGAAATCAACCACCTTAACGAGCACATTAAACAACACAAAAAAGATCACGCAACTTACCGTGGATTGATGAAAAAAATCGGTCACCGTCGTAACTTGTTGGCATACCTTCGCCGCACAGACGTTAACCGTTACCGCGAATTGATTGCATCACTCGGACTTCGTCGTTAATCAGACGCCCAAGTCAACTAAAAGCTTCTTGGATTTTTCCAAGGGGCTTTTTTGTATTTTCCAAAATGATTTTTCCTTTAAAAAAGACAAATTTTACAAAAAATGAAAGCAAATGATAATAACCTTGAGATGATTAAATAAAATGAGATAATCGTGTCAAAAGTGATAAAAACATTAATATAGCAAGGTTTGCGGTGTTTATTTTGTATCCCCTTACAATACTTTTTGTAATAAAAATGAAAAGCTTACAAAAAAACTTGACTTTTTTTTGAAAAAGGATTAATATAATTTGTGAAGAATATCACAATGATTGATAGTTGAAGAACTTAACCTTTGATTTTGTGTAGTAAAGAGAGTTTTTTGACCTCTGTTGAGGTTTTAGACGACTATATAGGCTTTGTTTTTATCTTGGTGTCATTCATTCATTGTTCTTCTTAAAAATTGAGGCACTTATTTTAAGGGTACTTATAAGGAGGTTTTCTTAATGACTAAAGCAACAAATGCAGATGTAAAGAATAACGAGTTGAGCGCTGAAGAAGCAGCCCAGCAGTACACAGGGGCTCTTGTCGATAAAGCTCTTGAAGCTGAGCGCGTTTATGCAACTTATTCACAAGAACAAGTTGATAAAATTGTAGCAGCTATGGCTCTCGCAGGTTCTGAAGCTTCGCTAGAATTGGCAAAAGAAGCACATGCCGAAACTGGTCGTGGTGTCGTTGAGGATAAAGATACTAAAAACCACTTCGCAACAGAATACGTTTACGAACGTATCAAAAATGAAAAAACAGTTGGTATCATTGGTGAAGATAAGGTTTCTGGAAGTATTCAAATTGCAGCACCTCTTGGTGTTTTAGCAGGTATTGTCCCAACAACAAACCCAACATCAACAACAATGTTTAAAATTTTGGTAGCGTTGAAAACACGTAATGCCATTGTTTTTGCATTCCACCCACAAGCACAAAAATGTTCAGCTCATGCAGCAAAAATTCTTTACGACGCTGCGGTGAAAGCTGGTGCTCCTGAAAATATTGTCCAATGGATTGAAACCCCATCAATCGCTAACACAACAGCCCTTATCCAAAACAAGAAAATTGCTTCTATTTTGGCAACTGGTGGACCTGGTATGGTAAATGCAGCCCTTAAATCAGGTAACCCATCAATGGGTGTTGGTGCAGGTAATGGTGCTATCTATGTTGATGCAACTGCTCATATTGACCGCGCTGTAGAAGACTTGTTATTATCAAAACGCTTTGATAATGGTATGATTTGTGCGACTGAAAATTCAGCAGTTGTTGAAGCGCCAGTTTACAAAGAATGGTTGCAAAAAATGCAAGATAAAGGTGCTTACTTAGTCCCTAAGAAGGACTACAAGAAAATTGAAGACTTTGTTTTCAATGACAACCATGGTGTAAACGGTCCTGTTGCCGGAATGCCAGCAACTTGGATTTGTGAACAAGCTGGTGTGAAATTGCCAGAAGGTAAAGATGTTCTCTTGTTTGAGCTTGACAAGAAAAACATCGGTGAAAAACTATCATCAGAAAAATTGTCTCCACTCCTTTCAGTGTACAAAGCTAAAGATCGTGAAGAAGGTATCGAAATTGTTGAAGCGCTTCTTGATTATCAAGGTGCAGGACACAATGCCGGTATCCAAATTGGTTCACAAGCAGACCCATTTGTAGCAACATATGGCGATGCCGTGAAAGCATCACGTGTCTTGGTTAACCAACCAGATTCAGTCGGAGGTATCGGTGATGTCTATACAGACGCACTTAAAGCCAGCTTAACACTTGGAACAGGATCATGGGGGAAAAATTCATTGTCACACAATCTTTCAACTGGCGATCTCTTAAATATTAAGACTGTTGCGAAACGTCGTAACCGTCCACAATGGATTCGCTTACCAGAAAAAACTTACTACGAAAAGAATGCTATCTCATATTTGCAAGATGAATATGAACCAATGCAACGTGCTTTGATTGTAGCAGACCCAGGTATGGTTCAATTTGGATTTGTTGACACTGTCCTTGCTCAATTGGCATTGCGTGATGAAAAAGTCGCAACATCAATTTACGGAACAATCAAACCAGACCCAACTCTTGGACAAACAATCGAAATTGCAAAACAAATGCGTGATTTCAAACCAGATACAGTCATTGCAATTGGTGGTGGCTCTGCTATTGATGCATCTAAGATTGCACGTTTAATTTATGAAGTTTATCTTGACCGTGGTGATGAATTCCTTGATAGTTATGATGCTGTCAGCGAATTTTTCCTTGAATTGCAACAAAAATTCATTGATATTCGTAAACGTATTGTGAAATTCAAACATCAAACAAGAACACGTCTCTTCTGTATCCCAACCACATCTGGTACAGGTGCTGAGGTGACACCATTTGCGGTTATTACTGATGATTATACACACGTGAAATACCCACTTGCTGATTATGAATTGGTACCACAAGTTGCTATTGTTGATCCAGAATTTGTTATGACTGTGCCAAAACGTACAGCAGCTTGGTCAGGATTAGATGCTTTGTCACATGCTCTTGAATCTTACGTATCAGTTATGGCATCTGACTTTACACGTCCATGGTCTCTTGAAGCTATCAAGTTGATTATTGAAAATCTTGAAGATGCTTATAACTACGATCCTAAGAACCCAACACTTCGTGGTGAAAAAGCTAAAGAAAACATGCATTATGCAGCAGCTATTGCTGGTATGGCATTTGGTAATGCTTTCTTAGGTATCAACCATTCACTTGCTCACAAAACAGGTGGTGAATTTGGACTTCCACACGGTTTAGCTATTTCAATCGCAATGCAACATGTTATCCGCTATAACGGTGTATCTGGTAATGTTAAACGCTCAGTTTACCCACGTTATGAAGAATACCGTGCTCAAAAAGATTACGCAGATATTGCGCGTTATATTGGTCTTAAAGGTAAAGATGATGCAGAATTAGTTGAAGCACTTTGCGACCGCATTGATAAATTGATGCATGCTGTTGACGTTGAACCAAAACTTTCTGCTAACGGCGTTACAAAAGAAGCCTTTGATGCAGCAGTTGATCGTTTGGCAAGCTTGGCATATGATGACCAATGTACTCCAGCAAACCCACGTCAACCATACATTTCAGAATTGAAACAACTTTTGATTGATATGTTCTAATATTAGTTGTTTAGTTAGCAGTCAATACCTTAAGAGCCTCCCTTTGGGAGGCTTTTATGTTACAATAAGGGTATGATATTTGGAATTTTAGCATTTTGTTTTGTTTTAATGGGACCGCTAGGGTTGATTTTTCTTGGTTTGAGTTTGTCAATTGGTCACCGTTGGAAATATATGTGGCTTTTGTCACTAGCATTCGGAATTGTATTTTTAAGTTCCTTTATTTTCATGGCAGAACAAACAATTGTTTTTTTAATACTGATGATACTAGGTTCTTTTGGAATGGGATTCACTTGCCCAAATCGATTTAGCAAACGGAGTCGAATAGCTTTATTTGTCGTAGCTATTTTGGTTTTGGCATTGTATCTAATCGTTTTGTGGATAATTAGTGGAGTTCTTTCAAACATTTCTAGTGGGACAACGATTTAAAAGGAGAATATTATGATTTGGTCATTAATTGTCGGAGCGCTTATTGGGATGATGTCTGGTGCAATTACCAATAGAGGTGAGTCTATGGGCTGCATTTACAATATTTTTGCTGGTTTAGTCGGTTCTTTTGTTGGTCAAAGTTTATTTGGCTTTTGGGGACCATCGTTAGCTGGCATGGCAATTTTACCATCGATTTTAGGAGCTATTATTGTTATTGCAGTCGTTGATTTATTCTTTGGCAAGTAAATCAATGACATATTTTGGTAAGAAGTAGTTGTCAACTAACAACTGCTTTTTAGTATTCTTAAAAAACTATGCTACAAGCTCTGCTATTTCCCATAAAATGTGATAAAATGATAAAGATACGTGGTTTTATGCAAAGACGAGTTTATAAGTTTTTTACAGACTGGTTTTTGTAGAAAACGGACGTATCAAAATAACATATCAGAGGAATGAACATGTCAAAACAAATTTTTGAAACAACTTTTGCTGGTAGAACACTTGTTGTTGAGATTGGTCAAGTTGCTAAACAAGCCAATGGCGCTGCTGTGGTACGTTATGGTGAATCAACCATTCTTAGTGCAGCTGTCATGTCTAAGAAGATGTCAACAGGTGATTTTTTCCCACTTCAAGTTAACTATGAAGAAAAAATGTATGCAGCTGGAAAATTCCCTGGTGGTTTCAATAAGCGTGAAGGACGCCCAACGACTGATGCGACTTTGACAGCGCGTTTGATTGACCGTCCGATTCGTCCAATGTTTGCAGAAGGCTTCCGTAATGAAGTTCAAGTGATTAATACCGTTCTCTCTTACGATGAAGATGCTAGTGCGCCAATGGCGGCTATGTTTGGTAGCTCACTTGCTTTATCTATCTCAGATATTCCATTTAACGGACCTATTGCAGGCGTTCAAGTAGCCTATATTGACGGTGAATTTATTATCAATCCGTCAGCTGTACAAAAAGAAGCATCACTTCTTGAGTTGACTGTTGCTGGTACAAAAGATGCCATTAATATGGTTGAGTCTGGTGCCAAAGAATTGTCAGAAGACATCATGCTTGAAGCGCTTCTTAAAGGGCACGAAGCTGTTCGTGAATTGATTGCTTTCCAAGAAGAAATCGTCGCAGCTGTTGGTAAAGAAAAAGCTGAGGTTGAATTGCTTCAAGTTGACCTAGAATTGCAAGCCGAAATCATCGCAGCTTATAACGCTAGCCTTCAAAAAGCAGTTCAAGTTGAAGAGAAAAAAGCGCGTGAAGCAGCGACAGAAGCTGTGAAAGAACAAGTCATTGCTGTTTACGAAGAACGCTACGCTGACGATGACAATTACGAAACTATCATGCGTGACGTTGCTGAGATCCTTGAACAAATGGAACATGCAGAAGTCCGTCGCTTGATTACCGAAGACAAAATTCGTCCTGACGGTCGTCGTGTTGATGAAATTCGTCCATTGGATGCTGAAATTGATTATTTACCAAAAGTTCACGGTTCAGGTCTTTTCACACGTGGACAAACACAAGCATTATCAGTCTTGACCCTTGCTCCAATGGGAGAAACACAAATTGTTGACGGTCTTGACCCAGAATATAAGAAACGTTTCTTACATCACTACAATTTCCCACAATATTCAGTTGGTGAAACAGGACGTTATGGCGCTCCAGGTCGCCGTGAAATCGGTCATGGTGCCCTTGGTGAACGTGCTCTTTTGCAAGTTCTTCCTAGCTTAGAAGAATTTCCGTATGCAATCCGTCTTGTAGCCGAAGTTTTGGAATCAAATGGTTCATCTTCACAAGCTTCAATCTGTGCGGGTACTCTTGCTCTTATGGCTGGGGGTGTACCAATCAAAGCTCCAGTAGCAGGTATTGCCATGGGATTGATTTCAGACGGTAGCAACTACACAATCTTGACAGACATCCAAGGTCTTGAGGATCACTTTGGTGATATGGACTTTAAAGTTGCTGGTACACGTGAAGGGATTACAGCGCTTCAAATGGATATTAAGATTGAAGGCATCACCCCTCAAATCTTGAAAGAAGCTCTTGCTCAAGCTAAGAAAGCTCGTTTTGAAATCCTTGATTTGATTGAAGCAACTATCCCAGCACCACGTGCTCAATTGGCTCCAACAGCACCAAAAATTGATACCATCAAGATTGACGTTGATAAAATCAAAGTTGTCATCGGTAAAGGTGGCGAAACGATTGATAAAATTATCGAAGAAACTGGTGTTAAAATCGATATTGACGATGAAGGAAATGTATCTATTTATTCATCTGACCAAGCTGCAATTGACCGCACAAAAGAAATCATTGCTAGTTTAGTTCGCGAGGCTAAAGTTGGTGACGTTTACCATGCCAAAGTTGTTCGTATCGAAAAATTCGGTGCGTTTGTTAATCTCTTTGATAAGACAGATGCCCTTGTTCACATTTCAGAAATTTCATGGTCACGTACGGCTAATGTTTCTGACGTTTTAGAAGTCGGTGAAGAAGTCGATGTTAAAGTCATCAAAGTTGACGATAAAGGTCGCGTTGATGCTTCAATGAAGGCTTTGTTACCACGTCCATCAAGAGCTGAGAAAGAACACAAAGGACATTCACCATTTGGTGGACACTTACGTGATCGTAAAGAAAAACATGACAAAATCGACTAATCATCTTTCTTAAAGTCATTCTTTATAATTTTGGAGTTTTATCATGACAAAAACAAATGAACTTGATATCCGTTTGCGTGCCTTTATTAACGCACCAGACAATTTTTTAGATAGCATTGCTCTTGTCAACGCTTTGCATAACAATCCTGTTTTAGCCAGTGACCAACCTTATGCCCTTGAAATTGATGGGCAAAAGGTGACACCTGTTTTTTCAGACAAAGATGACCTTGAAACATTTAAAACAGAACAAGCTAGCGCCCTACAACAAAATTGGGTGGAACGTTCAACACTAAATGTTTTGAGAGAAGTTATTGAAAAAGGATTGACAGGACTTGTTTTTAACCTTAAAAAGACAGGTGATTTTGGCAATTCAACCATTTTCAAAAGCAGTGAATTGATTCAATTTTTGAATGCTTACACAACTATCCTAAACAAACTCATGGGAGAAGAAAATCTCGCCGCAGATGTTTTGGATAAATATTATTTAGTACCTGCTTTTGTTCACCCACGTGATGACAAGAGTTTTGATCGCATGTTTCCAACAATGTCAACACCAGAAGGCAAAAGCTATGTGCCTGCTTTCTCAAACCTTCAAAGTTTTGCTAAATGGT
This sequence comes from Streptococcus gallolyticus, assembly GCF_003337175.1. Lineage (GTDB taxonomy): Bacteria > Bacillota > Bacilli > Lactobacillales > Streptococcaceae > Streptococcus > Streptococcus gallolyticus_B. The sequence continues at coordinate 11,399 of NZ_NETH01000033.1, forward strand.
ATAACCACAACGATTTTGGTTTGCCATTCCGTAAAGCACAAGGAAGTGTTTTAACGTGGCGCTTGGCAGATATTTACCAACCAGGACATGGCGAAAATGACATTGATGAAACCGTAGGAGTTGCGATTAATCCATTTGACGACCAACAAATCTTAGTGGATTGGTCTGAAATTGACGAAGACGACTAAAGGAAAGGAGAAGATATGGGTTGGTGGAAAGAAACCATAGCTATCGTTAAGAAAAATGATCCAGCGGCTCGTAGCTCTCTGGAAATTATCTTAACGTATCCTGGTATCAAAGCCTTGGCTGCACATCGTTTATCGCATTTTTTGTGGCAACATGGTTTTAAATTAATTGCTCGTATGCACAGCCAATTTTGGCGCTTTTGGACACAAATTGAAATTCACCCAGGAGCTGAAATTGCTGAGGGCGTTTTTATTGACCACGGTTCAGGGCTTGTTATCGGAGAAACAGCTATTGTGGAAAAGGGAGTTATGCTCTACCACGGTGTCACCCTTGGTGGAACAGGTAAAGATGTCGGAAAACGTCATCCGACCGTGCGTGAAGGAGCGCTTGTCTCTGCTCACGCTCAAGTCATTGGTCCTATTGAAATTGGAAAAAATGCTAAGGTAGGTGCTGCTGCTGTTGTAGTTGCCGATGTTCCTGCTGATGTCACAGTTGTCGGTGTTCCTGCAAAGGTGGTTCGCATCCACGGTAAGAAAGATATGGATGCTATTCATAACATGGAAGAAAATCGTGAATATTACACGTCTAAACTTGAAGAAGCACGCTATCAAAGTTTGCATTCCTCAAAACTTTAGACAGCATAAACAGTTTAAACAATCGTTTAAGAATGGCTATAAAAGGGGAGAAACAGACATGACAATTAAAATTTATGATACAATGACCAGAAGTTTGCGAGATTTCGTGCCAATTACTGAAAATACGGTTAAGATGTATGTCTGCGGACCAACGGTTTACAACTACATTCATATTGGAAATGCTCGTAGCGTTGTGGCATTTGACACTATTCGTCGTTATTTTGAATACCGAGGCTACAAGGTTAACTACATTTCTAACTTCACAGATGTTGATGACAAAATCATCAAAGGAGCAGCGGAAGCTGGTATGGACACCAAAGCTTTTTCAGATAAATTTATCGCCGCTTTCATGGCAGATGTCAAACAACTCGGTGTGAAACCAGCAACTAAAAATCCTCGTGTTATTGATTATATGGCTGACATTATTGACTTTGTGAAAGTCTTGGTAGATAAAGGGTTTGCTTACGAAGCTAATGGTGATGTGTATTTCCGCGTTGCAAAAAGCCAGAACTATGCAAAACTCGCTAATAAAACACTTGCTGACTTAGAAGTTGGAGCTAGTGGTCGCGTTGATGGCGAAGGAGAAATCAAGGAAAATCCCCTAGATTTTGCCCTTTGGAAAGCAGCCAAATCAGGCGAGGTTTCATGGCAAAGCCCATGGGGAGAAGGCCGCCCTGGTTGGCATATTGAATGTTCTGTTATGGCGACAACCATTCTTGGCGATACGATTGATATTCACGGTGGTGGAGCCGACTTGGAATTTCCTCACCATACCAACGAAATCGCCCAATCCGAAGCCAAAACAGGAAAAACATTTGCCAATTATTGGATGCATAATGGTTTTGTCAATGTGGATAATAAAAAAATGTCAAAATCTCTTGGAAATTTTGTCACTGTTCATGATATGTTAAAAACCGTTGATGGACAAGTTTTAAGATTTTTCCTTGCGACACAACACTACCGCAAGCCAGTAAATTTCACTGAAAAAGCTGTTCATGACGCCTCTGTTAATCTTAACTATTTGAAAAATACGTTTACATTGCCACTTACTGAAGAAGCCGATGCTGATGAGTTGGCAAAATTTAAAGCTGACTTCGAGACAGCTATGGATGCTGATTTCAATACGGCAAATGGTATTACAGTCATTTTTGATATGGCAAAATGGATTAATTCGGGTAATTATAATCAAGCTGTCAAAGATACCTTTGCTAAGATGCTTGCTGTATTTGGTATTGTGTTTGAAGAAGAAGTCTTGGATGCTGATATTGAAGCACTTATTGAAAAACGCCAAGCTGCGCGTGCCAATAAAGATTTCGCAACAGCAGATGCCATTCGTGACCAATTAGCAGCACAAGGTATTAAACTTCTTGATACCAAAGATGGTGTGAGGTGGACACGTGACTAACAAGGTAGATGTCAATCTAATTAATGGTATTGCCCTTGCTTTTGAAGGTGACGCGGCTTATTCCATGTATATTCGTAAGCACTTGATTTTTCAAGGATTAACAAAACCAAATCAATTGCACCGTAAAGCAACCAAATATGTCTCTGCTAAGGCGCAAGCTATGCTAATTAATCTGATGTTAGAAGCTCAGCTATTGACCGAAAAAGAAGAAGACATCTATAAACGCGGTCGCAACACAAATAGCCACACCAAAGCTAAAAATGCGGATGTTGTGACTTATCGCATGTCAACAGGCTTTGAAGCAGTCATGGGCTATCTTCATATGACTGGCCAAATCGAACGTCTCGAAGAACTAATCGACTGGTGTATTCAAGCCGTTGAGAAAATAGAAGACTAGCTATAAATAAAAATAACAGCCAGTTCTCGCATGAGAGCTGGTTTTCGTGATATAATAACACTATGGAAAACAGAGAATTTAATGAAACGAATGACATTGTTTACGGTGTTCATGCCGTAACGGAAAGTTTGACGGCTAATACAGGAAATAAACTCTACATTCAAGACGATTTACGCGGAAAAAATGTTGATAAGATAAAAAACTTAGCAGCAGAGAAAAAAGTATCCATCTCTTGGACGCCTAAAAAAACACTTAGCGATATGACAAATGGTGCTGTTCACCAAGGATTTGTTTTGCGTGTTTCAGAATTCGCCTATGCAGAATTGGATGCGATTTTGGCTAAAGCTGCGCAGGAAGAAAATCCGCTCATTCTGATTTTGGACGGACTCAATGACCCACATAATTTTGGCTCAATCTTGCGAACAGCTGATGCAACAAATGTGACAGGTGTTATCATTCCAAAACACCGTGCGGTTGGTGTTACGCCAGTTGTTGCCAAGACATCAACAGGTGCCGTTGAGTATGTGCCGATTGCGCGTGTGACAAATCTCAGCCAAACCCTTGATAAATTAAAAGAACAGGGCTTCTGGGTATTTGGAACAGACATGAATGGAACCCCATCTCACAAATGGAATACTTCAGGTAAATTAGCCTTAATCATCGGAAACGAAGGAAAAGGCATTTCACAAAACATCAAAAAACAAGTTGATGAAATGATTACCATTCCGATGAACGGTCATGTGCAAAGCTTAAATGCCAGCGTCGCTGCGGCAGTATTAATGTACGAAGTCTTCCGCCATAAAATCGACTAAAACCTTGTAAAGTTGAAAAACTAGCCATCTATGAAAGGACTAGAACAATTGAAGAAAAAAATCCTCTTAGTTGATGGTTATAATATGATTGCCTTTTGGCAGGAAACACATCAACTGTTTAAGAAAAATCAACTAGACGAAGCCAGAAATATCTTGCTACGTAAGTTAAATAACTACGCTCATTTTGAAAATCTTGACATTATCTGTGTTTTTGATGCGCAATATGTCCCTGGAGTTCGTCAACGCTATGACCAATATAAAATTCAAGTCATCTTTACAGAAGAAGACGAGACTGCAGATTCTTACATTGAACGTACCGCTGCTGAATTAAACACGCCCCTTAATCTTGTTGAAGTTGCGACCAGTGATTTGAATGAGCAGTGGACAGTTTTCTCTCAGGGAGCTTTACGCGTCTCGGCCCGTGAACTCGAACAACGTGTTAATACAGTCAAATCAGATTTGGATAAAATGTCTCAACATATTGATTTAACAACACCCAAATTACGCCCTTGGAACGACGGACAATTGGATAAATTAAAGCAATTGCTAGACGATATGTAGTTTAATCAGAAACAGACTTTTAAAAAGAAGCTCGCGCAATGTGAGCTTTTTTGGTATAATAATTTAAAATCATTTGATTATCAAAGTATTATTTTGAAAATGGAAACTGATTTGACGGTAAAATGTCAGAAAAAATCAGTGTTTTATAGTAAAGGAAGCATTATGACTTTTAAATTAATAACAGATTCAACAGCTGATTTAGATGAAGAATGGGCAAAGGCTCACGATGTTGACATTTTAGGATTAACCATTCAATTAGACGGAAAAACATACGAAACTGTCGGTGAGAACCGTTTAACGAGTGACGTATTGCTTGAAAGCATGAAAAATGGTGGCAAACCAACCACTAGTCAAGTTAATGTGGGACAATTTGAAGAAAGCTTCCGACATCATGCTCAAAATGGGGACAAAGTGCTTTATTTGGCATTTTCATCTGTTCTTTCAGGGACGTATCAAAGCTCGATGATTGCGCGTGATATCGTCTTGGAAGAATTCCCGCAAGCTACTATAGAAATTGTTGATACTTTGGCTGCTGCTGGCGGTGAAGGTTACTTGTCTATTTTAGCAGCGCAAGCGCGTGATGAAGGAAAATCTCTTGAAGAAACCAAAGCAATGATTAGTGATATTTTGCCACGTCTAAGAACCTATTTCTTGGTTGATGACCTTTATCATCTGATGCGTGGAGGACGTTTATCAAAAACGTCAGCTATTATGGGAAGTTTAGCAAATATCAAGCCACTTTTGTGGATTGAACCATCTGGAAAGTTAGTTCCATTAGCCAAAGTTCGTGGACGCAAAAAAGCCTTGAAAGAAGTCGTTTCCCAAGCAACACAATCATTAGCACATGATACAGCCGTTGTTGCCTATGCTAATGACATTGAAGGTGCTGAAATACTCAAAAAATCATTACTAGCACATGAAGATGTTGACCATGTCCTCATCATGCCACTAGGACCAGTTATTTCTGCACACGTAGGACCAGGGACATTAGCTGTCTTTTCAATCGGAAAAGAAGCAAGATAATAGAGAAAGGTTAGAATAGTAAGTTCTAGCCTTTTTATTTATAGCTAGCCATAAGAAAATTCTATACCTGATTTCCTCCATATTCGACTGATGAAGTGATATAATTTTTAAAATCAAAGGAGGAAAAGACATGGCTTTGACTTATGCTGTACTTGGAAGTGGTGCAATGGGACTACGTTTTGGGTTGCTATTAAAAGAACACCTCGGTACTCAAGTGGATTTTATTGATACCTGGGAAGAGCAAATCGACACGGTTAGAAAACAAGGTGGTGTTTATCAATCACGTGATGGTAAAAATCGTCATCTGATTCCAATTAGTATTCAGACACCAGAAGAATACCAAGGAAAACCAGATGTTTTTATCATTTTTGATAAGCAAATGCATTTGTCACAGTTGCTCGAACGAAGTAAGCATTTCTTCCACAAAAATCAATATGTTTTCACAGGAATGAACGGCATGGGACATATCGAGAAAATCAATCGCTATTTTGCGCCTGAAAAAGTTTTAGCAGGAACTTGTCTGATTGGAACGGTCTTGAGAGACGCAGGAAATGTTGATTTTATTGGAAAAGCAGGTGCTGGTTCTATTAATATTGCCACACAATCAGGAACGGTCGATGCTGTTCAAAAGCAGATTCTAAGTGATTTTAAAGCCGCAAATCTTAATCCCAAGTTGACGGATAATTTTTTAGGAACACTTTACACAAAAGTTGTATTCAATTCTGTCATCAATACCATTTGCACCCTTTTTGAAATTCGTATGGGACAATTCATTGATTACGAAGGTGCCGAAAAACTAGGACGTCAATTAATTGATGAAGCTTATAACGTTGCCGAATTAGCGGGTATTACTCCTCTGAATAGTCGTGATGAAGAATGGGAGACCATTCGGTATGTTAGCGCGGAAACAAGTCCTCTGCATTATCCATCAATGTACCAAGATATGAACAAAGGACGTCAGACAGAAGTTGATTATATCAATGGTTATATTTATGATTTAGGCAGGACTTATGACTATCAAGCAAAAACGCATGACTTTTTACGCCACTTAGTTCACTTAGCAGAAAATACCCATAAATTCCGCTAAGCGTTTTCTATGAAAAAGAAGAAAAAATCGCTCAAAAACTGAGAAAAGATGGTAGGTAAGTATTGACTTGGTACCACTTTTTTTGGTATTATAATAAACGGTATTGTTTACCCCATTTGTAAGGCCCCGGAACCTTTCAAATAACTCGTGGACCGGAACATCCACACTTTGTAAACAAAAACGAATTCGTATAGGAGAACTCATGAACAAAACAACATTCATGGCTAAACCAGGCCAAGTTGAACGTAAATGGTACGTTGTTGACGCAACAGATGTACCTCTTGGACGTCTTTCTGCAGTAGTTGCTAGCGTACTTCGCGGAAAAAACAAACCAACATTTACACCGCACACTGATACAGGTGATTTCGTTATCGTTATCAATGCTGAAAAAGTTAAATTAACTGGTAAAAAAGCAACTGATAAAATCTACTACACCCACTCAATGTATCCAGGTGGTTTGAAACAAATTTCAGCTGGTGACCTTCGGTCTAAAAATGCTGTTCGCTTGATTGAAAAATCAGTTAAGGGCATGCTTCCACACAACACTCTTGGACGTGCACAAGGCATGAAATTGAAAGTCTTCGTAGGTAGCGAGCATACACATGCTGCACAACAACCAGAAGTACTTGATATCAAAGGACTTATCTAAGAGAGAAAGGAGCATCTATTAAATGGCACAAGCACAATACACAGGTACTGGTCGTCGTAAAAACGCTGTTGCACGCGTACGTTTAGTTCCAGGTACTGGTAAAATTACAGTTAACAAAAAAGATGTAGAAGAATACATCCCACATGCTGACCTTCGTCTTGTTATTAACCAACCATTTGCAGTGACATCAACTGAAGGTTCATACGACGTTTTCGTTAACGTTGTAGGTGGTGGTTACGCAGGTCAATCAGGAGCTATCCGTCACGGTATCGCTCGCGCATTGCTTCAAGTAGATCCAGATTTCCGTGATTCATTGAAACGCGCTGGTCTTCTTACACGTGACGCTCGTATGGTTGAACGTAAAAAACCAGGTCTTAAGAAAGCTCGTAAAGCAAGCCAATTCTCAAAACGTTAAGAAACGGCTACAATACAGCATTTATCAACACTTCGTGGTTCACACCATGGGGTGTTTTTTGATGGTTTTTGGCAAAATTCATACCATTACTTTTTTAAGTTACGATAAGCAATCTCTCCAACAGCCATTGGAACGACATTTGAAGTATTGACATAGGTCTTAGTTGTAAAAGTGTCGCTATGCGTTAGATCCTATGAAATAGCTTTCAGTGATGTGCCAGATTGTTTGGCAAGAGTTGCCCCCGTATGACGTAATTTATGAGGTGTAGCGTGTACTAGTTCCTTATGACGGCGTTCGACTGACTTCATCTTATTATTATTAAGATGATCAGCATGTAAGGGACCATTAACGTTTTCTTTTGTGTCAATATAAGTAAAGACATACTGTTCATCAGATTGAATAATATTGAATTTTGCTAATTCCAATTTTTATTGCTTTTTCCAAGCACGAAGTAAATCAGCTAGCTCAATAGGAATATGGAAAGTCGTCTTTTTATTACCCTTAGTTGATTTTGGATTTTTATACTTATCCAAGGCTTTCACTAACTGAATTTCTTGTTTCTTTAGGTTAATGTGCTTCCATTGTAAGGCGTAGCTTTCAGATTTTCTATCTCCTAAGAAAAAAGTTGTATAGAATAACACATAATCTTTGAATAGAAGTTTGTCATTTTCTAAATCTTCTTCAAAAGCTGTGAACCATGTTTGTAGTTCTGATTGTGACAGATACAAATCGTCATCATTTTTAGCCTCTTGTAGTTTGATTTTTTTAGTTGCCTTAATACGGCTAATGGTTTTAGAGAGACGATTGGTTTCGACATATTCTAATTCCTCAGCCCAATCAAAAATAGAGTTAACATAACTTCTGATGACTTTGAAGTTGGCATATTCTTCTGCTTTTTGGGTCAATAGGTTCAAAACAACTTGTTTATTTTGATTGAGAAAATCAATAGAATAATTTCCAAGCAAGGGTAGGATATGTTTTCTAAAGACAATTTCTGTACCGTCAATAGTAGCTTGTGACGGCGGTTTTATTGTCGAAGTTGTCTGACCTGCTTTGTAAGATTCCCACCAAACATGATGATAAAACTCTTTGAATTGGATAGAGCCAGTTTTTTCAAGTTGTGATACGGAATCGCCGCTTAGAATCTTATCAATTTTATTTTGTAATTCTAGTTCGTATTTTTTAGCTTCACGCCTTAGTTTAAAACGTCTTTCAATCACTTTTTTATCAATTCCAAGTGAAGCTCTAGCTTCTTCTGGAATATAGATACGTAGACGATAAGTTCCATTTTTAGTTTTTGTAATTGACATAGTATTCTCCTTTTCTTGAATTGAGCTAGAAAAATACCGTGGATTAATTATATCAAACCACGGTTATAATGCTACTGATTTTGTAACCAGTGATTGAGTTTGGCTTTATCAAAGCGGACAGTTTTTCCGATTCGAATCATTGGTAGCCCTTTTTGTATCCAAGCATCAAGTGTATTGTTAGAGATTCCTAGGTATGCACAGGTTTGTTGTTTATTTAAAAATGGACTTTTGATATTACTATGATTTAATTTGTTCTCAAGCTCGTTTTCGATGAGTTGGCTCATTAATAATTGAATTTGATGGATTTGTTCATCTGGTAAAATGACTTGCATGTTCTTCCTCCTTTTTATTTTTATCATGTCTTCTTGAATCTAAATATTTAGCAAAAAAGTAAGTCTTATCCATAATTAAACTCAGTAGTTTTGGGTTTTCTGTCCGTACATAATGAACTAAGTTGTTAAATTCTAAGAAATTGTGCTCTTCAATCATATCAATCACTAGTGTCAGAAAGTCATCTGAGTTATTAGTGATGAGAAATTTGTCTAAATCAAAGCCACAACCTGATTCAATATCATTGATATCATAGAGAGTCTTTTCAGGATTTTCGGCATGAGTGAAATATTCATACATGCCTTTAGGTGACATAATCACTTCCACATGTGCTGGAGTGTTTAGGTGAATGGTTACTAATTCCGAAACTTGGGAGTAGCTTTTAAGAGAATCAAAGTAGAGAGCACCATGTTTGTGAGCCTTTTTGAATTCGCCAGTCTCTTTATTAACATCTTTATCATGCCAAGGACTGAGGACAAAGGGATATGCATGTCTTCCAGAATGGCTAAATAATTTTCAGGGGCACTTTCTTGGTAGAGCAAGAAAGCCCATTTGTTGGAGCGTTTTTCGTTGGCCATAGGCAGTTACCTCGTTTCTATTAGGAGAATTTTTAGGTAATTTTGGTAGGTTTTTTCAAAAAAATCGTGATTATTGATTATTGGTATCATGGGGGTCGTAGTAGCCCCATGATACCGTTAACAACTTTTGAAAAGGTAGGGCAGTTGGTCTTCACTTCGTGAACCAAGCCCTACCTTTTCCTTACTACCGTCTTGTTCCGATAAACCAGAGCTGATTGCCTACCCGATTAGGCGCCGAGAAATAGTAATGAGGATAACGATTGGCAATCTCTTCTTTGATATCTTCTTCCATTGCTTTTAATACTTTCTGAGCTTGTTGCGTTCTTGGAAGGCGTAACAATACCGTTACGGCCTCTTTTCGGATATCCACCACACACTTGGAGACAGACTGGTTAAAGACTTTTAAGATCGGGTTAGTATGTGTCACAGTTTGGGTGTCAGCTGTTAACAGCGGTTCAAACTGGTTGTCTTGTTTTAAAAACTGTCGCAGCCTTAAGGTTTGATAAATGGAGGTGAGGTAATTCCACAGAGACTCGTTGACAATTCGATGAAGCCCCTCAAATGCCAGACAGCTAAGCGCTATTATCCCTGTTAATTTGGTGAGCTGATTAACATAAGGGGTAATGAGGGTTAGCTTAGCTTGAAACCAAGAGAAGATAGCAAGACTTGCTAGGTCATTGGCATCAATAGAATAGCTTATCATGACTAGACCGAGGTTTAGCATAAAGCAAAATATACTGAAGCAGCTAAGGGTTAGTATGGGATTAAAAGTGAGTTGAAAGAAATTGCGTTTCATTAGAGAATCCCTTTCTTCGTGTAATAGGTTGGGCAGAGGAGTGGGAGCAGGGGTGCTCATTGTCAATGATTTGAATCAGTCCTGTCCCTTTACCAATGGGAAAGATAATTCCTTCAGGGTCTAGGTCTGGAAAGAGAAATTGAACCGTCTTCTTAGATACATTTCCAATTTGAATCAGTACATTCAGTTGTTCTCGCACAGAAATTGGTATAGAGGTGTGGTCAAAATGTTGACTAACGAGTAATAAATGAACTTTTGTTGCTCGTCCTAAGAGTGCGATTTGAGACAAAAGGAAGAATGACTCTTTGATGGCTTTATTCACCCCTTCTGACAGAGCTAAGACTTCATCAATGACAATCGTCAAGTGATCGAAAGCATGGTCTGGGTTATCGTAGAGAATAGCTTGGCGCTTTTGAATGAGGTTAAGGCAATCACTTAAGCTTTCATTGATTTCCGATACAAAATCTGATTTAGAGCGATTTTGTTGGGAATGAATGACGGGAATCACCTTTTCACATGCCCAGCGAGAAAGCGTATCGAACTTAGGGTCAACAATCAATCAGGTCAGAGAAACGGTTCAGAAGGCTCAAAAAGTAAGTCAGTGCATAGGACTTACCAGAACTAGAATTTCCTGCAATGGCTAGGTGTGTTACTTTATCGTAGTCAATGGTGAGGTTTTTCATTATGGGAATGGTATTTCCTTTTTGATGGCTAGTAAAGGTTTCTAAATCAGGAATAACAAGGCGTTCTGAAATCCCTTTTTTCCACGGGAAGAAGAGTCCCGTTGCACATGAATGTCATCGGTATCAAGCGCAATGAAGTAGGCTGAATTTTGCTTAAGTAGCGTGTAGCGGGGATAGAGAGCGGCATTAGCGATTAAGAAAATCTTCTGATAGAGGTCATCATCAATTAGATAGCCTGCTGCTAACCGTGGAATAAACACAAACCCATCTTCAAAAATCGTAATGGTAAATGAATTGGTATAGGACGTTTCCCCCTACATGAGCAAGCCTAACGCCATGTTTAGGCTCTGCAGGACAATGCTTTTTGAGGCAGTGGTATCATCTAGTTGACCTCCTTACGGTTTTAGGCACGGAAGTAGACATTATAGTCCACTTCACAGGTTTCAAGGGTGTCAAAAGTAACCACAGCCATATAGTCTGGAAGCGTTTCAGATGGAAACTTCACTTGAAAAGGTGGCAGTCCCTTTTGTGTGAACCAAGCTTTATAGGCGATAATCTCACCCGTTGGTTGACCGTCTTCAAATTTGATTTGAGCTTCCAATTCAGTGCTTAAGCAGTAGATGGCTTGTTTGTGGTCAATATAGTTATTAGCGGTATTGGCTGAATAGCCACCTTTACGATTATTAGTTTTCATAGAATCTTCCTTTCATAGGACATCAGGAATCAGCAACTTCCTGATGAAGTGGGTTAGACTAATTGTGCAGCTAGCTAACCGTTAACCATCAAAGTCTTGCTGTAACTTTAATGGTTTTAGTATAACTTAGACTTGGCCAGTCTGAATCCTTTATTTCGTTCTTAGTTTTACTTACTTTTGAGAACAAAATAAAAAACAGTTAGACATTAACCTATATCTTGAATCATAGATAAAGATTAGCTAGGGATTTGCTTCAGGAGATTATTATAAATTTTAGAATATAGGACTTTTCTTTTTATCAAAAGAAAAAAGATTGAAGAAAATTACCAAAAAAGGTTGGTTCTTCATTCTGTGCTTAACTATTTTATAAAGAATATTACCTAAAGGAATGTTTCTAATTCATCCCAATTAATAAAATTGATAAAAATATTTTGGTAGCGAACCAAGTCATCAATCTGTTTTAAGAAAACTTCCAAATGAAATATTTTGCCGTTTTAGACGTTATCCCTACTAAACTAGAAATAGGCTCTCCCAACACTTAACCAGAGCGAAGTAGCACTTTATTGAAAACATTATTGTAAGTTCAATACTGTATAAAATGAAATTAAGAATGAGAAACTCACAATAAATCTATGGTCTAGCGCTACCATATCCTTCCTTAATGACCGATATACTCTATAGATGTATTAGTTACTGTTCCTCTTAAAAACTTAACAGACTTTATCCAAAAATATGGTAAAATATGACAAAAAATAAAAAAAAATAAAGATATTTGAAAAAATATGTTGAAATCGGTTTCAAAAAATGCTAAAATGTAGCCATAAAGATCAAAGGAGTGAAAGTTTGAAAAGAGTAAAAATTGAATAAGATATTGTTTTCCCAAATTTTGAGTACACTAAAAAGAGGTCTTGCAACCGGATTTTAAAAAATTAACTGACGTTGAATCCGTGTTGCTGTGCAAAGCGAATAGCGTCTTTAACAGACATTGTTTTGTCTGGGTTTCTGATTTCAGTTAATCCTTGCAAAACAGGATTATAGTTTTCTTGTTTTAGCAGGACTTGG
>NZ_NETH01000034.1 GCF_003337175.1 Streptococcus gallolyticus
ATCCGTGGTGCTAGTTCATTTCAAAATAGCGTAAGTTATGAGCTAGAATAATTTGTTCAATTCGTAACTGTAGTCCGGCTAGGCTTCTAGCTAATGTATGTTCAATGTTAAAGAGACGACACAGTTCAGAAAAACGTGTTTCAATAGTTCGTCTCATGGTCATCACTTTCCAATTGTTATGTTCTTCGGCTCCTGTCATGTTTTTACGAAATGGCGTCCATAGATGGTAACCTTGTTGTTCTAAGTCCTTCTTGAGTTCACTGCTCAGGTAGCCTAAATCACCTAAGATAACCGATTGCTTACATCCCTCTAATAGTTCATAAACCACCTTGATATCATGGACAGAGGCTGGTGTGACAACATAGTTCAGAATATAACCAGATAAGGTCACCAGCATATGAACTTTGAAGCCGTAGAACCAAAGATGTTTAGAGGCGTTATAGCCAATATCGGCTAATCCTTTAAAAATGGTAGCTCTGTGATTGCGAACAGGTTGACAAAGTGGCAAAGGAAAACTATCTATAATGGCTAGTTTATCAGATGGAAGCATTTCACTCATAGCTTTTCGGATTAATTGGATGAGCCAAATCAATTGTTTTGACCGACGATTGAAACGACTTCTTTCTAGTAGCTGCCCACAAGGAAAGAGGTGGCAGATGCTGTAAAAATGACGCTGTGACGTTAGGCCTAGTTCAGCTTGTAACAAAAGCAAGACAAGAATTGATTCATCTGAAACTTTGGCTAAACTAACATTACGACGATGTTTGAAGGAGTCTGGACAGTAGTTTTGGTAGAAGTGATGACAAATTTGTGATAATTGGGGTACATTCCATTGCAAATGATGAGATTTAGCAGTATACTGTAAGTGGCTCATTTGGACTAACCTCCTGTATGTTTCATCACTTACAGTATAGTCCATTTGGGCTTTTTAGTGTATTTTGAAATGAACTAGCACCACGGGTTTTCTTAAAAATAAAAATAGAAGTCAGAGTATTTGTCGTGTGATAAGGCTCTATTTTTTGTTATAATGATAAAAGAAGTTTTTAATAAATGAGTTATTGACTACGTAGGGAGAGAAAATGAAAAAAGTATGTTTTGTTTGTCTAGGAAATATTTGTCGTAGTCCAATGGCTGAATTTGTAATGAAAGATTTGGCTGGTACTGAAGGCTGGTTGATTGAAAGCCGTGCAACTTCTGGCTGGGAACATGGTAATCCCATTCATCATGGAACACAAAGTATTTTTAAAAAACATAACATTAGTTACGACAAACACAAGTCATCTCAACAGATTTCGCGCAAAGATTTTTATGATTTTGATGTTATTATTGGTATGGATATGGAAAATGTTGCAGATTTGAAACATATGTCACAAGGAAAGTATGATGACAAAATCTTTCTTTTTGTAAAAGGTGGTGTACCAGATCCTTGGTTTACAGGTGATTTTGATGCGACCTATGATTTGGTTAAGCGTGGTTGTGAACAATGGCTAGCGCGTCTAAAAAATTCTTAAAAGAGAAGTTGAGCAAAAATGAAAAAAATAAAAATAACCCGAGGGTGCATAGAACTCTTAACGGCTGTGATTCTTATCATCTGTGGTTTATCCGTTTTTACGCTATCAATGAAATCTAAAACAACGTTAACCTACGACAATGGTAAAATAACCTACACAGGCTATGTTGTTAATCACCGTATGAATGGTCAGGGAAAATTGACTTATGAAAATGGTGATACCTATGAAGGTAATTTTGTAGATGGTGTTTTTGAAGGTCAAGGAACTTTTACCTCAAATTCTGGGTGGACATATCAAGGAGAATTTAAAGACGGTCAGCCAGATGGTCAAGGAACTTTGACAGCGCAAAATGGAGAGGTATATACAGGAACCTTTAAACAGGGGATTTTTCAAAAATGAGAATAAAATGGTTTTCAATGGTTAGGGTGACGGGGCTCTTGCTCGTTTTACTCTATCATTTCTTTAAAACAGCTTTTCCAGGCGGTTTTATTGGTGTTGATATTTTCTTTACATTTTCAGGATATTTGATTACGGCTTTACTGATTGATGAATATTCGAAAAACAAGAAAATTGATCTTTTAGGATTTTACAAGAGGCGTTTTTATCGTATCGTGCCTCCCTTGGTGTTGATGATTCTTATTGTTATGCCGTTTACTTACTTGGTACGTAAAGACTACGTGGCAAGCATTGGCAGTCAAATTGCGGCAGCAGTAGGATTTACAACGAATTTTTATGAAATTATCACAGGTGGTAACTACGAAACGCAATTTATCCCACATCTCTTTGTTCATACATGGAGTTTGGCAATTGAGATGCATTTTTATTTGATTTGGGGATTTTTGGTTTGGTTTTTGGGAAAACACCATGATAACGTAGCAAAATTCCGTAGTTTGATTTTTGCAATTTCTGTAGCATTTTTTGCTGGAAGTTTCCTATCAATGTTTATCCGAGTATTTTTTGTTGACAACGTTTCGACAATTTACTTTTCATCTCTGTCCCATAGTTTTCCGTTTTTCTTAGGAGCCATGGTGGCAACGATGACAGGAATTCGAGAAACAACGGCTCGTTTCAAAAAGAATATTCGTCTCTGGTCAACAAAACGCAGTATTTTGACAATGGTGCTAAGCTTTGCTTTGTTGCTACTGTTGACATTTGCTTTGAAATTTGACCAACGAATCACATATTTGTTTGGCTTTGTATTAGCAAGTTTATTTGCAACGGTGATGATTTATGCGGCGCGTGTGCTAAATGACCAAACACCTAATGCCAAAGAGCCCGCTATTATCAACTATTTGGCAGATGTTAGTTATGGTGTTTATCTTTTCCATTGGCCGTTTTACATTATCTTTGCGCAACTAATGTCAAATGGTTTAGCAGTATTGGTAACGGTTATCTTTTCATTGATATTTTCAACGCTGTCTTATTATGTATTGGAGCCATTTCTTGCTGGCAAGTCTGTCAAATTGCTTGGCTTGAATTTAGATTTGCATCCTTATCAAAAATGGCTTTATGGTGGAGGAGTTTTGCTTGGTTTGGTGACAATTGTGACCATTATCATTTCTCCAGCTGTTGGTGATTTTGAGACAAGTCTTTTGGTGAATTCGCTCCAGCAAGCACAGACTAATTTGAATCGGACACATACTATAACTGCTGGGGATGCAACGGCTTTAAGTGATGTTACTGTCATTGGAGATTCCGTAGCTCTTCGCTCAAGTGCTTCATTTTCAAGCTTACTTCCAGATGCTCAAGTTGACGCTGCAGTTAGCCGAAGCTTTGATGATGCTTTTGAGATTTTCCAGAATGAAATTTCAAGCGGAACATTATCGCAAACAACAGTTCTTGCGGTGGGGGTTAATTCGTTAGATAATTACCAAGAAGATTTGCAGCAGTTTATTGATGCTCTGCCAGATGGCTATCGTTTGATTATTGTGACACCTTACAATGCTAATAATGAAGCTCAAGTCAAAGAAGTTCGTGATTATGAGCTAACTTTGGCTGATACTTATAATTATGTTACGGTGGCAGATTGGTATAAAGCAGCAACTAAACACCCAGAAATCTGGAGTGGTACTGATGGCGTGCATTACAGTGATAGTGATACGACTGGTGCAGACCTTTATGTTAAAACGATTCAAAAAGCAATTGAAAAATCCGCTAAAAATCCAGCCAAAGGAGAGTCGGATTCTTAGTTTGTTTCAGAAACCAACTTCGGTTGGTTTTTTCTTGTTCAAAACGTCAATTTTCTATCATTTTATGTAAGAAATAATAACATCAAAAAAGTTTTAGAAACCCTTTACATATCAGATTTGAAGCGTTATAATACAAGTAACATAAAACGTAAGGAAGGAGAAAGAAAAGTGGCTAATGTGTTCTACGACGTCTTGGCAAGCGTCTGGATTTCTATTGCTGGTGTTGATTCACGTTGGGGAAAATAAGAAAGTAAAGCACCTGTACGGGTGTTTTTTCGATAATTGTCATAAATTTGTATAAATTTTCTGATAATTATGGTAAAATGGACAAAAGACTATCTATACATATGAGGAATTTGTGATGACGTTAATTTACCAATCAACTCGTGATGAAAATAACAAAGTAACTGCTAGTCAAGCTATCTTACAAGGATTGGCAACTGACGGTGGTTTATTTACCCCTGTCTCACTTCCAGAAGTGGCATTGGATTTTGAAACTTTAAAAGACGCATCTTACCAAGAAGTGGCTAAGCTTGTATTGTCTGCATTTTTAGACGATTTCACAGAAGAAGAATTGGCTTACTGTATTGATTCTGCTTACGATGCTAAATTTGATACACCAGAAATCGCACCGCTGGTTAAATTGGGTGACCAATATAATCTTGAACTTTTCCATGGGTCAACGATTGCCTTTAAAGACATGGCATTGTCAATCTTGCCATACCTTTTGACAACGTCAGCTAAAAAACAAGGCGTTGATAACAAAATCGTGATTTTGACAGCGACATCAGGTGATACTGGTAAAGCTGCAATGGCTGGTTTTGCAGATGTCCCAGGAACAGAAATCATTGTTTTCTATCCCAAAGACGGTGTCAGCAAAATTCAAGAACTTCAAATGACAACACAAACTGGTAACAACACACACGTTGTAGCTATTACTGGTAACTTTGATGATGCGCAAACAGATGTCAAACGTATGTTTAACGATGTTGATTTGCGTGAAAAATTGCTTGCGCACAAGACACAATTTTCATCAGCCAACTCAATGAATGTTGGTCGTTTGGTACCACAAGTTGTTTATTATGTTTATGCTTATGCACAACTTGTTAAAGCTGGTCATATTAAAACAGGCGATAAAGTAAACTTTACAGTTCCAACAGGAAACTTTGGTAACATTCTAGCAGCTTACTACGCAAGTCAAATCGGTGTCCCAGTTGGTAAATTAATTTGTGCTTCAAATGAAAACAAAGTTTTAACAGACTTCTTCACAACAGGGACTTATGATAAAAAACGTGAGTTTAAAGTCACAACAAGTCCTTCAATGGATATCTTGGTATCATCTAACTTGGAACGTTTGATTTTCCATTTGTTGGGAAATGATGCTGCTAAGACGAAAGCATTGATGGAACAATTGGTTTCAGAGGGCGAATACACACTTCCTGATGTTGACCAATCGATTCTTGATTTATTTGAAGCAGGTTATGCAACAGAAGTTGAAACATCTGCTGAAATCAAACGTGTCTATGAAGCATCTGATTACATCGAGGACCCACATACGGCAGTTGCGTCAGCTGTTTATGAAAAATACGCAGAGCGCACAGGTGATAAAACACCAACTGTGATTGCTTCAACAGCAAGTCCATATAAATTCCCACGTGTGGCAGTTGAAGCTGTTAGTGGACAAGCACCTGCAGATGATTTTGTTGCTGTTAAGGAACTTGAAAAGTTATCAGGTGTTGCCATTCCAAAAGCTGTCAATGGACTTGAAACAGCTGAGGTTCGTCACAAAACGGTTGTGGCAACAGGTGATATGCAAAAAGCAGTTGAAAATTATTTAGGACTTTAAATTTATAAAAGTAGAAGCTGAGGCTGGTTCTCAGCTTTTCTTTCTGTTACGATAAGGGTATGAAACAAACAAAGAAAATTATTCACTTGGCTTTTCCTGCTATGATGGAAAATTTGCTGCAGATGCTGATGGGAGTGGTTGACAACTACCTTGTTGCTCAGGTTGGTTTGATTGCCGTTTCAGGTGTCTCTGTTGCTAATAATATTATTACAATTTATCAAGCTATTTTCGTTGCTCTCGGAGCTGCGGTTTCAAGTCTGGTAGCTAAAAGTCGTGGTGAAAAAAATAATGAAAAGACGGTGCAATATCAGTCTGAGGCGATTTTGATAACACTAGGTCTCAGTTTAGTTCTAGGGGTTTTTTCCTTGCTTTTTGGAAAAACAATTCTTCATTGGCTAGGAACAGAAACAACAGTCACACAAGCAGGTGGTCTGTATTTGGCGATTGTTGGTGGTTTGATTGTTAGTCTTGGTTTGATGACAACGCTGAGCGCGTTTTTGCGTGCTTTAGGCAAACCACAGTTACCAATGTATGTTAGCTTATTGAGCAATGTTTTAAATGCGATTTTTTCTGCGGTATCTGTTTTTGTTTTTCACTGGGGTATTGCTGGTGTTGCTTGCTCAACGGTCTTGTCACGTTTTATGGGTACGTTGTTGTTAGCAAGTCAATTGCCGATGGGCAATATTTTAAAAACGATAAAATGGCATTTGGATAGTGATTTGTTGACAATCGCCTTGCCTGCGGCTGGTGAACGTCTAATGATGCGTGCTGGTGATGTGGTTATCGTTGCGATTATTGTCAAATTTGGTACAAAAGTCGTTGCAGGAAATGCCATTGGGGAAACCTTGACGCAGTTTAATTACATGCCAGGAATGGGTGTTGCGACAGCAACTGTTATTCTTGTAGCACATAGCCTTGGACAAAAAAATACCAAAGATATTAAACAACTGGTACGTGATTCGTATTTGATTTCGACGATGATGATGCTTTGTGTCGGTACTTTGGTTTACGTATTTGGTAGTCATTTGACTTATCTTTTTACGACCAATCAAACAGCGCTAACAGCTAGCCTTGTTGTGTTGTTTTATTCTTTTGTTGGTGGTCCAGCGACAGCAGGAACACTTATTTATACAGCAGCATGGCAAGGTTTGGGCAATGCAAAACTTCCATTTTACGCCACAACGTTTGGAATGTGGGTCATTCGAATGATTTCAGGGTACGTGTTGGGAGTTAGCCTAAACCTTGGTTTGACAGGTGTGTGGCTGGCAACATTGGCGGATAATATTTTCCGTTGGCTTTTCCTATATTCCCTTTACAAGAAATATATGAAGCAATTGACACAACCTAATTTAAAAAAATAATTATTAGAAAAGTTTTGTGATTTTTGTTATGCTACAATAAAGAATTTATTTCAGGAAGTAACGCTATGGAACTGAATCATGTGAAAGAATTTATTGCCTTAACAAAGACAGAAAATTATCTAGAAGCAGCGGAGAATTTATTCATTTCGCAATCTAGCTTGTCAAAACATATTAAATCTTTGGAAGCTGAACTTGGAACAACTCTATTTGACCGAACGACACGTCAAGTTAAACTCAATGAAGCAGGAAAAGTGTTTCTCAAATACGCTCAACGGCTAATTGATGTCCAGCACCAATGTCATACAGCACTTATTAATCTCAAGGAAGCTGAAGAGCAAAGTTTGATAATCGGAACAATTCCTCTTATGGCTTCTTATGGCATTACAGATATGCTCATTGATTTTAAAAAAGCGAATGTAAAAATTAATCTGAGTATTATTGAGGGGGAGACTGAACAACTTAAACAGAAACTTCGAAATGATGACTGTGATTTGATTTTTATTCGTCGATTGTCAGGTCAAAAAGAAGTTATAGAGGATTTGGATGATTTTGCCGTTATTCCTTTCACGACGGATCATTTGGTTGCGGTGTTACCAAATGAACACCCCTTGGCTAACCAAGCTCTGATTGACTTGTCGGAATTGAAAAATGAAGAATTTTTATTCTTACCTCCTCATTCTGTCATGTATAACATTTCGCTTCAAGCTTGTCGTCAAGCTGGCTTTACGCCATCAATTGCTTATACGGGAAAGCGTGCTGAAAATATTATTGATCTTGTTAGTAAAGGAATGGGCATTTCGCTCTTAATGGCAAAACCTATTTCCTATATCAATACGCGGAATCTGGTGAAACTAGTGCCTGTTCTTCCGCATATCGAGACAGAAATTGTCATTTATTACAAGAAAAGTGCCCTGTTATCAAAAGCAGCCAGTCACTTTTTAGAATTTGTTCAACGATAGAGGAGTGGTTTTGCCCACTCCTTTATTGTTTAAAATGATTCATTTTAGGAATAGCTTGCTCTAAAAACGGAATTGTTTCCGATTTTATTTTTTGGTAATATAAGTTATGAGGAGGGAAGAAATGAACGTAAGTAAAATAAGAGAGTTTGTCTTTTCTTTATCAATGGCATTTGCCATGAGTTTTTGCATGGAATATTACAATTTATCACTTAATAACGGCGGTGCCAATTATGGTTTAGTTTTGGACGTATTGAAAGAAGTGTGGTGGATTACAACCACCGTTTTCTCATTCAAGAATGCTTCGGTGGATCAATTGCAGTTCGCTTGATGTCAATGCTGGCAAAGCCTGAAGAAATTCCTGCGTTCATGCGACCAACGATACGAAGGATTTGCACAGTCTGTGTGATCTGTCCAAGTATGGCGGTTGTTTCATCTATTTTATTTAAGCATCCATAGGGAAATTTCATTCCAACGGTTTTAACCACGCTAACATTTAATTTTCCAATGGCGTTTTCAATTCAAATCTTTTTATTAGGTTCTGTCCTCAAAAAATTAATCCTAGAATCAGGAAATAAATAACATCTTTTTATTCCAAAGATAGTTTCTTCCTATTAAGTGCTTTTTGCTAATCATATATGTAAGAAATCAGGTGATTGCCTGATTTTTTTGCTAATGCTTAAACTATTGGTAGTACCAGAAAGCATTTTCTTGGAAAAAAAAGCTAAAAAACACGGTAAAAACCTTGCAAACTCTTTTCAAATCTGATATTATATACTGGTGCTGTAAATACAGTAACTTTAGCTATGATACAAGAGGTTGCGACACGCTCGGTTGCATTGCCACGCAAAAGCGTGTTGGTTTTCTTGAGGAGCTAGCCTATTATCTTAAATAGACGAAAAGGAGAAAAAGATGGCAAATAAAAAAATCCGTATCCGTTTGAAAGCATACGAACATCGTACACTTGATACAGCGGCAGAAAAAATTGTTGAAACTGCAACACGTACAGGTGCAACAGTTGCTGGACCAGTTCCACTTCCAACTGAACGTAGCTTGTATACAGTTATTCGTGCGACTCACAAATACAAAGATTCACGCGAACAATTTGAAATGCGTACTCACAAACGCTTGATCGATATCATCAACCCAACTCAAAAAACAGTTGACGCTTTGATGAAATTGGATCTTCCAAGTGGTGTTAACGTAGAAATCAAACTCTAATAAGGATTTGATGATTGAGCACAAAAAACGCTCGTTAAAAACTTTTTTGAGCATAAAAAACGCTCATTAAAAACTTTTTAAATAAATAAAGTAAAGGAAATATTCTCTCATGACAAAAGGAATCTTAGGGAAAAAAGTGGGAATGACTCAAATCTTCACTGAATCTGGTGAATTTATCCCTGTTACTGTCATCGAAGCAACTCCAAACGTTGTGCTTCAAGTGAAAACTGTTGAAACAGACGGTTACGAAGCAGTTCAAGTTGGTTTTGATGACAAACGTGAAGTATTGAGCAACAAACCTGCCAAAGGCCATGTAGCAAAAGCTAACACAGCTCCTAAGCGCTTCATTCGTGAATTCAAAAATATTGAAGGCTTAGAAGTTGGTCAAGAAATCACAGTTGATACATTCGAAGCTGGAGATGTTGTTGATGTAACTGGTACATCTAAAGGTAAAGGTTTCCAAGGTGTTATCAAACGCCACGGTCAAGCTCGTGGACCAATGGCTCACGGTTCTCGTTATCACCGTCGTCCAGGTTCTATGGGACCTGTTGCGCCTAACCGTGTTTTCAAAAACAAACACTTGGCAGGACGTATGGGTGGTAACCGTGTGACAATCCAAAACCTTGAAGTTGTCCAAGTTATCCCAGAGAAAAACGTTATTCTTATCAAAGGTAACGTACCAGGTGCTAAGAAATCTCTTATCACTATCAAATCAGCAGTTAAGGCTGCTAAATAATAAGAAAGGAGAAAACAGTTAAAATGGCAAACGTAAAACTATTTGACCAAACTGGTAAAGAAGTTAGCTCAGTTGAGTTGAATGATGCTATCTTCGGTATCGAACCAAACGAATCAGTAGTATTTGATGTCGTTATCAGCCAACGCGCTAGCCTTCGCCAAGGTACTCACGCAGTTAAAAACCGCTCTGCAGTATCTGGTGGTGGTCGTAAACCATGGCGTCAAAAAGGGACTGGACGTGCTCGTCAAGGGTCTATCCGCTCACCACAATGGCGTGGTGGTGGTGTAGTCTTCGGACCAACTCCACGTTCATACGGATACAAACTTCCACAAAAAGTTCGTCGCCTTGCGTTGAAATCAGTTTACTCAGCTAAAGTTGCTGAAGATAAGTTTGTAGCTGTAGAAAGCCTTTCATTTGCAGCTCCAAAAACTGCTGAATTCGCAAACGTACTTTCAGCTCTTAACGTTGACTCAAAAGTACTTGTAATCCTTGAAGAAGGAAACGAATTTGCAGCTCTTTCTGCACGTAACCTTCCAAACGTTAAAGTTGCAACTGCAACAACTGCAAGTGTTCTTGATATCGTAAACAGCGACAAACTTCTTGTTACTAAAGAAGCAATCTCTACAATCGAGGAGGTTCTTGCATAATGAATTTGTACGACGTAATCAAAAAACCAGTAATCACTGAAAAATCAATGTACGACCTCGAAGCAGGTAAATATACATTCGAAGTTGACTCTCGTGCGCACAAACTTTTGATCAAACAAGCTGTTGAAGCTGCTTTTGATGGAGTTAAAGTTGCAAACGTGAACACTGTAACAGTTAAACCAAAAGCAAAACGTGTTGGTCGTTACACTGGTTTCACTTCAAAAACTAAAAAAGCTATCATCACTCTTACAGCTGATTCTAAAGCAATCGAGTTGTTTGCAGCTGAAGCTGAATAATCTAAGGAGGAAATAACGTGGGTATTAAAGCTTATAAACCAACGACAAATGGTCGTCGTAATATGACTTCTTTGGATTTTGCTGAAATCACTACAAGCACTCCTGAGAAATCATTGCTTGTTTCACTTAAAAACAAAGCTGGTCGTAACAACAACGGTCGCATCACTGTACGTCACCAAGGTGGCGGTCACAAACGTCACTACCGTTTGATTGACTTCAAACGTAACAAAGATGGTGTTGAAGCAGTTGTAAAAACTATTGAGTATGATCCAAACCGTACAGCTAACATCGCTCTTGTACATTACACTGACGGTGTGAAAGCTTATATCCTTGCACCTAAAGGTCTTGAAGTTGGTCAACGTATCGTTTCAGGTCCAGATGCAGATATCAAAGTTGGTAACGCTCTTCCGCTTGCTAACATCCCTGTTGGTACAGTTATTCACAATATCGAACTTCAACCAGGTAAAGGTGCTGAATTGATCCGTGCTGCTGGTGCTTCTGCACAAGTTCTTGGTCAAGAAGGTAAATACGTGCTTGTTCGTCTTCAATCAGGCGAAGTTCGTATGATTCTTGGCACTTGCCGTGCTACAGTCGGTACAGTTGGTAACGAACAACAATCACTTGTAAACCTTGGTAAAGCTGGTCGTAGCCGTTGGATGGGTATCCGTCCTACAGTTCGTGGTTCTGTAATGAACCCTAATGATCACCCGCACGGTGGTGGTGAAGGTAAAGCACCAGTTGGACGTAAAGCGCCATCTACTCCTTGGGGTAAACCTGCGCTTGGTCTTAAAACTCGTAACAAAAAAGCTAAATCTGACAAACTTATTGTTCGTCGTCGTAACGATAAATAATTCAGTCGCTTAGTTAAATAATCATCCGCCAGCTCGGTAGTGTGCATTTTGCACACAGGCCGCTGTGGTACTATATTTTAAAGGAGAAAACTACAAAATGGGACGTAGTCTTAAAAAAGGACCTTTCGTCGATGAGCATTTGATGAAAAAAGTTGAAGCTCAAGCAAATGACGAAAAGAAAAAAGTAATTAAAACTTGGTCACGTCGTTCAACGATTTTCCCAAGTTTCATCGGTTATACAATCGCAGTTTATGATGGACGTAAACACGTACCAGTTTACATTCAAGAAGACATGGTAGGTCACAAACTTGGTGAATTCGCACCAACTCGTACTTACAAAGGTCACGCAGCTGACGATAAGAAAACACGTCGTTAATAGGAGGAGGACACAATGGCAGAAATTACTTCAGCTAAGGCAATGGCTCGTACAGTCCGTGTTTCACCTCGTAAAACACGTCTTGTACTTGATCTTATCCGTGGTAAGAATGTTGCTGACGCAATCGCAATCTTGAAATTCACTCCAAACAAAGCAGCTCGCGTAGTTGAAAAAGTTCTTAACTCTGCTATCGCTAACGCAGAAAACAACTTTGGTTTGGAAAAAGCTAACTTGGTAGTATCTGAAACTTTCGCAAACGAAGGACCAACTATGAAACGTTTCCGTCCACGTGCTAAAGGTTCAGCTTCACCAATCAACAAACGCACAACTCACGTCACAGTAGTTGTGTCAGAAAAATAAGGAGGTAAAATCGTGGGTCAAAAAGTACATCCAATTGGTATGCGTGTCGGAATCATCCGTGATTGGGATGCGAAATGGTATGCTGAAAAAGAATACGCGGATTACCTTCATGAAGATCTTGCAATCCGCAAATTCATTCAAACAGAATTGGCAGACGCTTCAGTTTCACGTATTGAAATCGAACGTGCTGTAAATAAAGTAATTGTTTCACTTAACACTGCTAAACCAGGTATGGTTATCGGTAAAGGTGGAGCTAATGTTGACGCTCTTCGCGCTAAACTTAACAAATTGACCGGAAAACAAGTTCACATCAACATCGTTGAAATCAAACAACCTGATTTGGACGCACACCTTGTTGGTGAAAACATTGCACGTCAACTTGAACAACGTGTTGCTTTCCGTCGTGCTCAAAAACAAGCTATCCAACGTACAATGCGTGCAGGTGCTAAAGGTATTAAAACTCAAGTATCTGGTCGTTTGAACGGTGCTGATATCGCTCGTAGTGAAGGTTATTCAGAAGGAACTGTTCCACTTCACACACTTCGTGCAGATATTGACTACGCTTGGGAAGAAGCTGACACTACTTACGGTAAACTTGGTGTTAAAGTTTGGATCTACCGTGGTGAAGTTCTTCCGGCTCGTAAAAACACTAAAGGAGGCAAATAACAAATGTTAGTACCTAAACGTGTTAAACACCGTCGCGAATTCCGTGGAAAAATGCGCGGTGAAGCTAAAGGTGGTAAAGAAGTCGCATTCGGTGAATACGGTCTTCAAGCTACTACTAGTCACTGGATCACAAACCGTCAAATCGAAGCTGCCCGTATCGCAATGACTCGTTACATGAAACGTGGTGGTAAAGTCTGGATTAAAATCTTCCCACACAAATCATACACTGCTAAAGCTATCGGTGTACGTATGGGTTCTGGTAAAGGGGCACCTGAGGGTTGGGTAGCACCAGTTAAACGTGGTAAAGTGATGTTTGAAATCGCTGGTGTATCTGAAGAAGTTGCACGTGAAGCACTTCGTCTTGCTAGCCACAAATTGCCAGTTAAGACTAAATTCGTGAAACGTGAAGCAGAATAAGGAGAAATCATGAAACTTCAAGAAATTAAAGATTTTGTTAAAGAGCTTCGTGGTCTTTCTCAAGAAGAACTTGCTAAGAAAGAAAACGAACTTAAGAAAGAACTTTTCGATCTTCGTTTCCAAGCTGCAGCAGGTCAACTTGATCAAACTGCTCGTTTGAACGAAGTTAAAAAACAAATTGCACGCGTAAAAACAGTGCAATCTGAAAAGAAATAATAGATTGGGAAAGGAGAAATTCTAATAATGGAACGTAATCAACGTAAAACCCTTGTTGGACGTGTAGTATCTGACAAAATGGATAAAACAATCACTGTTGTAGTTGAAACTAAACGTAACCACCCAGTCTATGGTAAACGTATCAACTATTCTAAAAAATACAAAGCACATGATGAAAACAACGTTGCTAAAGAAGGCGATATCGTTCGTATCATGGAAACTCGCCCACTTTCAGCTACAAAACGCTTCCGTCTTGTAGAAGTAGTGGAAGAAGCTGTTATTATCTAATCAAACTAAAAGGAGAAAATTGAAATGATTCAACAAGAAACTCGCTTGAAAGTTGCTGATAATAGCGGTGCTCGTGAGATCTTGACTATCAAAGTTCTTGGTGGTTCAGGACGTAAATTCGCTAACATCGGTGACGTAATCGTTGCTTCTGTAAAACAAGCTACTCCTGGTGGAGCTGTTAAAAAAGGTGATGTCGTAAAAGCTGTTGTTGTTCGTACTAAATCTGGTGCACGCCGTCCAGACGGTTCATACATCAAATTTGATGACAACGCTGCAGTAATCATCCGTGATGACAAAACTCCTCGCGGAACTCGTATCTTCGGCCCTGTTGCACGTGAATTGCGTGAAGGTGGCTTCATGAAGATCGTATCACTTGCACCAGAAGTACTTTAATCAATAAAAACACAAACTAAGTCCCCTGCATTTGCAGGGTGCCCATTAGGGCGTAAGAAATAATAGGAGAAAAACCAAATGTTTGTAAAAAAAGGCGACAAAGTTCGCGTTATTGCTGGTAAGGACAAAGGCGTTGAAGCTGTAGTTCTTAAAGCCCTTCCTAAAGTCAACAAAGTTGTTGTCGAAGGTGTTGCTATTGTTAAAAAACATCAAAAACCAAACAACGAAAACCCTCAAGGTGCTATCGTAGAAAAAGAAGCACCAATCCATGTGTCTAACGTACAAGTTCTTGACAAAAATGGTGTAGCAGGACGTGTTGGTTACAAAGTTGTAGACGGCAAAAAAGTTCGTTACAACAAAAAATCAGGCGAAGTGCTTGATTAATCACGAAGGAAAGGAGAAAGTATAAGTAATGGTAAATCGCTTAAAAGAAAAATACACTAACGAAGTCGTTCCTGCTTTGACTGAAAAATTCAACTACACTTCAGTTATGGCTGTCCCAAAAGTTGAGAAAATCGTTCTTAACATGGGTGTTGGTGATGCTGTAAATAATTCTAAAAACCTTGAAAAAGCTGCTGCTGAATTGGCACTTATTTCAGGTCAAAAACCATTGATTACTAAAGCTAAGAAATCAATCGCTGGCTTCCGTCTTCGTGAAGGTGTAGCGATCGGTGCAAAAGTTACCCTTCGTGGTGAACGTATGTACGAATTCTTAGATAAATTGGTTACTGTTTCACTTCCACGTGTACGTGACTTCCACGGTGTTCCAACAAAATCATTTGACGGACGTGGTAACTACACACTTGGTGTGAAAGAACAATTGATCTTCCCAGAAATCAACTTTGATGATGTTGATAAAGTACGTGGTCTTGATATTGTTATCGTAACTACAGCTAACACTGACGAAGAAGGTCGTGAATTGCTTAAAGGTCTTGGAATGCCTTTTGCAAAATAATTTAGGAGGTAAATCAATTGGCTAAAAAATCTATGATTGCTAAGAATCATCGCCCTGCGAAATTCTCTACGCAAGCTTACACTCGTTGCGAACGTTGTGGCCGTCCACATTCAGTTTACCGCAAATTCAAACTTTGCCGTGTTTGCTTCCGTGAGTTAGCTTACAAAGGACAAATCCCAGGCGTTACTAAAGCGTCTTGGTAAAATTATGATACTAAGCCCGTGGTGAACAAAGCAAAATTAGGAAATCGAAGATGTTTGCTTGCAAATGAGTCGATTTATTTATTTTGCACACTTCATAGGGCGAGTTCAAATTAGCTTTTCGTCTGAGAAGCGTACAACCAGCCCCCTCGGGCGACATTAACTAGCAAGTGAAATATTCAAACTACTAGTAAGAGGAGAAATATATAATGGTTATGACTGACCCAATTGCAGACTTTTTGACACGCATTCGTAATGCTAACCAAGCAAAACACGAAGTGCTTGAAGTACCTGCATCAAATATCAAAAAAGGAATTGCTGAAATTCTTAAACGCGAAGGTTTCGTGAAAAACGTTGAAGTTATCGAAGATGACAAACAAGGTATCATCCGTGTATTCCTTAAATACGGACAAAACGGAGAACGTGTTATCACTAACTTGAAACGTATCTCTAAACCAGGTCTTCGTGTTTACGCAAAACGTGAAGATGTTCCTAAAGTTCTTAACGGACTTGGAATTGCAATCATCTCTACATCAGAAGGTCTTTTGACTGACAAAGAAGCTCGCCAAAAGAACGTTGGTGGAGAAGTTATTGCTTACGTTTGGTAAGATAAAACCTCCTTTCAATTTTTATTGAAAAAGTTTCTTACTAAAAATAATGGACTATAGATACAGGTATTCTGTATAATAGTCGCCCCGTGAAAACTCGTCGCATATGCGGCTTGACAATCTAACAGGAGAAAATAAAAACTATGTCACGTATTGGTAATAAAGTTATCAACTTGCCTGCTGGTGTAGAAGTTACTAACAATGATAACGTAGTAACTGTCAAAGGACCTAAAGGCGAACTCACTCGTGAGTTTAACAAAAACATTGAAATCAAAGTTGAAGGCACTGAAGTTTCACTTCACCGTCCAAACGACTCAAAAGAAATGAAAACAATCCACGGTACAGCTCGTGCTAACTTGAACAACATGGTTGTTGGTGTTTCTGAAGGTTTCAAAAAAGAACTTGAAATGCGCGGGGTTGGTTACCGTGCTCAACTTCAAGGTTCAAAACTTGTACTTTCTGTAGGTAAATCTCACCAAGACGAAGTAGAAGCTCCAGAAGGTATTTCATTTGAAGTTCCATCTGCAACTACTATCGTCGTTAACGGTATCAACAAAGAAGTTGTTGGTCAAACAGCAGCTTACATCCGTAGCCTCCGTGCTCCAGAACCTTACAAAGGTAAAGGTATCCGTTACGTTGGTGAATACGTACGTCGTAAAGAAGGTAAAACTGGTAAATAATAGATTGTGGGAAATTTTGCAAGACTTACTCTTACAAAGCCCATGTTCTAGCATTTATAATGTGTCGTTTGACATTAATCAATTAATTAAGAGGTGAAAATTGTGATTTCGAAACCAGATAAAAATAAAATCCGCCAAAAACGCCACCGTCGCGTTCGCGGTAAACTCTCTGGAACTGCTGATCGCCCACGTTTGAACGTTTTCCGTTCTAATACAGGCATCTACGCTCAAGTTATTGATGACGTAGCGGGTGTAACGCTCGCAAGTGCATCAACTCTTGATAAAGAAGTTTCTAAAGGAACTAAAACAGAACAAGCCGTTGTTGTCGGTAAACTTGTTGCTGAACGCGCAGTAGCTAAAGGTATTTCTGAAGTGGTGTTTGACCGCGGTGGATATCTCTATCACGGACGTGTTAAAGCTTTGGCTGACTCAGCTCGTGAAAACGGATTGAAATTCTAATAGGGAGGACACTTAATAATGGCATTTAAAGATAATGCAGTTGAACTTGAAGAACGCGTTGTTGCTATCAACCGTGTTACAAAAGTTGTTAAAGGTGGACGTCGTCTCCGCTTTGCTGCTCTTGTAGTTGTTGGTGATCGTAATGGTCGTGTAGGTTTTGGTACTGGTAAAGCTCAAGAAGTACCAGAAGCTATTCGTAAAGCTGTTGAAGACGCTAAGAAAAACTTAATCGAAGTACCTATGGTTGGTACAACAATTCCTCACGAAGTTCGTTCAGAATTCGGTGGAGCTAAAGTATTGTTGAAACCTGCTGTAGAAGGTGCTGGGGTTGCCGCTGGTGGTGCTGTACGTGCCGTCATCGAATTGGCAGGTGTTGCAGATATTACATCTAAATCACTTGGTTCAAACACTCCAATCAACATCGTTCGTGCAACTGTTGAAGGTTTGAAACAACTTAAACGTGCAGAAGACGTTGCTGCTCTTCGCGGTATTTCAGTTTCTGATTTAGCTTAAGAAAGGGGATAATAATGGCTCAAATTAAAATTACTTTGACTAAGTCTCCAATCGGACGCATTCCTGCACAACGCAAAACAGTTGCTGCTCTTGGACTTGGTAAATTGAATAGCTCAGTTATCAAAGAAGATACACCAGCTATTCGTGGAATGGTTACTGCAGTTTCACACTTGGTAACTGTTGAAGATGTTAAATAATTAACATAATAATTTTAGGTTTAAGTCGCGGAGAAATCTCTTGCGACTTAAACTAGATATAGTATAGGCGAGTTTCTATGGGGAGTCCTTTCCCCTCATAGAGGCGCTAGCATTTTACAAATAAGGAGAAAATTAATAATGAAACTTCATGAACTTAAACCAGCAGAAGGTTCTCGTAAAGTACGTAACCGTGTAGGTCGTGGTACTTCATCTGGTAATGGTAAAACAGCTGGACGTGGTCAAAAAGGTCAAAAAGCTCGTAGCGGTGGTAAAGTACGTCTTGGTTTTGAAGGTGGACAAACTCCATTGTTCCGTCGTATACCAAAACGTGGTTTCTTGAACATCAACGCTAAAGAATACGCTCTTGTAAACCTTGACCAACTTAACGTCTTTGAAGACGGTACTGAAGTAACTCCAGTTGTTCTTAAAGAAGCTGGAATTATCCGTGCTGAAAAATCAGGTGTTAAAGTTCTTGGTAACGGTGAATTGACTAAAAAATTGACTGTCAAAGCAGCTAAATTCTCAAAATCTGCTGAAGCAGCTATCACTGCAAAAGGTGGTTCAATCGAAGTCATCTAATGAGGAGGACTTAGTATGTTCTTTAAATTACTTAAAGATGCATTAAAGGTAAAAAATGTTAGAAATAAAATTTTCTTTACACTTTTTATCATCTTGGTTTTCCGCATTGGAACGCATATTACTGTGCCAGGTATCAATGCGAAAAGTCTTGAACAATTAGGGGAGCTTCCCTTCTTAAATATGTTGAACCTTGTTTCTGGTAATGCTATGAGTAACTTCTCTGTATTCTCTATGGGTGTTAGCCCATATATCACAGCATCCATCATCGTTCAACTGTTGCAAATGGATATCTTACCTAAATTTGTCGAATGGAGTAAACAAGGTGAAGTAGGACGCCGTAAGCTTAATCAAGCAACGCGCTATATTTCACTCGTCCTAGCTTTCGTTCAATCTATTGGTATTACAGCAGGATTTAATACTCTTTCAAGTATTTCATTGGTATCAACACCAAATGTTAAGACTTATCTTCTCATTGGTGCCTTGTTAACAACAGGTAGTATGATTGTGACATGGCTTGGTGAGCAAATCACCGACAAAGGTTTTGGTAATGGTGTCTCAATGATTATCTTTGCAGGTATCATTTCCTCAATTCCAAAAGCCATCTCAACCATTTATGAAGATTTCTTTGTGAATGTACGTTCAAGCGATTTAGTATCTTCATACATCTTTGTAGCTTTGTTGATTGTGGCAGTATTGGTAATTGTATTTTTTACAACCTTTGTTCAACAAGCAGAATACAAAATTCCAATTCAATATACAAAACTTGTTCAAGGTGCACCTACAAGTTCTTACCTTCCTTTAAAAATTAATCCAGCTGGCGTCATTCCCGTTATCTTTGCCAGTTCGATTACAACAATTCCAAGTACGATTATTCCGTTGATTTCAAATGGGAAAGATATTCCTTGGTTAACTACTCTAGAATCATTCTTGAATTACCAAACACCAAGTGGTATGGTAGTTTACGCAGTACTAATTATTTTATTCTCATTCTTCTATACTTTTGTGCAAGTTAATCCTGAAAAAACAGCAGAAAACTTGCAAAAGGGTGCGTCATATATTCCTAGTGTTCGACCTGGACGCGAAACAGAAGAATACATGTCTTCACTCTTGAAGAAATTAGCTACTGTGGGTTCAATTTTCTTGGCATTTATCTCATTAACACCAATTATCGCTCAACAAGCAATGAACCTATCTAGCAGTATTGCTCTTGGAGGAACAAGCTTACTTATCTTGATTTCAACAGGTATTGAAGGTATGAAACAACTTGAAGGCTATCTTTTGAAGAGACAGTATGTTGGTTTCATGAATACTGCAGAATAGAATATAGGTTGACCTAGTCAACCTTTCTATTTTGTTTTTGAATAAGTTTAGCACTTCTGTGTTAAATTTATTTAAAAATAAAATAAGGAGACTATCATGAATCTTTTAATCATGGGTTTACCAGGTGCTGGTAAAGGGACTCAAGCAGCAAAAATTGTTGAAAAATTTGGTGTAGCTCATATTTCTACTGGAGATATGTTCCGCGCTGCAATGGCAAACAAAACTGAAATGGGTGTCCTTGCAAAATCATTCATCGACAAAGGTGAACTTGTACCAGATGAAGTTACGAACGGTATCGTTAAAGAACGTTTAGCACAAGATGACATCGCAGAAAAAGGCTTTTTGCTTGATGGCTATCCACGTACTATTGAACAAGCACATGCTTTAGATGAAACACTTAGCAACTTGGACCTTAAATTAGATGGTGTGATTAACATTGAAGTTAACCCAGAATCACTTATTGAACGTTTAAGCGGTCGTATTATCAACCGTAAAACTGGCGAAACTTTCCACAAAGTATTCAATCCACCAGTTGGTGACTACAATGAAGATGACTTCTACCAACGTGAGGACGATAAACCCGAAACGGTAAAACGTCGTCTTGATGTTAATATCGCTCAAGGTGCACCAATCATTGAACATTACCGCAAAGCAGGTATTGTCTTTGACGTTCAAGGTAACCAAGACATTGATGATGTTTTTGCAGATATTGTTAGAGCTATCTCATCATTAAAATAATTTAAGAATTTTCTGCTTGCACAAGTAGAAAAGACATGATATAATAGGCTAGTCTGGCTTATAATTGTTACCTCTGTGCTCAGAGGACATCAAATCGAAATTTAGGGGGTACTTTTGCGTGGCAAAAGAAGATGTGATTGAAATTGAAGGTAAAGTTGTTGAGACGATGCCTAATGCAATGTTTACTGTTGAGTTAGAAAATGGACACCAAATCTTGGCAACTGTATCAGGAAAGATCCGTAAAAACTACATTCGTATTTTGGTAGGTGACCGTGTTACTGTTGAAATGAGTCCGTATGATTTGACACGTGGACGTATCACATACCGCTTTAAATAATCGAAATAATTGGAGGGATTAAAAAATGAAGGTAAGACCATCAGTCAAACCAATTTGCGAATACTGTAAAGTTATTCGTCGTAACGGTCGTGTTATGGTAATTTGTCCATCAAATCCAAAACACAAACAACGTCAAGGATAATTATAGAAAGGAGAAAAAATGGCTCGTATTGCTGGAGTTGATATTCCAAATGAAAAACGTGTAGTAATTTCACTTACTTATGTGTATGGTATCGGTCTTGCTACTTCTAAGAAAATCTTAGCTGCAGCTGGTGTTTCAGAAGATATCCGTGTTAAAGATTTAACATCAGACCAAGAAGATGCTATCCGTCGTGAAGTTGATGCAATTAAAGTTGAAGGTGACCTTCGTCGTGAAGTAAACTTGAACATCAAACGTTTGATGGAAATCGGTTCATATCGTGGTATCCGTCACCGTCGTGGACTTCCTGTCCGTGGACAAAACACTAAAAATAACGCTCGCACTCGTAAAGGTAAAGCTGTTGCGATTGCAGGTAAGAAAAAATAAAATAGGAGGTAAAAAAATTGGCTAAACCAACACGTAAACGTCGTGTGAAAAAGAACATCGAATCTGGTGTTGCTCATATTCACGCTACATTCAATAACACTATTGTTATGATTACAGATGTGCATGGTAATGCAATTGCTTGGTCATCAGCTGGTGCTCTTGGATTCAAAGGTTCTCGTAAATCTACTCCATTCGCTGCACAAATGGCTGCTGAAGCTGCTGCAAAATCTGCACAAGAACATGGTCTTAAAACCGTTGAAGTTACTGTAAAAGGTCCTGGTTCAGGTCGTGAGTCTGCTATTCGTGCTCTTGCTGCTGCTGGTCTTGAAGTGACTTCAATCCGTGACGTTACTCCTGTGCCACATAATGGTGCTCGTCCTCCAAAACGTCGTCGTGTGTAATCGTAATTGTTAATAGTACACAAGATTCGTTTCGAGGGAGTATAATAAATGATTGAGTTTGAAAAACCAATAATAACAAAAATTGATGAAAATAAAGATTACGGCAGATTTGTCATTGAACCACTTGAACGTGGCTATGGGACAACTCTAGGTAATTCTCTTCGTCGTGTACTCTTGTCTTCACTCCCAGGTGCGGCAGTAACATCAATTAAAATTGATGGAGTACTCCACGAATTTGACACTATTCCAGGTGTACGCGAAGATGTTATGCAAATCATCCTTAATATTAAGGGACTTGCAGTAAAATCTTATGTTGATGATGAAAAAATTATCGAACTTGATGTTGAAGGTCCAGCAGAAGTTACTGCGGGAGATATTTTAACAGATAGCGATGTTGAAATCGTCAACCCCGACCACTATCTCTTTACAATCGCTGAAGGACACAGTTTGAAAGCTACAATGACTGTTGCTAAAGAACGTGGTTATGTCCCAGCAGAAGGTAATAAAAAAGAAGATGCTCCAGTGGGAACATTGGCTGTAGATTCAATCTACACACCAGTGAAAAAAGTTAATTATCAAGTTGAACCTGCTCGTGTAGGTAGCAATGATGGCTTTGATAAATTAACAATCGAAATCATGACAAATGGCACAATCATTCCTGAAGATGCTTTAGGTCTTTCTGCTCGTGTCTTGATCGAACACTTGAACCTCTTTACTGACCTTACAGAAGTGGCTAAAAACACTGATGTAATGAAAGAAACTGAGAAAGTGAACGATGAGAAAGTGCTTGACCGTACCATCGAAGAACTTGATTTGTCAGTTCGCTCATACAACTGTCTTAAACGTGCAGGTATCAATACTGTATTTGATTTGACAGAAAAAACTGAGCCCGAAATGATGAAAGTCCGTAACCTTGGTCGTAAGAGCCTTGAAGAAGTCAAAGTTAAACTTGCTGATCTTGGACTCGGACTCAAAAACGATAAATAATATAGGAGGATAAAATGGCTTACCGTAAACTAGGACGCACTAGCTCACAACGTAAAGCAATGCTTCGTGATTTAACAACAGATCTTTTGATTAACGAATCTATTGTAACAACAGAAGCTCGTGCTAAAGAAATCCGTAAAACAGTTGAAAAAATGATTACTTTAGGTAAACGCGGTGATCTTCATGCTCGTCGTCAAGCAGCAGCTTTCGTACGTAATGAAATTGCATCTGAAAACTTTGATGAAGCTACTGAAAAATACACTTCACAAACAGCTCTTCAAAAACTTTTCGATGAAATCGCACCTCGTTATGCAGAACGCAACGGTGGATACACTCGTATTCTTAAAACAGAACCTCGCCGTGGTGACGCTGCTCCAATGGCAATCATTGAATTAGTATAATTTTTATCAATTTTGTTGAGTGTTATGATGATGGAACTGAAAAGTTCTTAGTCTAGCTCTGGTCTACCGCTAGGATTTTCCTAGCGGGAACACTCATCATATTGGTGTTTTTAGTAACGCTTGTTTACGAAATGTCTCTAGATTAGAAACACTTCGTAAGCAGGCGTTTTTAAGTTTCTTTGACTCGTTGTTAATTGGCGTAGATGATAAATTTAGGCCCTGGCGAGAACAACTTTTAAGTCTCATTTTTGAAGTTAAAGATAATGGAAAACAATTTTTCTTATTTTTGATAGTTCAAAGATTTTTTGAAAAAACTAAATTACTTTGAAACTCATATAGTTTTCAGTCATGCAGAGGCATTATCTACAAAGAAATTACGCATGTATGATTATAATAGCTACCCGTGGTGCTAGTTAATTTCAAACTACAATAAAAAGCCCAAAAGGACTATACTGTAAGTGTCTAAACAAACAGGAGGTTAGTCCCAATGAACCACTTACAGTATACTGCTAAATCTCATCACTTACAATGGAATATGCGACAATTATCAAAAATTTGTCGTCAGTTATATCATGATTATTGTCCA
>NZ_NETH01000035.1 GCF_003337175.1 Streptococcus gallolyticus
ACCAGTCTTGAGGTAAGCAATGACCTTATAAATCGTTTGTCTTGATCTTTTGAGGGATTGACAAATATCGCTAATAGGTATTCCCTCTTTGTAATAAGCCTCTATCATTACAAGCTCGGTTGTGGTAAGATGAGTATAGGTCATTTATGTTAGTTCCTTTCAGACAAATGTGGTGTTTATCTGAGCCTAACATAGATTGCTTTTTTCTGTCTAGCTTAATTTTACAAATTGGGTTCTTAAAAAACTTTTTTATAAATCTTTTTATCTTCAATACTTCAAAGGAGGAAAATTATGACTAAGAAAAATTATTCAATCGGACTTGACATAGGTACTAATAGCGTAGGTTGGGCTGTGATTACTGATGACTATAAAGTTCCAGCTAAAAAGATGAAAGTTTTAGGAAATACTGATAAAAAGTATATCAAGAAAAACTTACTAGGTGCATTGTTATTTGATAGTGGCGAAACAGCTGAAGCGACTCGTTTGAAACGTACAGCTCGACGTCGTTATACACGCCGTAAAAATCGCTTACGTTATCTACAAGATATTTTTGCTGAAGAAATGACTAAAGTTGACGAAAGTTTCTTTTATCGTCTTGACGAATCATTTTTGACAACAGATGAAAAGGATTTTGAACGTCATCCAATTTTTGGCAATAAAGCAGATGAAATAAAATATCATCAAGAATTTCCAACCACTTATCACTTGCGAAAACATCTTGCAGATTCATCTGAAAAAGTAGATTTACGCTTGGTTTATCTAGCTTTAGCACACATGATTAAATTCCGTGGACATTTCTTAATTGAGGGTGAATTGAACGCTGAAAATACAGATGTTCAAAAACTATTCACGGATTTTGTAGGAGTTTATGATAGAACATTTGATGATAGTCACTTATCAGAAATTACGGTTGACGCTGCAAGTATTTTGACAGAAAAAATTAGCAAATCACGTCGTTTAGAGAATCTTATTAAATACTACCCAACAGAAAAGAAAAATACTTTATTCGGAAATCTTATTGCTTTGGCTTTAGGATTGCAGCCTAATTTTAAAACGAATTTCAAATTATCTGAAGATGCCAAGTTGCAATTTTCTAAGGATTCCTATGAAGAAGATTTAGAAGAGTTACTTGGGAAAATTGGAGACGGTTATGCAGATTTATTTACTTTAGCTAAAAATCTTTATGATGCAATCCTACTTTCAGGTATCTTAACTGTTGATGATAATTCAACTAAAGCACCTTTATCAGCTTCGATGATTAAACGCTATGCAGAACACCATGAAGATTTAGAAAAACTAAAAGAGTTCATTAAGACAAATAAGTCTGAGTTGTATCACGATATTTTTAAAGATAAAAATAAAAATGGTTATGCGGGTTATATTGAAAATGGTGTCAAGCAGGATGAATTCTATAAATATTTAAAAAATACTCTCTCAAAAATTGATGGAAGTGATTATTTCCTAGATAAAATTGAACGTGAAGATTTCTTAAGAAAACAAAGAACATTTGATAATGGTTCGATTCCGCACCAAATTCATTTACAAGAAATGCATGCCATTTTGCGCCGTCAAGGCGATTATTACCCATTTCTAAAAGAGAACCAAGATAGAATTGAAAAAATCTTGACTTTTAGAATCCCTTACTATGTCGGTCCCTTAGCACGAAAAGATAGCCGATTTGCATGGGCAGAATATCGTTCGGATGAGAAGATTACACCGTGGAATTTCGATAAGGTAATTGATAAAGAAAAATCAGCTGAAAAATTCATTACACGCATGACTTTAAATGATTTGTATTTACCAGAGGAGAAAGTTCTACCAAAACACAGTCATGTATATGAAACATATGTGGTTTATAATGAATTAACCAAAATTAAGTATGTCAATGAGCAAGGAAAAGAATCTTTCTTTGATTCAAATATGAAACAAGAAATCTTTGACCATGTTTTTAAAGAAAATCGCAAAGTTACCAAGGAAAAACTTTTAAATTACCTTAATAAAGAATTTCCTGAATATCGTATTAAAAATTTAATTGGACTTGATAAAGAAAATAAATCTTTCAATGCTAGTCTTGGAACTTACCATGATTTGAAAAAGATTTTGGATAAAGCTTTCTTGGATGATAAAGTAAATGAAGAAGTCATTGAAGATATTATTAAAACGTTAACTTTGTTTGAAGATAAAGATATAATTCATGAACGTCTTCAAAGATATAGTGATATTTTTACAGCTGATCAATTGAAAAAACTTGAACGACGTCATTATACTGGTTGGGGACGTTTATCATATCAATTAATTAAGGGGATTCGCAATAAGGAAAACAACAAGACCATTCTTGATTATCTGATTGATGATGGTTCTGCTAATCGTAACTTTATGCAGTTAATTAACGATGATACATTACCATTTAAACAAATCATTCAAGAAGCGCAAATCGTTGGGGATGTTGATGATATTGAAACGGTTGTTCATGATTTACCTGGAAGCCCTGCTATTAAAAAAGGTATTCTGCAAAGTGTCAAAATTGTTGATGAGCTAGTTAAAGTGATGGGACACAAGCCCACTCATATTGTAATCGAGATGGCGCGTGAAAATCAAACAACTAATAGAGGAAGAAGCCAATCCCAACAACGTCTGAAAAAACTTCAGGACTCATTAAAAGAGTTAGGAAGTAATATCCTTAATAAGGAGAAGCCATCGTACGTTGAGGATAAAGTTGATAATTCTCATTTGCAAAACGATAAATTATTCCTTTATTACCTTCAAAATGGTAAGGATATGTATACTGGTGAAGCATTAGATATTGACCATTTAAGCGATTATGATGTTGACCACATTATTCCTCAAGCATTCATTAAGGATAATTCGATTGATAATCGAGTATTGACAAGTTCTGCTAAAAATCGTGGTAAATCAGATGATGTGCCAAGTTTGGATATTGTTCGTGCAAGAGAGGCAAATTGGATTCAATTATATAAGTCTGGGCTAATTTCTAAATGTAAATTGGATAATTTAACGAAAGCTAAACGAGGTGGATTGACTGAGAATGATAAGGCCGGATTTATTAAACGTCAATTGGTTGAAACACGTCAAATCACAAAACATGTGGCACAGATTCTAGATGCTCGTTTCAATACAGAAAGTGATGAAAATGACAAGGTGATTCGTGATGTAAAAATCATTACTTTAAAATCAAATCTCGTTTCACAATTCCGAAAAGATTTTGAATTTTACAAAGTTCGTGAAATTAATGATTGTCATCATGCCCATGATGCCTATCTCAATGCAGTTGTGGGAACAGCAATATTAAAAAAATATCCTCAATTAACTTCTGAATTTGTTTATGGTGAGTACAAGACATACGATATTCGTAAATTAATCCCTAGTTCAAGTGATAAAGCAACAGCTAAATATTTCTTTTATTCAAACTTAATGAATTTCTTTAAAACAGAGATTAAACATGCGGATGGTAGTGTTTCTGAGCGACATATTATTGAGACAAACGCTGATGGTGAAGTTGCTTGGAATAAGCAGACTGACTTTGAAAAAGTTCGAAAAGTGTTATCCTACCCACAAGTCAATATTGTTAAAAAGGTTGAAACTCAGACGGGAGGATTCTCAAAAGAATCAATTTTACCTAAAGGTGACTCTGATAAATTAATTCCACGAAAGACAAAAAAAGTTTATTGGGATCCTAAAAAATATGGTGGTTTTGATAGTCCAACAGTAGCTTATTCTGTTTCTGTTGTAGCTGACATCGAAAAAGGTAAAGCTAAGAAATTGAAAACTGTAAAAGAGCTAGTTGGTATTTCTATCATGGAACGTTCTTTCTTTGAAGAAGATCCAGTTAAATTCTTAGAAAATAAAGGATATCACAATATTCGAGAAGATAGCTTAATAAAACTTCCAAAATACAGTCTTTTTGAATTTGAAGGTGGAAGAAGACGCTTATTAGCTAGTGATCGAGAACTTCAAAAGGGAAATGAAATGGTGCTGTCAAGTGATTTAGTAAAATTACTTTATCACGCTCAGCGAATTGATGGTTTTAATGGTGCTGAGCATTTAAAATATGTTAGCGAGCATAAGAATGACTTTGAAAAAGTCTTATCTCGTGTAGAAAACTTTGCTAACCTATATATTGATGTTAAAAAAAATATAAGTAAAATTAGAGCAGTTGCAGATAGTATGGATAACTTCTCAATTGAGGAAATTTCAAATTCATTTATTAATTTATTAACACTGACTGCATTAGGTGCGCCAGCTGATTTCAGTTTCCTTGGTGAAAAAATTCCACGTAAACGCTATACCTCAACAAAGGAATGTCTGACTGCCACCCTTATCCACCAATCGATCACTGGTCTTTATGAAACACGTATTGATTTGAGTAAATTAGGAGAAGAGTAATGGGATGGCGTACGGTTATTGTTAATGAGCATTCTAAATTGTCGTATAAGAATAATCATTTGATTTTTAAAGATGCTTATCATACTGAAATAATTCATCTGGAAGAGATTGATATTCTGTTGCTTGAAACGACGAATATTGTATTGACGACGATGTTGATTGAACGCTTAGTCAAGAGAAATATTTTAATTATTTTTTGTGATGAAAAACGTTTGCCAACTGCAATGCT
Organism: Streptococcus gallolyticus; assembly: GCF_003337175.1. GTDB lineage: Bacteria > Bacillota > Bacilli > Lactobacillales > Streptococcaceae > Streptococcus > Streptococcus gallolyticus_B. Next base: position 4,634 of record NZ_NETH01000035.1, read on the forward strand.
GACGCCTTACTATGGACGCCACGATTCTAGTTTACAGCTGACAAATCAAATTGCTTGGGACGATGATGTCAAATGTGATGTTTGGACAACGATTATTGCCCAGAAAATATTAAACCAAAGCATGTATCTTGGTGAATGTTCTTTCTTTGAAAAATCCCAATCTATTATGGAGTTATATCACGGCTTAGAGCCTTTTGATTCCAGTAATCGTGAGGGGCATTCTGCAAGAATTTATTTTAATACCTTGTTTGGAAATGATTTCTCGCGTGAGCAGGATAATGACATTAATGCTGGGTTAGACTATGGATATACTTTGTTGTTGAGTATGTTTGCGCGTGAATTAGTTGTTTGTGGTTGTATGACGCAATTTGGTTTAAAACATGCTAACCAATTCAACCAGTTTAATCTGGCTAGTGATATCATGGAGCCATTCCGTCCAATTGTCGATAGAATTGTGTATGAAAATCGTAACGCTTCCTTCGTTAAGATTAAACGCGAATTGTTTACAATGTTTGATGAAACCTATTCTTATAACAATAAGGAAATGTTCCTAAACAATATCGTTAGTGATTATACAAAGAAAGTGGTTAAAGCTCTAAATCATGGTGGGAAAGGAGTTCCTGAATTTAGGATATGAGTTATCGATATATGCGAATGATTTTAATGTTTGATATGCCAACCGAAACAGCAGAAGAACGAAAAGCCTACCGTAAATTTCGAAAATTTTTATTGAGTGAAGGCTTTATCATGCACCAATTTTCAGTTTATAGTAAATTGTTATTAAATAATTCTGCCAATAAAGCGATGGTTGATAGACTTCAAGCCAATAATCCTAAAAAAGGAAGCATCACACTTTTGACAGTGACTGAAAAACAGTTTGCTCGTATGATTTATTTGAATGGTGAGCGAAGTACCAGCATCGCTAATTCTGATAGACGTCTTGTATTTCTTGGAGAGGATTATAGTGATGAAAATTAATTTCCCCATACTTGATGAACCAATTGAAATTCTTGATGCAACTATTTTAACGGTTGAAGACGTTACTGTATTTTCAAACCTTGTCAGGCAATTTTATTCCTATTCCGAAGAATGTGATTTAAAGTTGTTTGACGAAAAATTACGGTCTTTAAAAGTTTCAGAGTTACTTTTGGTGACAGATATTTTTGGATTTGATGTTAATTCACAGTCAATGTTAAAACTCATTCATGCTGATTTGGAGAGTCAATTAAATGATAAACCAGAAGTGAAATCAATGATTGAGCAGTTGGCAAACACCATTACAGAGTTGCTCTCATACGAATGTTTGGAAAATGACTTGGATTTGGAATATGACGAAATTACCATTTTAGAACTTATTAAAGCTCTTGGTGTGAAAATTGAAACACAGAGTGATACTATTTTTGAAAAATGCTTTGAAATTCTTCAAGTTTACAATTATCTTAGTAAGAAGAAATTGTTAATTTTCGTTAATAGCGGAGCTTATTTAACCAAGAATGAAATGGAAAAACTAATAGAGTATATCAAGCTTTCAAATCAAAAAGTCATTTTTCTAGAACCGAGAAGACTTTATGATTTTCCGCAATATGTATTGGATAGTGATTATTTTTTGATAGCTGAAAATATGAATTAAATACGAATAAACAGGTATCTACTAAAAAAGTAGATGCCTTTTCTTATAATTTGACGAATACGTATATGTGTATATAACAAAGGAGTGAAGAGATGTGCTCTTAACAGGCAGAGAGTTAGCAAAATTTGCCGTGTTAAAAGGTTGGAAAGAGGTTCGTGTAAAGGGGAGTTATCATCAGTTCAAAAAGGATAGCGTACCCTATATTCTTACGATTCCAATTCATAGCAACAAGGTGTTAGGAGTGGGTTTGGAAAAGAAAATGTTAAAAGACATAGGGCTATAAAGGAGGTTTTTATGTTAAAATCATATCCAGCAATTTTTCACAAAGAAGATGATGGAAGTTTTTGGGTAGAATTTCCAGGATTTGGTGGTGGTACCGAAGGTGATGACGTCGAAGAAGTGATGAAAAATGCTCGAGAAATGTTAGAAAGCTCATTGGCTGCTTATTTAGATGAGGGGTTAGAGCTTCCCAAAGTTGTTGATATGAGTGAATTATCAGTAAATGATGGTTTTATTTCGTTAATTCAAGCAGATCCATCACCTTATTTAAAAAACACAAAAGCTATTAGAAAAAATGTTACTGTTCCAGAATGGTTAGTTAGATTAGCAGACCGTTAGAATGTGAATTACTCGTAGGTTTTGACACAAGCTTTAGAGAAAAATTACAGCTTTAAATTGCTATAAACGTTGTAAAAACAAGACTTTTAAGGTATAATATAGTTAAAAATGATGAACCATCCGAGGCTGAAGTCTAGCTGAGACGAATGGCGCGATTACGAAATTTCGTGAGAAAAAATGGTCCACGAGGTTTTAGAGCTGTGTTGTTTCGAATGGTTCCAAAACGTTGGCCAATAACCAAGACGTTGAACATTGGTTTTAGAGCTGTGTTGTTTCGAATGGTTCCAAAACATAAATTGTAATGCATCTGCCAATTTTTGTGTTTTAGAGCTGTGTTGTTTCGAATGGTTCCAAAACTTCGGATAGGTGGAAACGTGTGGCTGCTAAGTTTTAGAGCTGTGTTGTTTCGAATGGTTCCAAAACTTATACGGTTGTTCAAGTGACAATGGAACAGTTTTAGAGCTGTGTTGTTTCGAATGGTTCCAAAACTAGGACTAACAACGGCGGTTTCAGCTGATGGTTTTAGAGCTGTGTTGTTTCGAATGGTTCCAAAACAAGAGCTAATTATAAGAAGGCAAAACAGCTGTTTTAGAGCTGTGTTGTTTCGAATGGTTCCAAAACTTGTATATTTCCTTTCCTCATGTTCTAGTTGTTTTAGAGCTGTGTTGTTTCGAATGGTTCCAAAACAACTGTAATTACCTACGATATAAACTGTTTGTTTTAGAGCTGTGTTGTTTCGAATGGTTCCAAAACGTCTGGTATTTAGGATTTATCAGAAATAGAATGCCATGAAACTTACTAAAGTTTTAGTGAAAACGCCTTTCAATATTTTTCAAAAGCTTTCTTTTATGGTAAAATAATAAAATAAAAATTGAATTTATTTAATTTAGATAGGTTGGATTGTTTACATGGAAAAAACTTTCTTTATGATTAAACCAGATGGTGTGAGACGCGGACTTGTTGGTGAGGTGCTTCACCGTATTGAACGACGTGGTTTTACAATTGAAAAATTGGAGATGCGCATGGCAACCCCAGAATTATTAGAAAAACATTATGCTGATTTGGTTGACCGCCCATTTTTCCCACTAATCGTTGATTTTATGACAAGTGGTCCAGTAATTACTGGCGTTATGTCTGGAAATGAAGTCATCACTTCATGGCGTACAATGATGGGAGCGACAAATCCTAAAGAAGCTCTTCCAGGGACAATCCGCGGAGACTATGCTCAAGCACCAGACGAAGATGGTGCAACATTTAACATCGTTCACGGTTCAGACTCACCAGAATCAGTAGAACGTGAAATCGCCCTCTGGTTTGGAGAATAAATAAAAGGAACTATTTCGAGGCTGAAGTCTAGCTGAGACGAATGGCGCGATTACGAAATTTCGTGAGAAAAATGGTCCACGAGGTTTTAGAGCTGTGTTGTTTATTTTACCATCTTATGATGTTTTTTTCTTTTCTTGAAATGACTTCTAAAACTTTTTATAGCAACGTTTCTGTTTATCTGTTATAATAGAAATAATGATTAATTGTATAGGATTGTAAGATGGATATTCAAGAATTAAAAAAACGACAAGAGAAGATTCGTAATTTCTCTATCATTGCACATATTGACCACGGGAAGTCAACTTTGGCTGACCGTATTTTGGAAAAAACAGAGACGGTTTCTAGTCGTGAAATGCAAGCTCAACTCTTGGATAGTATGGATTTGGAGCGTGAGCGTGGTATCACGATTAAGCTTAATGCGATTGAGTTGAACTACACGGCTAAGGACGGTGAAACCTACATTTTCCACTTGATTGACACCCCAGGACACGTTGACTTTTCATATGAAGTGTCACGTTCTTTGGCGGCTTGTGAGGGGGCAATTTTGGTTGTCGATGCGGCACAAGGTATCGAAGCTCAAACCCTTGCCAATGTTTACCTAGCCCTTGATAATGATTTGGAAATTCTGCCAGTTATCAATAAAATTGATTTGCCAGCAGCAGACCCAGAGCGTGTGCGTCAAGAAATCGAAGATGTGATTGGTCTTGATGCTTCAGAGGCTGTGCTTGCTTCAGCGAAAGCAGGTATTGGGATTGAAGAAATCCTTGAACAAATTGTTGAGTACGTGCCAGCGCCAGCAGGAGATGTTGAAGCACCGCTTCAAGCGCTTATCTTTGACTCTGTTTATGATGCTTACCGCGGGGTTATTCTGCAAGTTCGTATCGTTAATGGTATGGTAAAACCTGGTGATAAGATTCAATTGATGTCAAATGGTAAAACGTTTGATGTTACAGAAGTTGGTATCTTCACGCCGAAAGCTGTTGGACGTGATTTCTTAGCAACTGGTGATGTTGGTTATATCGCAGCATCAATCAAGACAGTTGCTGATACTCGTGTGGGTGATACAGTAACTCTTGCTGAAAATCCAGCAGAAGCACCGCTTCATGGTTACAAACAAATGAACCCCATGGTATTTGCTGGTCTTTACCCAATCGAATCAAATAAATACAATGACCTCCGTGAAGCACTTGAAAAATTGCAATTGAACGATGCTAGTCTCCAATTCGAGCCTGAGACATCACAAGCTCTTGGCTTTGGTTTCCGTTGTGGTTTCCTTGGTTTGCTTCACATGGACGTTATCCAAGAACGTTTGGAACGTGAATTCAACATTGATTTGATTATGACAGCGCCATCCGTTGTTTATCATGTTAACACGACTGACGGCAAAATGCTTGAGGTGTCAAATCCGTCTGAATTCCCAGATCCAACTAAGGTTGCAAGTATCGAAGAACCATATGTGAAAGCACAAATCATGGTTCCGCAAGAATTTGTCGGAGCAGTTATGGAACTTGCCCAACGCAAACGTGGCGACTTTGTGACAATGGATTACATTGATGAAAATCGTGTCAATGTCATTTACCAGATTCCGCTTGCTGAAATTGTCTTTGATTTCTTTGATAAATTGAAATCATCAACACGTGGTTATGCAAGTTTTGATTACGAAATTTCAGAATACCGTAAATCAAAATTGGTTAAAATGGATATTCTCCTTAACGGTGATAAAGTTGATGCACTCAGCTTCATTGTCCACAACGAATTTGCTTATGAACGTGGTAAATTAATCGTTGAAAAACTCAAGAAAATCATTCCACGTCAACAATTCGAAGTGCCAATTCAAGCAGCTATCGGTCAAAAAATCGTTGCACGATCAGATATCAAAGCCCTTCGTAAAAACGTGCTTGCCAAATGTTATGGTGGTGACGTTTCTCGTAAACGTAAATTGCTTGAAAAACAAAAAGCAGGTAAAAAACGTATGAAAGCTATCGGTTCTGTTGAAGTGCCACAAGAAGCCTTCTTGTCAGTGCTTTCAATGGATGACGATAACAGTAAAAAATAAAATGATTAAACAGCTGAAAGTTTTTCTTTCAGTTGTTTTTTGAGAAATTTTAATGCTTCGAGCTAAAGTGAGAAAGAGGTTTTGGGGCGAAATGTCTTTGTTTTGAGATAGTTTCATAATGAATTTGCAAGCTTTTGTTAAGAGTAATTTTAGAGAACTGTTCAAATTTTCAGTTATTTTATGGTACAATAGAATTAAAACTATACCATGGGAGAGTTGTATGAAATTACTGACAAATGTGTCACAATTAAAAGGAACTTTGCGAGTTCCTGGAGATAAGTCAATCAGTCACCGTTCAATTATGTTCGGCAGTCTTGCCAAGGGAACAACAACTGTTCATGATATTTTGCGTGGTGAAGATGTGCTGTCAACAATGCAAGTATTTCGTGATTTAGGGGTTGATATCCAAGACGACGGTAATATCGTAACCATTACAGGTGTTGGCTTTGACGGGCTTAAGGCTCCAAAAAACAAACTAGATATGGGAAATTCAGGAACATCAATCCGCTTGATTTCTGGCGTGTTAGCAGGGCAAGATTTTACGGTTGAAATGTTTGGTGATGACAGTTTGTCAAAACGCCCAATGGATCGCGTGACAATTCCGCTTCGTCAAATGGGAGTTGAAGTGTCAGGGCAAACGGACCGTGATTTGCCACCGCTTACGATGCGTGGTAGTAAAGTGCTTAAACCGATTCATTATCAACTTCCTGTGGCGTCTGCTCAAGTGAAGTCAGCACTCATTTTTGCAGCTTTGCAAGCTGACGGTGAGTCTGTCATCATTGAAAAAGAAAAAACACGCAATCACACAGAAGATATGATTGTTCAGTTTGGTGGCGCAATTGATGTCAATGACAAAGAAATTCGCATCACAGGTGGTCAAGAATTTACTGGTCAAGATGTGGTTGTCCCAGGTGATATTTCATCAGCGGCTTTCTGGTTAGTCGCAGGGCTCATTGTTCCAAATGCTAAAGTAACCCTTGAAAATGTCGGTATCAATGAAACACGTACTGGTATCATTGATGTTATCAAGGAAATGGGGGGTAAAATGACCATTTCAAACGTTGATGAGATGGCTAAATCAGCAACGATTACCGTTGAAACATCTGAACTTCACGGCGTTGAAATTGGTGGCGAAATCATTCCGCGTTTGATTGATGAGCTGCCAATTATCGCTCTTCTTGCCACACAAGCTAATGGTAGAACGATTATTCGTGATGCAGAAGAGTTGAAAGTGAAGGAAACAGACCGTATTCAGGTGGTTGCGGATGCTCTTAATGCAATGGGTGCTGACATTACACCAACAGATGACGGCATGATTATCAAAGGAAAGACACCGCTCCATGGCGCTAAAGTCAATACTTTCGGTGACCACCGTATCGGTATGATGACTGCCATTGCTGCGCTTTTGGTGTCAGACGGAGACGTTGAACTAGAACGAGCAGAAGCGATTAATACAAGCTACCCAAGCTTCTTTAATGATTTGGAGGTACTCTCACGTGGCTAGAATTCTTATTGGTTTTATGGGGTCTGGGAAATCAACGATTTCATCATTATTAGATGAACATTACATTGATATGGATGCTTTGATTACAGAGCGTATCGGCATGTCAATCGCAGACTTTTTCGCTAAAGAGGGTGAAGCTAAATTCCGTGACATTGAGTCACAAGTGCTTGCGGAATTGGCTGATTCTGACCAAGTCATTTCAACTGGTGGCGGCGTTGTCATTAATCCGATTAACAGAGAGATTTTAGCAAAAAATCCAGAAACGATTTACCTAAAATCAGACTTTGAAACACTTTATGACCGCATTGAGCATGATAGGGAAAATGTTCGTCCTTTGTTTGTCAATAACAGCAAGGAAGCTTTCAAAGAAATCTTTGACAGTCGCCAAGAAATGTATGAAGCAGCAGCTAATCATATTATTGACGTGGCTGGTAAAACGCCTGAAGAAATTGTTGAGGAAATCGGATGAAAGTTGGCTATTTAGGACCAAGTGGTTCTTTTACGCATAATGTTGCTGTTAAGGCATTTCCAGAAGCTAATCGCATGCCTTTTGCAACTATCACCGAAGTTATCAAATCTTATGAAGAAGGTCTTGTGGATTATGCTATTATCCCTGTTGAAAATTCAATTGAGGGCTCAGTGCATGAAACATTAGATTACCTTTTTCATCAAGCTAAGATTGAGGCGATTGCAGAAATCATTCAACCGATTAAACAACAGCTTTTAGCGACAGCACAAACAAAGAAAATTGAAAAGATTTTTTCACACCCGCAAGCTATTGCTCAAGGGAAAAAATACATTAAAGCACATTATCCAGCAGTAAGATTTGAGGCAACAGCAAGTACGGCTTACGCTGCACGTTTTATTGCTGAACATCCAGAAGAAAATTTTGCTGCCATTGCACCAGTAGCTGCCGCAAAAGAATATGGCTTGGAAATTATTGCCAAAGATATTCAAGAAATGGCTGAAAACTACACGCGCTTTTGGGTACTCGGGCATCAAAAACGGTCGTTTGATTTGGTAAAACTCAATCAAAAAGTTTCATTGGCCTTGACCTTGCCAGATAACTTGCCTGGTGCGCTTTATAAAGCCTTATCTGTTTTTGCTTGGCGTGGTATTGATTTGACTAAAATTGAAAGTCGCCCTTTAAAAACAGCTTTGGGAGAATATTTTTTCATCGTTGATGTTGAAAATAAAAATGATACACTAGTGTCATTTGCACTAGAAGAATTGAGTGTTCTTGGTATTGACTATAAAATCCTCGGACGTTATGATGTTTACAAACTGTAAAATCCTCTGATTTTTGGTATTTAGGAATTGTTAAGCGTTTATGCTTGCTCTAGTCTGATGAAAATGGGAAAGATATGATATGAGATATGGCAAGAAGTAATTTAAATCGGCACGAAGAATTAAGATACGAATACCTCTTGAGTCATCTTGAGTATTTGAGTGCGCGCGAAAAACAAGAATTTGACTATCTTTACAATAAAAAACAAGCTGGTGAGATTAGCGTTCTGCCACGCTCTCAGCCGTCGTCTGCCTATAATGACAATTACGACGATGATTATTATGACGATGCTTATGATAATCAAGTGGATTATTATGATGACGATAACTGGACATCGCAAGGACTTCCCAAATACCCAGAAGAAAAAAAGCAGTCGAAACGTTCCTTTAGAAGAACGAGCGAGCAGCAGGCAGAGATTCTTCCAACTTATCAAGACAATTATGAGAATTATGATGAGGCATTTTATCAAGAACCCGAACCTGTAACGACTAAAAAATCAAAAAAAACCAAAAAGAAGCGTCGCAGAATTCGTATTAAGCGTCTGTTGAAACTTCTTGGTTTCTTGGTGATTCTTGTCATGGCAGGGATGATTTACATGTTTTTCAAAGGTGTTAATGATGTTTCAAGTGGTGAGACAAATTACACAGCAGCCGTAACAGAAATATTCAATGGGGAAGATAGCGATGACGGTACTAATATTCTCATTTTAGGAAGTGACCAACGGATTACGCAAGGGTCTTCGGATGCCAGAACTGATACGATTATGGTGATGAATATTGGCAACAGCGACGGAAAAATTAAATTAGTCAGCTTTATGCGTGATACCTTGGTCAATATTGACGGTGTCAGCTACAATGCTTATTCAAATGACCAAAAATTGAATGTCGCATTTAATATTGGTGAACAAGATGACAACCAAGGGGCAGAACTCATGCGCCAGACATTGAAAGATAACTTTGATATTGATATCAAATATTATGTCATGGTTGACTTTGAAACCTTTGCAGAAGCCATTGATACCTTGTTCCCAAATGGTGTTGAAATAGACGCCAAATTTGGTACGGTTGACGGTCAAGCAGTTTCGTCTGTTGAAGTTCCTGATGACCTCAATATGCAGGCTGACGGTACTGTTCCAAATCAAACAATTGAAGTTGGAACACAAAAAATGGATGGTCGTACCTTGCTCAATTATGCCCGTTTCCGTAAAGATGATGACGGTGACTATGGTCGGACGCAGCGCCAGCAACAAGTTATTTCTGCCATTATCAACCAGATTAAAGACCCGTCAAAACTCTTTACAGGCTCAGCTGCAATTGGTAAAATCTATGCTTTGACCTCAACGAACATTTCCTATCCATTTCTCCTAAAAGAGGGCTTATCTGTTATCACGAGCGGTCAAGAAGGTATCGAACAAACAACCATTCCAGCCGAAGGTGACTGGACAGATGACTACGATATGTATGGCGGCCTAGGAATTGCCATTGATTTTGATAAATATCAAGAAGAGTTAAAAGAACTTGGCTTGCGGTAGATATTAAAAAATATTGACTAACATCTTTTAATCCAATTAGTTATAGAATAAAATGCATTAGTTTCACTAGTGCGTTTTATTATGCACTTAAAGTTACTATTTGTAATTACTGTAATGTTTTGATATAATGACGCTAATAAAATGCGCGAGGAATGACATATGATTGTTAAGTCAAGAAAACAAGGCAATTCTTTAATGATTACAATCCCTAGCTATCTTAATGTTCCAGAAGGAACAGAGTACGAATGAAAGCTTCTGCAAATGGGGATCTGATTTTTTCACCAATTGAAAAATCAAAAAGAGAATTTGCAACAAATGAGGACATATCTGCTATAACAGATGATGTTTTTAAAGACTATGATGATGTTTTTAAAGAGTTGGTAGATAAATGACAAAATAGTTGACAGAAGAACAACTCGTTTCCATTAATAAAATGGTAATAGAAAAATATTCTCCTTTAGAAAATTCAAGACTTGTTAGCCCGTCTGCTTTAAATATGATTGTAAATTTGCCTGAACAATATGTTTTTGGAAAAGAGTTATATCCAACATTAATGGAAAAAGCGACGGTTTTATTTGTTCAGTTGATTAAAAAACGTGTTTTGAGAATGCTAACAAAAGAACAGCAGTATTCGCTTTAGTTGCTTTTTTAAAGTTGAACCAAATAAAATTAACGGTGAGTACGAAGGAGTTGGTTGATTTTACGGTTTTAATAGCTACTAATCCATTAACAGATGATAGCTTTAAAGAGTATTGTGAATGGTTAAATGAGCGAGTTGATTGATAAGAAATCTATCAACTGCTAAAACGAGAGATAACGTCTAAATGTATGTTTATGTGAAATAGAAAAGGTTGAAAGGTACATCTTGTAAATATGATATAATAGAGAGGCAGTTAAGCTTCGCTATTTTTATTATAGGGAAAAGAGACCGAGAATAGAATATTGCCAATTTAGAATTGGCTGAAAGGAAACTATGTTAAGTAAAAATGCTATTGTAGATGCTGAAATCACGGATTTATCACACGAAGGAGCAGGTATTGCCAAGGTTGACGGTTTCGTCTTTTTTGTTGAAAATGCACTTCCAGGTGAGAAAATCAAAATGCGCGTCTTGAAAGTGAAAAAGAACATCGGATTTGGTAAAGTTGAGGAGTATGTGACAATCTCTGAACACCGCAATCAAGATTTGAATGTAGATTATTTGCGTACAGGAATTGCAGATTTTGGGCATCTTGCATATGCTGAACAGTTAACGTTTAAACGCAAGCAAGTCATGGATAATCTCTATAAAACAGCTGGTATTTCAGATGTTGAGGTGTCAGAAACACTTGGCATGGCGCACCCATACGCTTACCGAAATAAAGCACAAGTGCCAGTTCGTCGTGTTAATGGTCAGTTGGAGACAGGATTTTTCCGTAAACATTCGCATGATTTGATGCCGATTTCTGATTATTATATTCAAAACAAAGAAATCGACCGTTTGATTAATTTTACCCGTGATTTGCTTCGCCGTTTTGACCTTAAACCTTATGATGAAAAAGAGCAAACTGGATTGATTCGCCATTTGGTTGTTCGTCGTGGGCATTATTCTGGTGAAATGATGCTGGTCTTTGTGACAACACGCCCAAAAATCTTCCGTATTGAGCAAATCATTGAGAAAATTGTGGTAGAATTTCCAGCGGTTAAGTCAATCGTCCAAAATATTAATGATAAAAATACCAATGCGATTTTCGGTAAAGAGTTTAAGACGTTGTATGGCAAAGATACGATTGTTGACAGCATGCTTGGCAATCAATATGAAATTTCTGCTCGTTCATTCTATCAGGTCAATACTGAAATGGCTGAAAAACTTTACCAAACAGCTATCGATTTTTCAGATTTGACACCAGATGATATTGTTATTGATGCTTATTCTGGTATTGGAACAATTGGGCTTTCATTTGCCAAAAATGTTAAAGCCGTTTACGGTGTTGAAGTGATTGAAGAAGCTGTGGAAGACGCCAAAAGAAATGCTGCGCTAAACGGCATTACCAATGCGCATTATGTTGCTGATTCGGCAGAACATGCTATGGCAGCTTGGAGCAAAGACGGTATCAAACCAAGTGTGATTTTGGTTGACCCACCACGCAAGGGCTTGACAGAAAACTTTATCAAAGCCAGCGTTGCCATGCAGCCAGAAAAAATCACTTATATCTCATGTAACCCAGCAACCATGGCGCGTGACATCAAGCTCTATCAAGAACTCGGCTACAAACTCATAAAAGTACAACCAGTAGATTTGTTCCCGAATACGCACCACGTTGAGGTGGTTGGTTTGCTGGTGAAAGCCTAGAAACCTTTGAACGAAAGCGTGCTAAAAAGCCTTGGAGACAAGGCTTTTTAGCTTGGGGTGGGGTAGTATCAGAGTGACTACCTCAGTTGAGGTAGCTGAAGTTCTGGGAAATTTATAAGGTATCTATTTCCGTAGACACAAGGTGGGGACATGGGTAAAGGAGTTTGTGGGAATAGAAACGTACCCACCTTTAATATTGCTTGAATGGTCGATGGAAATCGGAATAAGGAAATTCATACAATAGACCACAAAGTAAGCCTTGGATACAGGCTTTTTCCAAGGCTTTTTAACTGTCTATAGGTATAGGGGAAAAGTTGTTAGAGAGGTTGCTAGTTTATGGAAATACCCTTGATGTGTAAAACGTTAAATTTTAGACAATTATCCCCTTTAAAAAATCTATTAAAGCTTAGCTAGTTGAAGTAAATTTTTATAGAACATAATTTCAGATTATAATCATCCTTTTCAAAAGAAATGTGCAGTTTTCTCTTCATGAGTACGTCGCGATTTATTTTATGATAAAAAAACTTGACAACCAAAAAAGAAAACGGTTACAATAATACTGTAAGAAATAATAAGGAGGATGATGAAATGGATAAACAGAGAGGTTTAGATATTTCTTTTCTTGATGACTTTGAATTTGAAGTTATCGAGCTTGATGACGTCTCTGTGCTTCCTGAAACTGCTACTTCAAGTGGTAGTTCAGGGGACAACATTTATTCAACATGCGGTTCTTGCTCATGTTGTTCATCATGTTGCACATAATCATAGTTAATCGGTATATTTATAACTGGTAAGAATTTACTAGTGCCCTTTTTTCAGTAGGACTATAATACATTGTGTGATGTTTTTGAATTAAATTTCATATATGCTTCACTATTTATAAAGGATATTGCAGAAGAATTTGTCAGGAGGAGAACAGAGGGGAGTTTTGTTGTAATCTCTTCTCAGCACGGAATAGTAGCAAATACTCAAAGGTTACCTTATTGTGTTAGTAAGTCTATGTTGAGTCAACTATGCAGATGTTTAGCTTTGGAATTATCACTATTTAATATTAGAGTAAATTCGATCTCCCCAACATTCATTGAGACAAAAGATAACTACAAACTATTAAATAGTTCGTATATGTTATTAGATGCAAAAGAGAAAATACCGCTACAGCGTTACGCTACTCCTAAAGACATTTCAGGTGCGATTATATTTGTAATAAGTAGTAGGGCAAAAATGATAACTGGACATGATTTAGTTATTGATGGTGGATGGACAATTCAGTAAAAATTGGAGGTAAAAATGATTGAATTAAAAAATATTAAAATTGTTTATGGGGCAGATACTATTTTGGAGAATATTAATCTTAGAATCAATGAAGGCGAAAAAATAGCAATTATAGGAAAAAATGGATGTGGAAAGACCTCTTTACTAAATGCTATATTAAAATTAAAAAGTCCTAAAGTTGGAGAAATAAAATATTCTCTAAATGATGGACAATTCTATAGAAACTTTGGAGTACAGCTCCAGGATGCTAGTTTTGATGAAAGGTTAACAATAAGAGATTATTGTGATTTGATGGAGAGTATTTATAACATAAAAGGCAAAGCTGATTTTTATTTAGAACTGTTTGAATTAAAACAATTGATTCGAAAAAAAATTGCCAATCTATCTGGAGGTGAGCGACAGAAGTTAAATATTGTGTTTTCATTGTTCCATGATCCGCATATACTTATTTTTGATGAAATAACGACAGGTCTGGATTCACTTAGTCGGTCTAAAATAAGAAATTATATAAAGAAATTTTCAGAAGAGCGTACACTTATTATTGTGAGTCATTATATGGAAGAAATCGAGGAACTCTGCGATAGGGTTGTGCTTATCAATAATAGAAAAATTGAAATTGATAAAAAAATATCAGCAGTTATAGAGGAGTATGGAAGTGTTAGTGAAATGTACGAAGTAGTGCTAGGAGGAATTTTTAATGAATAAATTCTTTGGATTGTTTAAAGTTGAATTTTTGAAGTTAGTGAGAACACCTGTAATTTTATTTTTTGGCTTCATTGCTCCTCAGTTTTTTTTGTGGATGCAGTCGACAAATTTTTCTGAAATTACTTTGGAGGGGAAAAAAGTTGCAACGGTTGACTATAGTTTCCCAATGTATGTTTTTTTGACAATATTAGTTATTGGAGTTGGGAATGTTGGGGTTGGGATGTCATATAATAGATTAATCCGATTTTTTAAGCGCTTAAAATTATCTGGAGTATCAACCTTTGATTTTATTATTGCAAATTTTTTGTTGCAACTGTTTGTTGTTACTATTTCGGTAGTTTCTCTTCTTTTAACAGCAATTTATATACTTGATATGAATTTAAATGGAAAAGCAATTTTTTCAATGATAGGAGTTTTCTTTGTGGTATGGTGTATGGTTTACTTGCTAGGAATGATATTTGCAAATTTGACAAAAGATGCTAAAACGTCCCAATCAGTTGCACTTGTTTCATATTTCTTTTTGATTTTTATAAGTGGTGCAACATACCCAGTGGAACTTATGCCTGAAATTTTACAAAAGATAAGTAAAGTATTACCTACTTATCCTGCTTTAAGTTTATTGAAAGATACTTGGATAAATGGAAATGCTTCGGCTGTGGATTTTGCTGTGGTGCTGACATTTACAGTAGTATTCTTATTTATCGCTATAAAAATTTTTAAATATGACTAAAAATACTATTCAAATAGTCTAGTAGTATCCATGAAGTATGAAATTTGAATAATCTTTATTAGGTTGAGCTTTTCAATTTATATTTTGTGTAGGAGGCTTCTAGCTCCTAAATGATAGGTATTAGGGGGTTTTTATGAAAGAATTTCCAATAACCATAATGAGAAAAAATCCTTTACGTCCCAATTGGTTATTTCAATTATCTTCGGAGAAACTACAGTCTTTATATATCCTACGAAAGTTAGAACAAAAAGAGTTTGATCACTTGAAAGAACTTTTGTTGGAAAAATTAGATTGGCAAAGTAAAATATCTAAAATTTATCCGAATGAGGAATTTATAAAAATTGAAAAATTAAAATTTATCTTGTTGTGTAAATACAGAAATCAAATTATTGACTTAGAGGATGATAAAAAAAGATTATTACTCTTAAAATTATTATATTTGACTTCAAAGCAATTTTGCTATGATGAATTTAAAGGAGCGAAATTTTGGTGCATGTCATTCTATTCTCATTATCAAGGTTATATGAACAGATTAGATTCACTCACCTCTGATAAATCTGTTTTGATTAAACAGAAGATTGTTTCCTCCATTTCTAAATTAGTTGAGCAATATTCAGGTGATATTATTAATCTGAATGGAACTTTAAATGATTCTTCAAGTGATAATTTTGAGAAACAGCTATTTGATGATTGGGAGCAGACATTAAACAAAATAACTACATATAGCGAATCTATAGCAAAATCAGGATTGTTATATAATTCTCTAGATTATAAAGTTGAAAACGTACAAAGAGAAGGGACCAAGCTAAGTGACTTTCACCAGTCTTTATTTAAAATTGAAGGATTTTCAGATTTTTTTGATAGTTGGCAATTTCGAAGATATAGATCTCTCGTGAACCAAGTTTATGAAATATTTTCAATGTTACAAGTAAGTAGTGTGGAAAGGACTGTGTTGTGTGGAGTTCTAAGTACCATTGTCTTTAGTAAGTTAGATTTTAATTATCAAGCTTTTTTTGAGTATCTAAATGATATGTAGAATTTGATTTTAAAGGAGGCTGAGATATATGGATTATGTAGATGTCATATTGGATGAGTATGGGACTATTTTTCTGATAAAGGGTCACGTAAAACTAAAAATTAATAATCCAGAACTATATCAGTATTTTAGTGGTTTTGGAATGAGTCATCTTCAATTTAGAAAAGAAGAGCTTCCAAGAAGATTAAGGCAGATTGATTTTGAAAAAAATAAAATTGAAAGTTTTTTTCTAGGAAAAGTAGTTTAGTTGATTTTATTAAGAGAAATTATTTTTATGATATTAAGTTATTTTCTGATAATTCGAAAAATCCAATAGAGTCTTGGGAAAATAAAGCAGAAAAAATTAGGATTGCTAAAAGTACTGAAGTACTCTGGAGTGAAGTAGCAAATTTTTATTCAGTTTCTAAATCTCCTTATTATTGTTTGTTATATCATTTAAAGAATACTGAAGATTACATATTGATAATTAGTAAGACTTATTTTTCAGCTATCCAAAAAATGGTTTCGTATAATCTTAATCATTATTTTGAATTAGAAGATGCAGTCTTGAGGTAAGCAATGACCTTATAAATCGTTTGTCTTGATCTTTTGAGGGATTGACAAATATCGCTAATAGGTATTCCCTCTTTGTAATAAGCCTCTATCATTACAAGCATGAGTATAGGTCATTTATGTTAGTTCCTTTCAGACAAATGTGGTGTTTATTTCAGAAATTGAGCTAACTGAATCAAGTATTGCTAAGCTTTTAGATACCGTTGAAAGTGTTTTATCTGAGCAACTATTTGGAAAATTAAATTTGGATAATTTATTTGTTATTTTATCAGATGATTTTAATGATTATCTGGATAGCAATGAATCTCAAAAATACTATTCAAATAGTTCTTTGAGAGGACTGGAGCTTGTAATCTTTATGGGAGACAAACTATAAGAGTTGTCAATAGTTTATTCTAATTTTTTTTAGAAAATTTTAGAACGTGTTTTAGACATGACAAAAAGCCTTTTAAAACAGCTGTTTTAAAAAGTCTTTCATCTATGCTTTTGTTGGTTTATCTTAGTTTATCCTCTTCAAAGGCTTCATTGTTCTGAAGTAGGCGAAACAGCACTCGAATGAGTTTCTTAGCCACATGAGAAATAGCGACATTGAAGTGTTTCCCTTGCTCTAACTTAATTCTCAAGTAAGCTTTAAACGTAGGGGAGTATCTAGCTACTTTAATGGCAGCCTGTATGAGTGCCCAACGTAGATGCGATGAGCCTCGTTTGACCATTTTACCTTGAGTATCTAGTTGTCCAGATTGGTAGATAGAGGGTTCTAATCCTGCAAAAGCTTGTAGTTGAGCTGGATTAGTGAAAGTATTAATATTTCTGATTTCAGCTAAGATGACAGATCCAAGGCGATTACTAATTCCTGGTACCGTAGTGATGACCGAGTTGAGCTCAGCCATCAACTCATCAATCTTCTTTTCAGCTTGTTTGATGAGTTTTTCGTAGTGTTGGATGTTCTCAATGATTTCAACCAATTCAAATTCACGAGCAAAAGAAGTTGTGCCAATAGAATTTGGAGCTAGTTCGAGAATATCCAACGCATGTTTAGCTGTTAATCGTTTAATCTCAATAAGTTTATCAAAGCCAGCAGTTACCATTTTCTCAGGAGAAGGAAAACGTTTGAGCAACTCATAGACATAGTCAGAGTGTTTCGTAACGACCTGATGTAGTTCAGGGAAAATAATATCTAAACACTTGGTATATTGGACTTTCCAATCTGATTGATGTTTCTTTAAACGATTCATGTGACGTGTCATAATCTTAAGTTCTTCTTGCCTGTTGTCATGCATAAATAGGGCACGATTAGGGTCAGAAAGCAACTTAAGAGCTATTGTACGTGCGTCCTTCTTATCCGTTTTCGTTTTACGAAGTGAGAGAGACTTTGTGAATTCTTTGATAAGTAAGGGATTATAGGTGTAAATCTTATAATTGTTTTGATGTAAGAATGTTAAGAGATTTAAGGCATAATGTCCAGTATCTTCCATGGCGATAAGACAGTCTTGTCTAAGCTGTTTCAAGGTGTTATGAAGTAGTTCAAATCCTTGTTTACGGTTTGTAATAGTGATAGGTTTCAATACCATTTTCCCTGTATTA
>NZ_NETH01000036.1 GCF_003337175.1 Streptococcus gallolyticus
GAAAAAAGCAATCTATGTTAGGCTCAGATAAACACCACATTTGTCTGAAAGGAACTAACATAAATGACCTATACTCATCTTACCACAACCGAGCTTGTAATGATAGAGGCTTATTACAAAGAGGGAATACCTATTAGCGATATTTGTCAATCCCTCAAAAGATCAAGACAAACGATTTATAAGGTCATTGCTTACCTCAAGACTGGTCACACGGCCTATGATTACTACAAGAACTACAAGGCCAACAAGAAACGTTGTGGTCGTCGTAAGACTCAACTCACTCAAAGTGAACAAGATTTTATTCAAAGACATTTAGAACTTAATTGGAGTTTGGATGTTGTCAAAGGAACTTATCCCGATAAAATCCCTTGCTCTATGAGAACTCTTTATCGCCTAGCTGACCGTGGCATCTTCAAGAAAGAGGATTTACCATGGAAGGGAAAACGTAAACCCAATGGTAAGGCCGAAAAACGTGGCAAACAAGCTTTTCGGAGGGATATCCGCGAGCGTGCGGAAATTTATCCGGAATTTGAAAGAGAGTTTGGACATCTTGAGGGAGATACGATTGTTGGTAAACATCACAAAAGTGCTGTTATCACCTTGGTAGAGAAGCAATCTAAAGCGATTATCACCCTTCAAACCAATGGTCGAAAAGCTAGTGACATTGAACAATCACTAGATAGATGGCTGTCACAATTCCCAAAACATCTCTTTAAATCGATTACCTTTGATTGTGGGAAAGAATTCTCTAATTGGAAGACAATATCCAACCAACACGACATTGATATTTTCTTTGCGGATCCAGGTTGTCCTGGTCAACGTGGGTTAAATGAACATTCAAATGGTTTATTAAGACATCATGGACTTCCAAAGCAAATGGATTTCAATGGTGTTTCTCAGAAATATTTATCAGCTATAGCTGATAAACGAAATAGAATTCCTAGGAAATCGTTACATTATCAAACACCATATCAAGTTTTTCTGAGTTACCTAAAATGTCTAGATTAATTTGACAATTGGGGTTTTTAACAAATGTTTCACATGAAACAAAGCAACTAAAAAAGAGTAGTAAGAAGACATGGTAAATTAACTCCTTTACTACTCTTTTATCATATCACCTCACCATAGGTTAAATTACTTGTGATAAGGGCTTCCTTGTTGAATCATAAAAGCACGGTAAATTTGTTCTGATAGAACTAAACGCATTAATTGATGAGGTAGGGTTAATAAACCAAAACTCAAGCGCAGATTAGCACGTTTTTTGACCTTATCTGCTAAACCAAGGCTTCCTCCAATTATAAAAACAATATCAGAATAGCCTCTTAATGTCGCATCAGCAATAACTTGACTAAAAGCTTCAGAAGATAGTTGTTTTCCCTCGATGGCTAGGACAATAACATAATCACGCTCTGAAATCTTTGCTAGGATGCGTTCGCCCTCTTTTTCCATAATTTGCTGATTTTGTGCAGCACTAGCATTATCTGGTGTTTTTTCGTCTACTAACTCGACAATTTCAAATTTTGCAAAGCGACTCATGCGTTTACCATATTCGGCAATACCATCTTTTAAATACTTTTCTTTTAATTTTCCAACAGCGATAATTTTTACTTTCATAGCTCCATTTTATCACATATTCACAAGTTTTTCACACCTTATCCACATGTTCATAAACCATCAACATGGCTTTTAATAGCTTCGAATCAGGATTTTTTTACATTTTCAAAAAGTTTTCCACAGGTTGTGGATTACTTTATTTTTTTTTACTTTTAAGGTATAATTAAGTCAATTTTTATATGCTATCCAAGAAAAATGGGAGGTAGAGACGTGAAAAAAATAAAATTACCAAATTTACCCAAGTTGCCAAAATTTAATTACAAAAATTGGTTAAAACCATTGGGTGTCATTTTAGTCGGCTTTATAGCTGGTATCGCAGGGACGATACTCATCCTAAATATGGCAGGTATTTCAATCACTAACGTCAGTGGTTCAAGTACAAAAACAACAACAAGTAGCGTAAGCTATTCTAACTCTAACGATACAACAAAAGCTGTGGAAAAAGTTCAAGACGCAGTTGTATCTGTTATTAACTATAAATCAGACTCGTCGTCTTCTACAAGTGACCTTTACAGTCAAATATTTGGCAATGATTCAGACAGTAATAGCGATTCAAGCTCTACAGATGATTTGACTGTTTACAGTGAAGGTTCTGGGGTTATTTACAAAAAAGATGGTGATTCTGCTTATGTCGTCACTAACAATCACGTTATTGATGGAGCCGAACAAATTGAAATCATGCTTGCTGATGGAACAAAAGTTGTTGGTGAACTAGTCGGAGCAGATACTTATTCAGATATTGCCGTTGTCAAAATTTCTTCTGATAACGTATCTACAGTTGCTGAATTTGCCGATTCTGATAAATTGACCGTCGGTGAAACTGCTATCGCTATTGGTAGTCCGCTTGGTACTGAATATGCTAACTCTGTGACACAAGGTATTGTCTCAAGTCTTAGCCGTACCGTAACCATGACCAATGATGATGGTGAAACTATCTCAACGAATGCTATCCAAACAGATGCAGCGATTAACCCAGGTAACTCTGGTGGTGCTTTGATTAACATTGAAGGACAAGTTATTGGTATCAATTCAAGTAAGATTTCATCAACATCAAGTTCTGGTGAATCAGTTGAAGGTATGGGATTTGCCATTCCATCTAACGACGTTGTATCCATCATCAATCAATTAGAAGAAAATGGCGAAGTTATTCGTCCAGCACTTGGTATTTCAATGGTAAGCTTGACTGATCTTTCGACAAATGCTATTGCGCAACTTAATATTCCAACTAGTGTGACAAGTGGGGTTGTTGTTGCCTCTGTTCAATCAGGTATGCCTGCCGAAGGCGTTCTACAACAATACGATGTCATCACAGCTATTGACGACCAAGAAGTCACATCTACTTCAGATCTTCAAAGCATCCTTTACAGTCATTCTGTTGGTGACTCTATCAAAGTAACCTTCTATCGTGGAACTGATAAGAAAACAGCCACAATTGAATTGACTAAGACAACACAAGATCTATCATCTTCAAGCGAATAATATTAGTAAAAATGAAGCTGGGTATTCCTCAGCCTCATTTTTTAAGGATAAAAGACTTATGCCTGAAATACTTACATTAATTAAATTAGAAAATATCTCACCTAATCCCTATCAACCCCGCCTAGAATTTAAACAAGAAGAGCTAGAAGAACTAGCACGTTCGATTAAGGTTAATGGGCTTATTCAGCCGATTATCGTCCGAGAGTCAACTGTTTTTGGTTACGAGCTTATTGCTGGTGAAAGACGGTTAAGAGCCTCTAAAATAGCAGGTTTAACTGAAATTCCTGTCATCATCAAAAACATCTCCAACCAAGAGAGTATGCAGCTGGCTATCGTTGAAAATTTGCAACGTTCTGATTTAAATCCAATCGAAGAAGCAAAAGCTTACCAGCAACTTCTGGAAAAAAATCAAATGACCCATGAAGAATTAGCACAATTTATGGGAAAATCTCGCCCCTACATTAGCAATTGCCTCAGATTACTTAACCTTCCTAAAAATCTCTCTGATGCCGTTGAAAAAGGTGAGCTGTCTCAAGGACACGCGCGTGTTCTTTTAACCCTTAAAAATGTGGAAGAACAAGAGAAGTGGTATCAAAAAATTCTGACAGAGGATATTAGTGTTAGAAAACTTGAACATTTACTAAAACCTGCTAAAAAGAAAAAAAATCGTCCCAAAAAGAAAGATATTTTCATTCGAAATCAAGAAGAAGAATTGACCAAACAGTTAGGACTTCCTGTTAAAATTACCATCTCTAAAACTGGCACAAAAGGAGAAGTGAGTTTACAGTTTCAATCTGAAGAAGACTTAAACAGAATTATCAACAAGCTAAAATAGCTTGTTGATTTCTTTTTTTATTTTTCACAGTTTTCCACAGGAAGAACAGTTGATAATCCCCATTTTTATCACCCTTTCTTTGTTTTCCACAGGATGTGGAAAACTTTCGTCAACAATGTGGATTTTTTATTTCCACCGTTGTGGAAAACTTTTGTTTTTTATGTTAGAATAGGTATTGAATTATCCACAAAAAGGAAACTACTATGACTGAAAATGAACAAATTTTTTGGAGTAGGGTTTTGGAATTAGCAAAAAGCCAACTAAAACAAGCAACATATGAATTTTTTGTTTTGGATGCTCGTTTGATTCAAATTGAGCAAAATACGGCTACCATTTATTTAGACCCTATGAAAGAGTTGTTTTGGGATAAAAATCTTAAACCAATTATTTTAACGGCTGGTTTTGAGGTTTATAATGCTGAAATTATTGTCAACTATGTCTTTGAAGAGGATTTAACCAATCAAACAGGAGTAGTGACAACTTCACAGACTGTTCCAACAACTCAAAAAAACACTTTGCCCCTAGTCGATTCTGACTTAAATACCAAATATACCTTTGATAATTTCGTACAAGGTGACGAAAATCGTTGGGCATTTTCTGCGTCTTACGCCGTTGCAGACGCTCCAGGAACAACTTACAATCCTCTTTTTATTTGGGGAGGACCTGGGTTGGGAAAAACTCACTTGCTCAATGCCATTGGTAATGCGGTTTTGCAAAATAATCCCAATGCGCGTGTAAAGTACATTACTGCTGAAAATTTCATCAATGAATTTGTTATTCATATCCGTTTGGACACAATGGAAGAGTTAAAGGAAAAATTCCGCAATCTTGATGTCTTGCTAATTGATGATATTCAATCCCTAGCAAAGAAAACATTGTCTGGGACACAGGAAGAATTTTTCAATACTTTCAATGCTCTCTATGATAATAACAAGCAAATTGTATTGACAAGTGACCGTACACCTGACCATCTGGACAACCTTGAGCAACGTTTGGTCACGCGCTTCAAATGGGGCTTGACAATCAATATCACTCCCCCTGATTTTGAAACACGTGTTGCCATTTTAACGAATAAAACGCAAGAATATAATTATGTTTTTCCGCAAGATACTATTGAGTATTTAGCAGGACAATTTGATTCCAACGTTCGTGACCTTGAGGGAGCTTTAAAAGATATTAGCCTTGTTGCTGGCATTAAAAAGATTGAAACCATTACGGTTGATGTCGCAGCAGAAGCGATTCGCGCTCGTAAGCAAGACGGTCCAAAAATGACAGTTATCCCAATCGATGAAATCCAAAGCCAAGTTGGAAAATTCTATGGCGTTACTGTTAAAGAAATCAAGGCAACCAAACGGACGCAAGATATTGTTTTAGCGCGCCAAGTAGCCATGTATCTCGCGCGTGAAATGACTGATAACTCACTTCCAAAAATCGGGAAGGAATTTGGCGGTCGCGACCACTCAACGGTCTTACATGCCTACAATAAAATCAAAAATATGTTAGCTCAAGATGACAGTTTGCGTATTGAAATTGAAACCATCAAAAATAAGATAAAATAGGTGTTGTGGATAAGCATTAAAAATTCCAGTAAGTTATCCACAGGTTGTTAACAACTCTTTTCGCGCGACGTTTGGGCGATTTTAGGACTTATCAACAATATAAACAAGACCTACTACTACTACTAATTTAATACTTAATAACTAAAGGAGTTTTCCTATGATTAAATTCTCAATTAATAAATCTTTCTTTCTTCAAGCATTGAATGCAACCAAGAGAGCTATTTCTACTAAAAATGCGATTCCTGTTCTTTCAACAATTAAAATTGAAGTTCAAAATAGTAACATTACATTGACTGGTTCTAACGGACAAATTTCAATTGAAAATACTATTCCAACTTCTAATGAAAATGCAGGCTTATTGATTACTTCAACTGGTGCTGTACTATTAGAAGCAAACTTCTTTATTAATATCGTTTCAAGTCTTCCAGATGTGACATTAGACTTTGAAGAAATTGAACACCATCAAATTGTCCTAACAAGTGGTAAATCAGAAATTACCTTAAAAGGAAAAGATGTTGACCTTTACCCTCGTCTTCAAGAAATGGCTACTGAAAATCCTTTAGTTTTGGAAACAAAACTATTGAAATCTATCATTGCTGAAACAGCCTTTGCAGCAAGTCTTCAAGAAAGCCGTCCAATCTTAACTGGTGTTCACATGGTTCTTAGTGATCACAAAGACTTTAAAGCAGTCGCAACTGATTCTCATCGTATGAGCCAACGTCAATTAACTTTGGAAAATACTTCAAATGATTTCAACGTTGTTATTCCAAGTAAATCTTTACGTGAATTTGCAGCTGTATTTACAGATGATATTGAAACGGTAGAAGTTTTCTTCTCTGATAGCCAAATGCTCTTTAGAAGTGACTACATTAGCTTCTATACACGACTTTTAGAAGGAAATTATCCAGATACTGACCGCTTGTTGACAAATGCTTTTGAAACAGAAGTGACATTTAATACCAATGCACTTCGTTCAGCAATGGAACGTGCTCACTTGATTTCAAATGCAACACAAAATGGTACTGTTAAACTTGAAATTGCTAATAGTAGCGTTTCTGCTCACGTTAACTCACCTGAAGTCGGTAAAGTTAACGAAGAATTAGATACTATTGACCAATCAGGCAATGATTTGACAATCAGCTTTAACCCAACTTATCTGATTGAAGCTCTTAAAGCCTTGAAGAGTGAAACAGTTGTTATTCACTTTATTTCACCAGTGCGTCCATTTACTTTAATGCCAGGTGATGATGCTGAGAACTTTATTCAATTAATCACTCCAGTTCGTACAAACTAAAAATCTTTAAGAAAAATTTAAGGAAGAATTTATACACTATAACCATCCTAAAACTTTTCTTTTTCATAATCTCCAGCGAGAGTACTGTTCATGCAGTGTTCTCGCTTTTTATGGTATAATATTTAATAATATGACGCTTTATATTATTGCTAATCCCCATGCAGGAAATCATGGGGCAAAACAAGTTATCAGTGATATTGAAAAACATCATACATCAGATATTTGCACTTTATTAACACGCTATAAAAACGATGAATGACATCAAGTTGAGAGACTGCTAAAAACATTTGACCCAGAACAAGATAAGCTTCTGATTGTTGGAGGAGATGGGACATTATCAAAAGTTCTCTATCATTTGCCTATTATCCTGTTGGTTCTGGTAATGATTTTGCGCATGCTCTTGGTATAGTACCAAACTTAGATACATTATTAGTCTCGCTAACAAATTAGCCTAAAGGAATTACGGTTTACAGTTATCAAGAAGGTTTAGTATTAAATAGCTTAGATTTAGGATTTGCAGCATGGGTTGTTAATCAAGCTGCTAATTCAACGTTAAAAACTGTGCTTAATAAATGCCACCTTGGAAAAATGACTTATGTTGCAACCGCCATTCAATTTTTATTAAAAAATCCCCTCCAAGCTTCTGTGAGTTTGGAAAGTTCGGAAGGAGATAACTTAATATTAAATGATCATTTCTTTTTTTCACTAGCTAATAATACTTATTTTGGTGGAGGTATCATGATTTGGACAACGACAACTGTTCATTCTGAGAATTTGGAGTGTGTTTACGCTAAAGGAGAAACTTTTTTTTCAACGATTAACGGTACTGTTATCTTTGGTTCTTAAAAGACATGAGAAATCGTCTTACTTAAATCACTGTTCGTTAAAACAGGTTACTGTTAACTTTCCAAAAGAGAGTTTAATTGAAATTGATGGTGAGATTGTATCACTGAACGAAATTACTTTATCACCACAAAAACGCGATATTTATTTGTAAAAGGAGAAATGATGTACGAACTTGGAAGTCACGTTGAAATGAAAAAGCCCCATGCTTGTACGATAAAAGCTACTGGAAAAAAAGCCAACGAATGGGAAGTCATTCGACTTGGGGCTGATATTAAAATTCGTTGCACAAACTGCGACCATATTGTCATGATGAGCCGCCACGACTTTGAACGCAAATTAAAGAAAGTTTTGTCGTAAACTAAAAAAAATCATACTGAACTCAATTTTTATGGCTAATAGCGCTTGCTATATAGTAGAAATGCTTGTTTAATGCTGAGTTTTTCTGCTATAATAGGTATGATTGAATAATTTAAACGGAGACTTATAAAATATGGCTTTAACAGCAGGTATCGTTGGTTTACCAAATGTTGGAAAATCAACTCTTTTTAATGCGATTACAAAGGCAGGTGCGGAAGCTGCTAACTATCCTTTTGCGACAATCGACCCTAACGTTGGTATGGTAGAAGTACCAGATGAACGTTTGCAAAAATTGACTGAACTTATCACACCGAAAAAAACAGTTCCAACAACCTTTGAATTTACTGATATTGCGGGTATCGTAAAAGGGGCTTCACGTGGTGAAGGTCTTGGTAATAAATTCCTTGCCAACATTCGTGAAGTAGATGCTATCGTTCACGTTGTTCGTGCTTTTGATGATGAAAATGTTATGCGTGAACAAGGTCGTGAAGATGCTTTTGTTGACCCACTTGCAGATATCGACACAATTAACTTAGAATTGATTCTTGCTGACTTGGAATCTGTTAATAAACGTTATGCGCGTGTAGAAAAAGTGGCACGTACTCAAAAAGATAAAGATTCTATCGCAGAATTTAACGTTCTTCAAAAAATTAAACCAGTCCTTGAAGATGGAAAATCAGCACGTACGGTTGACTTTACAGAAGAAGAACAAAAAATTGTTAAACAATTGTTCCTTTTGACAACAAAACCAGTGCTTTATGTTGCAAACGTTGATGAAGATAAAATAGCTAATCCAGACGATATCGAATACGTCAAACAAATTCGCGAATTTGCTGCAACTGAAAATGCAGAAGTTGTGGTCATCTCAGCACGTGCTGAAGAAGAAATCTCTGAACTTGATGATGACGATAAGGCACTATTCCTTGAAGATCTTGGTTTAACAGAATCTGGTGTTGATAAATTGACACGTGCTGCTTATCATTTGCTTGGTCTTGGCACTTACTTTACAGCAGGTGAAAAAGAAGTCCGTGCATGGACATTCAAACGTGGTATCAAAGCTCCTCAAGCAGCTGGTATCATTCACTCTGACTTTGAACGTGGCTTTATCCGTGCGATTACAATGTCTTATGATGACTTAATCAAATATGGTTCTGAAAAAGCTGTCAAAGAAGCAGGTCGTCTTCGTGAAGAAGGGAAAGAATATGTGGTTCAAGATGGTGATATCATGGAATTCCGCTTTAATGTATAAGCAAAATTAATTAAATATTGCCGAGGTTGGAAAAAGTTTTTCCAGCCCTTTTGGCATTATTGGAAAGGAAAATTAATGGTAAAAATGATTGTTGGTCTGGGAAACCCAGGCAGTAAATATCACGAAACAAGGCATAATATTGGTTTTATGGCAATTGATCGCCTTGCTAAGGATTTCAATGTCACATTTTCAGAGGAAAAGAATTTTAAAGCAGAAGTTGGTTCTTGTTTTATCAACGGAGAAAAAGTTTATCTAGTCAAACCAACCACTTTTATGAACAATTCAGGCATTGCTGTTCATGCTTTGTTGACGTATTATAATATTGATATTGAAAATTTCTTGGTGATTTATGATGATTTAGATATGGAAGTGGGGCGTATTCGCCTACGTCAGAAAGGCTCTGCTGGTGGGCATAATGGCATAAAATCTATCATTGCTCACACTGGAACGCAGGCATTTGACCGTATTAAAGTTGGTATTGGACGTCCAAAGCAAGGTCGTTCGGTAGTTGACCATGTTCTTGGAAAATTTGACCAAGATGATTATATTACAGTTACTAATACACTTGAAAAGGTTAATGAAGCTGTTCAATTTTATTTACAAGAAGCAGATTTTGTAAAAAGCATGCAAAAATTTAATGGGTAAGTCTATGAATATTATTGATTTATTTAGCCAAAATAAGCTCATTCAAACATGGCATAGCGGCGTGGCTAATCTTGGTAGGCAACTGATTATGGGCTTATCAGGTTCTAGTAGAGCTCTTGCCATTGCTTCTGCTTATCAGGCTAATGAGGAAAAAATAGTTGTCATCACCTCAACACAAAATGAAGTTGAAAAATTGGCTAGTGATTTATCTAGCTTGATTGGTGAGGACAAGGTTTATACCTTTTTTGTGGATGATGTTGCGGCGGCAGAGTTTATTTTTGCCTCGATGGATAAGGCACGCTCACGCCTAGAAGCTTTAAATTTTTTACAAGATAATAAGCAATCTGGTATCTTAATTACAAGTTTAGTGGGAGCCCGTGTTTTACTACCAAATCCTGAAATTTATGCTGAAAGTCAGCTAAATTTTGTTGTCGGTGAGGATTACAACCTTGACAAGGTTGTAAAGGTACTGTCAAATATCGGTTACCAAAAAGTATCACAGGTCCTTAATCCAGGCGAATTTAGTCGGCGTGGTGATATCGTTGATATTTATGAGATGACAGCTGACTATCCTTATCGTTTAGAGTTCTTTGGTGATGAAGTTGATGGCATTCGTCAGTTTGATGCAGAAACACAAAAATCACTTAGTAATAT
The DNA here is from genome assembly GCF_003337175.1 of Streptococcus gallolyticus. GTDB lineage: Bacteria > Bacillota > Bacilli > Lactobacillales > Streptococcaceae > Streptococcus > Streptococcus gallolyticus_B. Next base: position 10,533 of record NZ_NETH01000036.1, read on the forward strand.
TGAGCAGGTAACCATTTCCCCAGCTGATGAGCTTATTTTATCGGAAGAAGATTTTGCTAGAGCTAGTAAGGCATTTGAGACGTTTTTAGAGACTGCTAAAGATGAACAGCAGGCTTATTTAAGTGAGCTTTATGCTGCAACTCAGGAACAGTATAAGCATCAAGACATTAGACGTTTCCTATCACTCTTTTATGCTAAGGAATGGACGCTACTTGATTACATTCCTAAGGGAACACCAGTCTTTTTTGATGATTTTCAAAAGCTAGTTGACCGTAATGCTAAGTTTGATTTGGAAGTTGCAAACTTGTTGACAGAAGATTTACAACATGGTAAAGCAGTGTCAAGTTTGGTTTACTTCGCTGATATTTATAAAGACTTACGTCAATATCAGCCAGCAACCTTCTTTTCTAATTTTCATAAAGGATTGGGTAATCTTAAATTTGATAAACTTCATAATTTTACACAATATCCAATGCAAGAATTTTTCAATCAATTTCCGTTATTGATTGATGAAGTTAATCGTTATCAAAAATCTAAAGCGACCGTTTTAATTCAAGCAGATTCGCAGCATGGCTTAGAACGTTTACAGGAGAATTTACATGAATATGGTTTGGAATTACCTGTGGTTGCTGCAGATGATTTACAAGCACAACAAGCTCAGCTAGTCGTTGGCAATTTATCAAATGGCTTTTATTTTGCTGATGAGAAAATTGTTCTCATTACCGAGCATGAAATTTACCATAAGAAAATTAAGCGCCGTATTCGTCGTTCAAATATTAGCAATGCCGAACGTTTGAAAGACTACAATGAATTGTCAAAAGGTGATTATGTGGTTCACCATGTTCATGGTATTGGGAAATTTTTAGGAATTGAAACAATTGAAATCCATGGTGTGCACCGCGATTATTTGACCATTCAATATCAAGACTCTTCGACGATTTCATTGCCAGTAGAGCAAATTGAGAGTTTATCAAAATACGTTTCTGCAGATGGCAAGGAACCTAAAATCAATAAATTAAATGATGGTCGTTTCCAAAAGACCAAACAAAAGGTTTCTAAGCAAGTTGAAGACATTGCGGATGATTTATTGAAATTGTATGCGGAACGTAGTCAGCTAAAAGGTTTTGCTTTTTCACCGGACGATAATTTGCAGCGGGAATTTGACGAAGATTTTGCTTTTGTAGAAACAGAGGACCAGCTTCGCTCTATCAAGGAAATTAAGCACGACATGGAAGAAGATAAGCCAATGGATCGCTTATTGGTTGGGGATGTTGGCTTTGGTAAAACAGAAGTTGCGATGCGCGCAGCCTTTAAAGCTGTTAAAGACCATAAACAAGTAGCTGTCTTAGTGCCAACAACTGTTCTTGCTCAACAACACTACACAAATTTCTCAGAGCGTTTTGAAAATTATCCTGTTACAGTTGATGTGCTGAGTCGTTTTCGTAGCAAAAAAGAGCAAAATAATACCCTAGACAAGTTGAAAAAAGGTCAAGTTGATATCATTATTGGTACTCATCGTCTGCTATCTAAAGATGTTGATTTTGCTGATTTAGGTTTGATTATTATTGATGAGGAGCAACGTTTTGGCGTTAAGCACAAAGAAAAATTAAAAGAGCTTAAGACTAAAGTTGATGTATTGACCTTGACAGCGACTCCAATTCCACGAACCCTTCACATGTCAATGTTGGGAATTCGCGACCTGTCAGTTATTGAAACGCCACCGACTAACCGTTACCCTGTTCAAACTTACGTTTTGGAAACTAATCCTGGTCTGATTCGTGAGGCTATCATTCGTGAAATTGACCGTGGCGGACAAGTTTTCTACGTTTACAATAGGGTTGACACCATTGACCAAAAAGTGTCAGAATTGCAAGAGTTGGTTCCTGAAGCAAACATTGGTTTTGTTCATGGTCAGATGAGTGAAATTCAACTTGAAAATACGCTTTTGGACTTTATTGACGGTGTTTACGATGTTCTGGTTGCGACAACTATCATTGAAACAGGCGTTGATATTTCTAATGTTAATACTTTATTTATCGAAAATGCAGACCACATGGGTTTGTCAACTTTGTATCAACTTCGTGGACGTGTTGGGCGTTCTAATCGAATTGCTTACGCCTACCTCATGTACCGCCCAGACAAGATTTTGACAGAGGTCTCTGAGAAACGTTTAGATGCCATTAAAGGCTTTACAGAATTAGGTTCTGGTTTCAAAATTGCCATGCGTGATTTATCCATTCGTGGTGCAGGAAATATTCTTGGCGCCTCACAAAGTGGTTTTATTGACTCTGTTGGTTTTGAAATGTATTCGCAGTTATTAGAAGAGGCTATCGCTAAGAAACAAGGCAAATCTCAAGCGCGCCGTAAGAGTAATGCGGAGATGAATTTACAAATCGATGCCTATTTACCAAGCGAATATATTGACGATGAGCGTCAAAAAATTGAAATTTATAAACGTATTCGTGAAATTGAAAGTCAGAAAGATTATCAAAGTTTACAAGATGAGTTAATTGACCGTTTTGGCGAATATCCTGACCAAGTCGCCTACTTACTTGAAATTGGCTTGGTTAAAGCTTATATGGACAATGCTTTCACAGAACTTGTGGAACGTAAAGATAACAATCTATTAGTACGTTTTGAAAAAGCTTCGCTGCAACATTACTTGACACAAGATTATTTTGAAGCTCTTTCAAAAACAAACTTTAAAGCCCGTATTGGCGAAAATCAAGGTAAAATTGAAGTTACTTTTAATATCCGTGATAAAAAAGATTATGAGATTTTAGAAGAACTTCAGAATTTCGGTAAAATGCTAGCTGAAATCAAATCCAGAAAAATTGAAAAGGACTAGTTGTCAAAGCCTTTTGTCAGTAGAAAGCTAGTATATCAAAGAGAATTTTATGGTAAACTTTTTGATAAAGTCTAGACTGGAATTATCAAGGAGGTCAAAATGGAACTTGAACGCAGATTAGTTGAATTGAGAAAGGAAAAAATCTCTCCCAAGAAGAATTGGCAGAAAAGCTCTATGTTTCACGTCAAACAATTTCTAATTGGGAATGAGGTAAAACTTACCCAGATATTAATTCACTTTTGTTGATAGCGACCTATTTTGGCATTTCCTTAGATAATCTAATCAAAGGAAGTGTTGATATTGTGAAACATCAAGTTGACCAGTCGCAGTTTAAGAAATGGCTCATTATTGGAGGAATTTCTTGGTTTCTTTTCTCGGTAGCAGTACCCACACGTTATTTATTGGATTCAGGACAGGCGGCTATGATTCTGTGGCTATTGGCTACGCCAGTTGCCTATTCAGCTTTTCAAATATTATATATCCTAAAAAATCGAGAACTTCAGACCTATGCTGATATTTTAAATTTTTTAAATCCTAAAAAGAATGTAAAAACAAGTATTTTTAGTGAATTGTGGTTTGTGGTTAGTGTGATAGTTATTGCATTTATTATCTTTTTTGTTGGTACAGTTATTTCTGCTCTGATTTTTCATTATTAAATTATTTTAAGCCATTTCATCATTTACATAGGAGGGTATTAGCTTTCTTTTATTACATTATCTTAACAAACGCGTTTAAGTCAGCTATTTTCCTAAAAAAATGATAAAATAGAAAAGATTGCGAGGTGACATATTATGAGACTCGATAAATATTTAAAAGTATCCCGTATTATAAAACGTCGTCCAGTAGCTAAAGAAGTTGCAGATAAAGGACGTATCAAAGTCAATGGTATCTTAGCCAAATCATCAACTGATTTAAAAATTAACGACGAAATTGAAATTCGTTTTGGAAATAAATTGCTAACAGTACGTGTTTTAGAAATGAAAGATAGCACGAAAAAAGAAGATGCAATCAGAATGTATGAAATCATTAACGAAACAAGGATAGAAGCGGATGGAGAAGCCTAATATCGTTCAATTGAACAATCAATATATCAATGATGAAAACACCAAAAAACGTTATGTCGAAGAAGAAAACCGCAAACGTAATCGTTTTATGGGGTGGATTTTGATTGTTGTCATGCTACTGTTTATTTTACCAACTTATAACCTTGTTAAAAGTTACCAAACGTTACAAGAGCGTAAAGAGCAGGTTGTATCCCTACAAAAAGATTATGACAAACTAGTCGTTGAAACAGACGCAGAAAAGCTACTAGCTGACCGTCTAAAAGATGATACTTATGTTGAAAAATACGCTCGCGCTAAATATTACTTATCACGTTCTGGTGAAACAATCTATCCGTTGCCAAACTTATTACCAAAATAATATGGAAAATTTAATTGAAACCATTGAAAAATTTCTGGCTTATTCCGATGAAAAATTGGAAGAATTAGCCAAAGAAAATCAAAAACTCAGAGAAGAAAATCATCAATCACCTAAAGACTAACGAAAGGAGAAGCCAATGAAAAAACTATTTGCAGTAATGCTGATACCATTTTTCTTGACTTCTCTTTCTGTCGTTAGCACCGAAAAAACGATTGCCTTAACAAATGAAGAAAAGTATCAACTGACGTCAAATGTAGTAGCGGAAACAACTTATTTTGATAGTATTCCAACCAACCCTATTTTGGCTCAAGACAGCAACACCTACAAAGACACTGCTTTAACGACAGTATCTGATACTTTATCAGCTGGTGATACGTTATCAATTGTCGATTTAACCATTAATGACAGTGCCATTCCAGTTTTTGAATTATCGGATGGCAGTTATATTGAAGCCAGTCGTCAATTCATTTATGATGATGTTGTGATTAGTCAAGAAAATATTTCAAAAGAATATTGGCTAGCAGATGGTTTTAAAGTTTATCAAGCACCTTATGTCACGGGAATCAAAGAAGTACAAACTGATTTGACGTCGTATTCAGAAGTGACAGTGACTCAAAAAGCAACAACTTACCACGGAACTTATTATAAAGTAGATGGTAAAGGTTGGATTAGCGAAGCTGATTTGTCAGCTACTGATAACCGTATGGAAAAAGTTCAGCAAGTTCTTAATCAAAAATATAATAAGAGTAATTATTCTATTTATGTTAAGCAGCTATCAACGCAAACAACCGCTGGGATTAACGCTGATACTGTTATGTATTCAGCAAGCGTTGCTAAATTGGCTACACTTTATTATGTTGAGGAAAAACTTCAAGATGGTACAATTTCAGCAAATGATACTTTAAAATATGTTGATGCTGTCAATAGTTTTGCAAAAGCCTATGACCCAAGTGGTAGTGGTAAAATTAGCAAAACCGCTGATAATAAAGAATATACTATTGATGATTTGTTAAAAGCAGTCGCTCAAAATTCTGATAATGTGGCAACTAATATTTTAGGTTATTATGTTGCTAATCAATATGATGATGACTTTAATTCAGAAATTAGTGCGATAGCAGGAACAGATATTGATATGAAAGCACGTAATATGTCATCTAAGACAGCAGCTAACTTAATGGAAGCTATTTACAATCAAGATGGTGACATTATTTCTTATCTATCATCAACTGCTTTTGATACAACACGTATTTCAAGAGATATTGACGTTCAAGTAGCTCATAAAATAGGTGATGCCTATGATTATAAACATGATGTTGCCATTATTTATGCTGATGACCCCTTCATCTTGTCAATTTTTACCAACAACGCTTCTTATGACGATATTTCAAATATCGCTAATGATGTTTACGCCATTTTAAAATAGTGATATGTACGATAATATTTTTAAAGATATTCAAAAAAAAGCATATTTTGCCAAACATCAAAACGTTTTAATTGCTGTATCGGGTGGAGTAGATTCTATGAATCTGCTACACTTTTTGTATCAATACCGTGATAAATTAGAAATTGAGATTGGAATTGCTCATATCAATCATAAACAGCGACCAGAATCGGATCTAGAAGAAGCCTACCTTCGTAAATGGGCTGAAAAACATCAGATTCCGATTGCTGTCGATTATTTTTCTGGTGTTTTTTCGGAAAAAGCTGCGCGTGATTTCCGTTATCACTTTTTTAAGAAAATTATGGTAGAGAAAAATTATACTGCTGTGGTGACTGCGCATCATGCAGATGACCAAGCTGAAACGATTTTTATGCGCTTTTTGCGTGGTAGTCGTCTCCGTCATCTCTCAGGAATGCAAGCTGTTAGCTCGTTTGGTACAGGAGAGTTAATCCGACCTTTTTTGACTATTCCTAAAAAAGATTTACCAGAAATTTTTCATTTTGAAGATGATTCTAATCAGTCATTGGATTATCTGCGAAATCGTATTAGACATCACTATCTGCCAAGTTTGGAAAAGGAAAATCCCAAATTTAGGCAAGCTTTGCGACATCTCGGACAGGAAAGTCAACAAGTCTTTCAAGCCATTCAAGATTTAACAGCAGCAATTGATATAACAGATTGTTCGCAATTTTTAGCACAAACAACAGCTGTACAAACTGTCCTTTTTCAAAATTATCTTGAAGAGTTTCCTGATTTGCAAGTATCACACGGTCAATTTAATGAAATGTTGCAGTTGCTACGAAATAAGGCAAATCTAGTGTATCAAATCAAAGGAAATTATTGGTTAAAGAAAGATTACCAACGCTTTCAAATCACAAAAATCAGCCCTAAGACCGATAGGGAATCAGCAGAAAAAGTGCTAGAATACGACGGTATAGTCAAATATGGTCAGTACCGATTTCAATTTAAAAACAAGGATAAGGATGGCATTCCTGTTTACAATTCTCATCCAATTCTTTTAAGACATAGGCAAGTGGGTGATTCCATTGATTTTGGAACTTTTTCAAAAAAATTACGTAGGCTTTTTATTGACGAAAAAATCCCAATTCAAGAACGAACAGATGCTATTATTGGTGAACAAGATAAAAAAATTATTTTTGTCTTGGTTGGCGGTAAAACTTATTTGAGAAAACCCTCTAAACATGATATAATGGAGGGCAAATTGTATATTGAAAAAATTAGAAATAGGTGATATCATGCTTGAACAAGATATTAAAAAAGTTTTGTACTCAGAAGAGGAGATTATTGCCAAAACCAAAGCATTAGGCGAACGGCTAACGAAAGATTATAATGGTAAAAATCCTCTTTTAATCGGTGTTTTGAAAGGTTCTGTACCATTCATGGCAGAATTGATCAAACATATCGATACACATGTTGAATTAGACTTTATGGTCGTTTCGAGTTATGGTAATCAGACCATTAGCAGCGGTGAAGTGAAGATTTTAAAAGACGTTGATACTAACATTGAAGGTCGTGATGTCGTCTTTATCGAAGATATCATTGATACTGGGCGTACTCTTAAATATCTTCGTGACATGTTTAAATACCGTAAAGCAAATTCAGTAAAAATTGCAACGCTTTTTGACAAACCAGAAGGTCGTGTTGTCGATATCGAAGCAGATTACGTCTGCTACGATGTGCCAAACGAATTTATTGTAGGGTTTGGTCTTGATTATGCAGAACGTTACCGTAATTTACCGTATGTTGGCGTACTGAGGGAAGAAATCTATTCAAAATAATAGAAGGTCTATAATTACTATATGAAAAATAACAAAAATAATGGCTTTGTTCGAAATTCTTTTATTTACATTCTGTTAATTATTGCTGGGATTACAGCCTTTCAATATTATCTAAGAGGAACTAATACACAAAGTCAACAAATTAATTACTCAACTTTAATTAAACAAATCAAAGCGGGTGACATTAAATCAATCACTTACCAACCAAGTGGAAGTATCATTGAGGTTAGTGGCGAATATACCAAAGCTCAAACCACTGAAACAAGTTCAAGCCTTCCGTTTTTAGAGGGTAGTACTTCTTCTACTGTCACAGAATTCACTTCAATTGTTCTACCAAGTGATTCGTCTATTGATGCGATTACAAGTGCAGCAGAGGATGCTGATGTTGAAGTCACCGTCAAGCAAGAAAGTTCAAGCGGAACTTGGATTTCTTACATTATTACTTATATTCCTTTCATCGTCTTGATTGTCTTTTTCTTTGTGATGATGAATCAAGGAGGAAATGGTGCTCGTGGCGCAATGAGTTTCGGTAGGAATCGTGCCAAATCTCAAAGCAAAGCTAATGTAAAAGTTCGTTTCTCTGATGTCGCAGGTGCCGAAGAAGAAAAGCAAGAACTTGTTGAAGTTGTTGATTTCTTGAAGAATCCGAAGAAATACAAAGCCCTTGGTGCTCGTATCCCTGCAGGTGTCCTATTAGAAGGCCCTCCGGGAACAGGTAAAACCCTCCTTGCTAAAGCTGTTGCTGGTGAAGCAGGCGTTCCGTTTTTCTCAATTTCAGGTTCTGATTTTGTTGAAATGTTTGTTGGGGTTGGTGCAAGTCGTGTCAGGTCGCTTTTTGAAGATGCTAAAAAAGCTGAGCGTGCTATCATTTTCATCGATGAAATTGATGCCGTTGGTCGCCGTCGTGGCGCTGGCATGGGAGGTGGAAATGACGAGCGTGAACAAACACTTAACCAACTCCTTATTGAAATGGATGGTTTTGAAGGTAATGAAAGTATTATCGTCATTGCAGCAACGAACCGTAGCGACGTCTTAGACCCAGCTCTTCTTCGCCCAGGTCGCTTCGATCGTAAGATTCTTGTGGGCAGCCCAGATGTTAAGGGACGTGAGGCTATTCTTCGTGTTCATGCAAAAAATAAACCTTTGGCAGAAGATGTCAATCTAAAAGTTGTTGCCCAACAAACACCAGGCTTTGTTGGTGCTGATTTGGAAAATGTCCTTAACGAAGCAGCCTTGGTTGCTGCACGTCATAACAAGAAAAAAATTGATGCTTCAGATATCGATGAAGCAGAAGATCGTGTTATTGCAGGTCCTTCTAAGAAAGACCGTACAATCTCTCAAAAAGAACGCGAAATGGTTGCTTATCACGAAGCAGGGCATACAATTGTTGGTTTAGTACTTTCAAGTGCACGTGTTGTTCATAAAGTTACTATTGTACCACGTGGCCGTGCAGGTGGCTATATGATTGCCCTTCCTAAAGAAGACCAAATGTTACATTCAAAAGCTGATTTGAAAGAACAATTGGCTGGTTTGATGGGTGGTCGCGTTGCTGAAGAAATTATCTTTAACGCTCAAACCACGGGTGCTTCAAATGACTTTGAACAAGCTACACAATTAGCTCGCGCTATGGTAACTGAGTATGGTATGAGTGATAAACTTGGACCTGTTCAATATGAAGGAAATCATGCCGTAATAACAGGACAATTATCACCTGAAAAGACGTATTCTGCACAAACGGCACAAATGATTGATGATGAAGTCCGTACACTTCTTAATGAGGCTCGTAATAAAGCAGCTGATATTATTAATAATAACCGTGAAACACATAAACTCATTGCAGAAGCACTTCTTAAATATGAAACGCTTGATGCTGCTCAAATTAAATCAATCTATGAAACAGGAAAAATGCCTGAAGAACTAGAAAACGATACCGAAGAAGCACACGCTCTATCATATGATGAAGTCAAAGAAAAAATGGCTGACTCTGATGATTCTAAAGAATAGTACAAATTCTTAACATCAATAATTACCAAAAAGAGGCTGGACAAAAACTAGCTTCAGAATACAAAAAAAACGAGTATTTCCGCAGTTGGAGCTACTCGTTTTCCTATGTCATGGTTTATAATAATAAACAAACAACTAGACAGCCATGACTATGTATAAAGAGTATAACACAAATCAGTTGAGTTTGGAAGTTAATCTTGCTTACGATATTCCCATAAATCATGAAGCTAGACTCATTAGTCTTTTTGTGGATAGTATCCCTAATCATGTACTACTAGAAGAAAACTCTCATACGGGTCGCCCCGCTTTTCATCCAGCCATGCTTTTAAAAATGACGCTTTTTGCTTATGCTCGTCAGGTCTTTTCGGGTCGCAAAATCGTTCAGATAAATGATGAAGTGATTCCAATGAAATGGTTAAGTCAGGACACCTATGTGACTTATAAGACCATCACTAATTTCCGTTCTAGTAAGCATGCTAATAACCTGATTAAGACCGCCTTTATTTACTTCACCCTGCTTATGCGTGAGAATGGCATGATTGAAGACGATGCTCTCTTTATCGACAGCACCAAGTTAGAAGCTGATGCCAATCTCTATTCGTTTACTTGGAAAAAGGCAATTAATAGGTATGAAGAAGCATTGAATGATAAAACCGCTGAACTTCATGACCCTCTTGGTAGATTTAGCTCTCTCCAAAAAAGAATGCGAAACTAGTGAAGGATTAGTACACCTTTTAGATGAGACAGAGCAGGCCTTGGCGGCAGTTGAAAAAGCTATTTCTGAAGAGCCCAAAGTTATCAAAGGAGGCTCTGCTAACAAACAGAAGAGACGTCGTATCAAGAAACTCCGTAAGCAATTGAAGAAAGATTACCTTCCTCGTAAACAGCGATATGAGAAGAATAGAGAAATTCTAAAGGAACGAAATGCCTTCTCTAAAACAGACCAGGATGCCACCAATGGTCAATAGGTGCTTGCCTATGATATTTTTTCAAATCCAACAGATACTAGAACTTTAAAGCCATTGCTCAACTCTATCCAAACTCTGGATTTGTTCCAACATATTGTAGCC
>NZ_NETH01000037.1 GCF_003337175.1 Streptococcus gallolyticus
TGATTTATCTGTCTGATAATATTCAGGAGTGACATCAGAGCGTAGCTTACGAGCGATTAAAAGAGCATCTTTCCTATCAGTCTTAGTTTTTCTAAGTGATTGAGATTTGGCAAATTGCTTGATAATAAAAGGGTTGTAAACAAATACGTTGTAGCCTAACTCTCTTAAAAAAGTCACTATATTGTAGTTATAGTGTCCTGTGCTTTCAAGCGCTATTTGGACATCTTGTGTGATAGGAGATAGCTGTTCTAGCTTTAGTTTCAGCTGATGAAAGCCTTGATAAGAATTGGCAAATCTGAAGTTAGTGATTACTGTTTCTCCAGTTTCATCCATACAAGCTAAATCGTGTTTGTTTTTGGCAATATCAATACCAACATAGAACATAAGTTTTTGATTCCTTTCAAAGTGATTAGCGACTGTTGTTCGTTCCACGCACTCTTTGCCTTGTATTCTTACACAAAATAAAACGTCCAAGCGTTATCATTCTCATTACCAATAAAACAAAGAGCTGTGGTTAGAGTCTCCTTGAAATCGTCTAAGCGATTGAGAAATGATACTAATCCACAGCGCTGAACTAAGTATAAAACAAATCTAAAAAATAATGAAAGAAAGGGTTTATACTGGCGGGAGCTACCCGCTAATATAAATATAAGACGTATGATTATTGGTCACGGCATTGATTTGCAGGAAATTGATGCAATCAAGCGAGCCTATGAGAAAAATAACAGATTTGCTAAGCGAGTGTTGACGGACAAAGAATTCCAATACTTTTCGGAGCAAAAAAGCACGAAACGACAGATGGAGTTTTTGGCGGGACGCTGGGCAGCAAAAGAAGCCTTTGCAAAGGCAATGGGGACTGGAATTGGAACACTTGGTTTTAAGGATATTGAAATTTTAAACAACCAATTAGGTGCACCTGTGATTACCCAGTCACCTTTCTCAGGGAAGTGCTTTATTTCACTTTCTCATACAGGAAACCTTGTTCAAGCCAGTGTTATTTTGGAAGATAATAGCTGAACGATGAAATTGAAACAAAAACATTCAAAAAATTTCCAGCTTTGGAGGAGATAAAATGATTTCAAGTTTACACAGACCAACAAAGGCTGTCATTGATTTAGAGGCCATTTGTCAAAATATTGATGCAGTTAAAGCCAATATACCACAAGATAAAAAAGCTTTTGCAGTTGTTAAAGCTAATGCTTATGGACACGGTGCCACAAACGTAGCGCAAGCTACTCATCATCTTGTGGATGGATTCTGTGTGTCAAATATTGATGAAGCTTTGGAATTACGTGAAGCAGGTATTGAGGAAACAATCCTTATTTTGGGTGTTATTATGCCTGATGAGGTGGTTTTGGCGCGTGATTATCATGTTACTTTGACAGTTGCTAGTCAAGAATGGCTCGATTTGGCAAATGAAGAAGGTATTAGCTTAGCTGGTTTGGACGTTCACTTGAAAGTGGATTCTGGTATGGGGCGAATCGGTGTGCGCAGTCTTGATGAAGCAGAAAATGTGATTGCGAATTTGAAAAAAGCTGGCGCTAACGTTGCAGGTATCTTTACGCATTTTGCAACAGCAGACGAAGCTGACGATACGAAATTCAATGAACAGTTGGCATTCTTTACGAATTTGGTTAACCATTTGAGCGACAAGCCTGCCATTGTTCATGCTAGTAATTCAGCAACAAGTATTTGGCATAGTGAAACCATTTTTAACCTTGTTCGACTTGGGATTGTCATGTATGGATTGAATCCAAGTGGAACAGAGCTTGATTTACCTTATCCGCTTAAACCAGCGCTTAGTTTGGAATCATCATTGGTTCATGTTAAGATGATTCCTGCTGGTGCAACGGTTGGCTACGGTGCTACCTATACTGCTCAAAAAGAGGAATGGATTGCGACGGTTCCAATCGGTTACGCAGATGGTTGGACACGTGATTTACAAGGTTTCTCAGTACTTGTGAACGGCGAATTTTGTGAAATTGTTGGACGCGTGTCGATGGATCAAATAACCATTCGCTTGCCAGAAAAACTGCCAATCGGAACAAAAGTTACTTTGATTGGTCAAGAGGGCGATAAGGTTATTTCAGCGACAGATTTAGCTCAAAAACGTGGCACAATCAATTACGAAGTTCTTTGTCTATTGAGTGACCGTATTCCACGTGTTTATTCAAAATAAATGATAAAAAGATTCTATCTTGCTGTGAGAAACTTGCAGCGATTTAGAATCTATTTTTTGTTATAATAGTAGCAAAGCGAGGTCATATGAATTTACAATCATCAATTGTGGACTTAAAAGGAATAGGAGCTAAGTCGGCGGAAAAATTTCATAAGTTAGATATTTATACCATTGAAGATTTACTGCTGTACTATCCTTTTCGATATGAAGATTTTAAGAGCAAGCGTATCTCAGAGCTTTCTGATGGGGAAAAGGCTGTCATTACGGGGACGGTTGTGACACCTGCTAATGTGCAATATTATGGTTATAAGCGAAACCGTCTATCCTTTAAAATTAAGCAGGGCGAAGCGGTTATTGCAATTTCGTTTTTTAATCAGCCTTATTTAGCAGATAAAGTCGAACTTGGCAGTGATATTGCGATTTTTGGAAAATGGGATGCCCTAAAATCAGCGGTGACTGGTATGAAAATTTTAGCGCAAGTTGAAGATGACATGCAGCCAGTCTATCGTGTCGCTCAAGGCATTTCACAACTGCAACTTATCAAGGCTATCAAGTCAGCTTTTGACATTGGTGCTCAGAATTGGTTACCTGAAAATTTACCACAGGTGCTTTTGGACAAGTATCGTTTGCTAGGGCGTGCTCAAGCAACGGCTGCTATGCACTTTCCGAAAGATTTGGCAGAGTACAAACAAGCACTTCGTCGGATAAAATTTGAAGAACTGTTCTATTTCCAAATGAATTTGCAAGCTTTAAGGGCAGACAATAAATCAGAAGCTAATGGTTTGGCGATTGCTTATGATGAGCAAAAAGTTGCTGATAAGATTGCAGCTCTGCCATTTACCTTGACGGGTGGGCAAAGGCGGAGTCTTGATGATATTTTGGCGGATATGCTCTCTGGTGGTCATATGAATCGTCTCTTGCAAGGGGACGTTGGTTCTGGTAAGACGGTTGTGGCTAGTCTTGCCATGTATGCTACTTATACGGCAGGTTTTCAATCAGCTTTAATGGTGCCAACGGAAATTTTGGCGGAGCAGCATTTTGAAAGTTTGACTCAGCTTTTTCCAGATTTGTCCATTGCAATTTTAACATCAGGGATGAAAACAGCAACCAAACAAGCGGCACTTTCGGCGATTGCGGATGGTTCGGTAGATATGATTGTTGGTACGCATGCGCTGATTCAAGATGCGGTAACTTATCACCGCTTGGGGCTTGTCATTACTGATGAACAACACCGTTTTGGTGTCAATCAACGTCGTGTTTTCCGTGAAAAGGGCGAAAATCCAGATGTGCTCATGATGACTGCAACACCAATTCCACGGACACTTGCTATTACGGCATTTGGTGAAATGGACGTTTCGGTTATTGATGAATTGCCTGCAGGACGCAAACCGATTATCACGCGTTGGGTTAAACATGAACAGTTGGAAGTTGTGCTTGATTGGGTCAAAAAAGAAGTGCAAAAAGGGGCACAAGCCTATGTGATTTCACCGTTAATTGAAGAATCTGAAGCACTTGATTTGAAAAATGCTGTTGCCCTGCATGAGGAATTGTCAGCCTATTTTGCAGATAGTGCAAGAGTAGCGCTCATGCATGGTCGCATGAAAAATGACGAAAAAGAAGCTATCATGCAAGATTTCAAAGCACAAAAAAGTCAGGTTTTGGTATCGACAACCGTCATTGAAGTTGGTGTTAATGTCCCAAATGCGACCATTATGATTATTATGGATGCTGACCGATTTGGGCTTAGCCAGTTGCATCAGCTTCGTGGACGAGTTGGGCGTGGAGATAAACAATCTTATGCTATTTTAATTGCCAATCCCAAAACACAAACAGGAAAAGAGCGCATGAAAATTATGACAGAAACAACGGATGGTTTTGTTTTAGCAGAAGCCGACCTTAAAATGCGTGGTTCAGGTGAGATTTTCGGCACACGCCAATCAGGAATTCCAGAATTCCAAGTGGCAGATATTGTCGAAGATTACAATATTCTCGAGGAAGCTAGACGCGTTGCAAGTCAGATTGTTTCCGAAAAAGATTGGCAAAACAATCCACAATGGCAAATTGTTAGTCAAAATCTCCAAGACAAAGAAACTTTTGATTAAGGTTTATGAAAGTTTTCTGCAAGGATAGGTTAAGCTTTGCTTCTTATAATGACCTTATCAAATGAAACGAGAGGTAAAGCTTATGACAGTAAAAGTAACCTACAAAAAGTATTTTGCCAAAAAAATTCATGTGAAACCAGCTTATGGAAAGTAAGCTGAAAAAGAGTACTCTTTTTTGATAACATGACTATGGCAGTAGGGTAAAATCCCATGATAAGACACATAAGACCATAGAAAATATCGGGCTCAGCTAAGGGTGGCTGGGCTTTTTTGGTGTTTTAACGTTCATGTTTGGATCACAAGCTAGTGACATACGATAAAAACATAAAAGCATCGAAAAAATAGGCAAAGATTGTCGAAAAAGAAATAGATGCCAAATGGCTTTAGAAATGACACGCAGATGCGAATCCAATAAAACAATCTTAGGAAAGTTATCAGGGATAAAAAACGATTGAAACCATTACAAAAGAGGCACTAAAGTTATTATCCATCTGATAAGGATTACGCTAGCTATAGCCATTATTGCTGATTTGGTTGAAGCTTATTTAGGACAGTGTACGGTCGATGTGTTCTTAGGGGTTACTGACTAGCCGATTGGTAAGGCAACAAAGGTGTTGCCTACTTTTGTGGGACTTCTCAATGATGTTAACAGAGGCAACGATCATTTCTAAAGAAAAACGATTTTACGCTTTAAAGGAGGAAGCATATGATTCGAATTAATCTTGATGTTGAGCTGGCAAAGCGGAAAATGAAATCTGGGGAATTGGCGGAACGTATTGGGATTACGAATGCTAATCTCTCTATTCTTAAAACAGGAAAGGCTAAAGCTGTTCGGTTAATGACTTTAAATGCCATTTGCCGTGAATTGGGTTGCCAGCCTAGGGACATTTTAGAATATATTCCTGATTAATAAAAAATCTGAGATACTGTCTGTCAGTTTGGCAGAATCAATGTTTCAGATTTTTTGTATTAATTAACCTTCAATGTATTCTTTGAGGGCTTGCCCTTTTAAGCCAGCGTTTAAGGCAATGAGCAATTTTAAGCGTGCTTTTTGGGCGTTGAGTTCTTTGACAAACATGACACCAAATCTGGCGAGTTGGACACCGCCACCTTCATAAGCATAAACAGGTTCGGCAATACCATTGAAACAACGTGAAACGAGAACAACAGGTACACCTTGTTTGATTAAATCAACGATTTCTTGAGCTGCGCGTGGTGGCACATTTCCAGCGCCAAGGGCTTCGATAACAACGCCACAGACATTGCTAGGATTTAGGAAACTGATAATGCCGTCTCCTCCCATACCAGCGTAAGCTTTTACAATAGGAACCGTCCCTGAAATATCCTGCAAATCAAAACGGACACGTGGGTCGGTCGTTCTAAAGAAAAGAATGTCATGTTTTGTAATCAGACCAAGTGGACCGTGGATTGGTGTTTGAAAGGTTGAAACGTTAGTAGTATGCGTTTTTGTGACGTATTTGGCTGCGTGAATCTCATCGTTCATGACAATGAGAACGCCTTTTTCACTAGCTTGGTCATGACTAGCCACACGAAGGGCACTAAGATAATTATAAACACCGTCACTACCAAGCTCGTTTGATGAGCGCATAGCACCCGTTAGGACAATAGGAATATTGGGAATTTCCATTGTATCAAGAAAATAAGCCGTTTCCTCTAGGGTATCTGTGCCATGAGTGATGACAATGCCGTCATAGTTATCAGCGTTTTTCTTGATCTCTTGGTAGAGTTTTAGCATATGTTTAGGTGTAATGTGCGGGCTTGGAACATTAAAAAAATCAAGTGCCGTCACTTGAATGTTTTCAAGATTAACCCCAACATGATTCATTGGATTATCAGTATCTGGGCGGACATTACCTGCTTCATCAGCGTGCATAGAAATGGTACCACCAGTATGCAGAACAAGGATTTTCTTCATTATTATAAAACTTCCTTTAAAAATGTGTTATAATCTATTTTAACATAAAGATGGAGGGCAAGGAACCGATTTGGCGATAAAAGCAGTCTTTTTTGATATTGATGGAACTCTTTTAAATGACCGAAAAAATGTGCAACAATCAACACAAAAAGCCATTAAAAGTTTGAAAAAACAAGGAATTTTTGTTGGTCTGGCGACAGGGCGCGGACCAAGTTTTGTACAACCGTATCTTGAAAATCTTGGCTTGGATTTTGCGGTAACCTATAACGGGCAATATATTTTTACACGTGATCAAGTGCTTTATCATAATCAATTGCCTGTTTCAACCATTTATCGTATTATTCGTTATGCCAGTGATAGGCGTCGTGAAATTTCTCTGGGAACGGCATCTGGTTTAGTTGGTTCACGTATTATTGATATGGGAACGAGTCGTTTTGGACAAGTGGTTAGCACGATTGTCCCAAAACGTTGGGCAAAAGCGGTGGAGCGCAGCTTTAAGCATTTGATTCGTCGTTTCAAACCGCAAAATTTGAACAATCTGTTAACCATTATGCGCCAGCCGATTTACCAAATCGTTCTTGTTGCAACTGAAGGTGAGACTGATAAGATTCAGGAAGCTTTTCCTTATATCAAAATCACACGTAGTAGCCCTTATTCTGCGGACGTAATCTCAAAAGAACAATCAAAGATAAAAGGGATTGAGCGTGTGGGTGAGATGTTTGGCTTTGAATTAGCTGAAGTCATGGCATTTGGTGATTCTGATAATGATATTGAGATGTTATCAGGTGTCGGTATTGGTGTGGCCATGGGAAATGCCAAAAGCTCGGTCAAAGAACTCGCTCACTATACAACTGACAGCAATAATAATGATGGTATTTCAAAGGCTTTGGCTCATTACGGCTTAATTCATTTTGAAGTTGAAGAAAGTTTCGAAAGCCAAGATGAGAACTTCAATAAAGTTAAGGATTTTCATCATCTTATGGATGGTGAGACTTGTAAAACACCACGATTATATGGCATTGAGGAGGCAGGGCATCGGTCTGATTTTAAGGTGGAAGAAATTGTCGAATTTCTACATGCGGCAAGTAAGGGGCATCCAGATATCTTTGAAAAATCGATATCAGATTTGCATGCTGCCATTGATAAAGCAGTAAATAAGGTATGCAGTAAAGAACATCCCGAGACACCGCTGGTTGGTCAGGTAGATGCTTTGACGGACTTGTTATATTTGACCTATGGATCATTTGTTTTGATGGGAGTTGACCCAAAACCATTTTTTGATACGGTTCATGAAGCCAATATGGGGAAAATCTTTCCTGACGGAAAAGCGCATTTTGACCCTGTAACGCATAAGATTTTAAAACCAGATGACTGGGAGGAACGCTTCGCCCCTGAACCTGCTATCAAACGTGAACTTGACCGCCAAATTCAAAAGTCATTAAACCGTAAAAAAAGAGACCAAGCTAGTCATTAAACTAACTTGGCTTTTTTGTAATTATAGAAGAACGATTAAAAATTATTATTAAAGAGTATTGATATGGCGCAAGACTTAGAAAGTCTTTTTGCTATCACGAACAACTAGCAAATCGACTTTTGCATGACGCATGATGTATTCTGATGAAGAACCGATAAGAAGTCGTTCAAATGTGTTGAGACCAGTTGCCCCAACCATAATCAAGTCAACTTTTTCTTTGTCAGGAATATCTCGTGCTAGGAGCGTTTTAGGATTACCAAATTCGATAATTCGTTTGA
The DNA here is from genome assembly GCF_003337175.1 of Streptococcus gallolyticus. Lineage (GTDB taxonomy): Bacteria > Bacillota > Bacilli > Lactobacillales > Streptococcaceae > Streptococcus > Streptococcus gallolyticus_B. The sequence goes on from NZ_NETH01000037.1 coordinate 7,970, forward strand.
CTTTCGTTAATCCTTTTTCGCGTGCTTGTTGCTCATAATCGTTCAATACATCTTTTGCTTCCTGTTCAAGCTTTTCATAGACATAAGTATCGAAAGTAGCAACACTTTGAAGTGCGCGTGTATCAATAACGTGTGTGAGTAGCAACTCAGCATGATTGCGTAGGGCAATGTTTACCCCTTTTTCAAAAGCCAACTCTGATTCATAAGAACCATCAATTGCAATTAGGATTCGTTCATAATGATGTGACATAACTGCCTCCTCCTTAATTATGCTAGCAAGAGCGTAAAAGTGACCGAAAATGTAGGATTAATAAGAAATCTTGGTTTTAGTGACCTAAGGTTAGTTATCCGTGTGCTATTACATCAGGTAAAAGCATCCCGCATTCCAAACTTTCAGCCCATATTAATAGTAAGTTAATGTGGGATGACTAGGTAGCGCCAAGCGCGTGTGGTATTGGCAAGTCATCCCTATAGTTATTATACCCTTTTTAGATAAAAACTGAAAGCGGTTGAAGTATTTTTCTGAATATTTTTTGCTATAATAGAAAAAACGAGGGAAAAAGTAATGAGAAAAGATATGGTAGCTGTTTTAAAAGATTTGTATCGTCATAAATACACATACATTTTACGAGCAACGATTTTACAACTCCTAATCACGACAGTTGGGGCTTATGTCTTGTCACTGTTAATTAGGGTTATTTTGGTTGGTTCTGATATTCCAGGAATGACAACTGACAATATCTTTTCTTTTTTAACCAATCCGTTAGCATTAAGTGTTTTGGTGATTTATCTTTTTTTGCTAGCCTTTCTAGTTTACCTAGAATTTTCGCTTCTCGTTGAAATTATTCGGCATAAGGAAGCAAAACTACAGTTGACTTGGACGCGGTTAAAAGAAGATGCAATTGACTTTTTTAAAGCCATTTCAGGCTGGCATTTCTTAGCCTTTTTGGTTTATCTTGTTTTAACGATTCCGTTTTTGAATGTGATGTTTTCATCAGCTTTGTTAGAAAATCTCTATATTCCGAAATTTATCTCAGGTGAGCTTTTGAAAACGACGAATGGAAAACTACTCTATTATGGGCTTTACCTTGTTTTAGGCTACCTAAATCTTCGATTTTTATACACCTTGCCCTTGACGGTGACTGGAAAAGGTGAACATTTTGGGCGTAATATGGCAACATCTTGGCAACTAACACGTGGTAAGAAAATTTTTAAATTATTTGGGCTTGCTATTGTTCTGATTAGTGTTATAGCTGTTGTTGCTGTGTTTAGTTTTCTTGGCACCAGTTTGGCGACTTTGGTTGATGGCGCAGATAAATCGTTTTGGGTTGAGACTTTATTCTTATCCTTTGTTTGGGGAGTATTGTTTGCAGGGCGACTGCTGTTCAAATTAGCATCGATTTCTTACTTATTACAAGTGACAGAAAATAGCAGTAGCACTTTAGCACCTGCTAATCAAGGAAAAAGACGACATCGTTTGTTAGCTTTGACTGGACTTATTTTGGTCATTGGTGGTATTAATTATATATACAATGTTTTGAAAGTGTCTGGCGAACCTATGGAGCACCTAGAAGTGATTGCGCATAGGGGAATGGTTTCGCAAGGGGTTGAAAATTCTCTGGAAGCTTTGGAAGGTGCGGCAAATGCTGGCGCTGACTATGCTGAAATGGATATTATTTTATCAAAAGACCAGCAATTTATCGTTAGCCATGATGATAACCTTAAACGCTTAACGGGCAAGGATATCACGATTTCACAATCTAATGCCAAAGATATCATTGGGTTGAAAACAAGTCAAAATGGTCACCAATCGCAAATCGTTTCTTTTGAGGATTACGTTGCTAAGGCAAAGCAACTCGGTATTAAATTGTTAGTTGAGTTAAAACTAACAGGCAATGAACCTGAAAATTATGAACAATTGTTTGTTGATAAAATGAAAGAGCTGGGTGTTGAGAAATCTTATATGACCATGTCTGCAGACCTAAAGACAATTGAAACGGTTGAAAAACTTGACCCAACAATCAAAACAGGTTGTACCATTTCTTTGCAAATTGGAAATTTTACTAGCCAGAAAGTGGATTTTTATGCGATTGAGGACTTCTCATATAATGAGCTCTTAGCATGCACAGCGCATAAAAATGGCAAGAAGATTTACGTCTGGACGATTAATTCAACTGATGATATTGAAAAATACATCGAAACCAGTACAGACGGGATTATTACCGATTATCCAGATTTGGTGAGTGATATTGAAGTATATTTAGCAAACGATAGTAGCTATCTTGACTATTTTTTGCGTCTAACTAACCTTTCTTGGATTGAAAATTTGTAAGGGAAAGTTTATAATATCTAAAACGGGGTAAAATCTATGAAAATATTTGATAAATCTTCAAAGCTAGAACACGTTTCTTACGACATCCGTGGACCAATTCTTGACGAAGCCACTCGTATGATTGCTAATGGTGAAAAAATCTTGCGCCTTAATACTGGTAACCCAGCCGAATTTGGCTTTACAGCACCAGATGAAGTTATCCGAGATTTGATTGCCAATGCTCGCAATAGTGAAGCCTATTCAGATAGTAAAGGGATTTTTTCTGCGCGTAAGGCAATTATGCAATATTGTCAGCTAAAAGGATTCCCACATGTGGATATTGATGATATTTATCTAGGAAATGGTGTGTCTGAATTGATTTCAATGTCTCTTCAGGCGCTTCTTGATGATGGCGATGAAGTCTTGGTGCCAATGCCTGATTATCCATTGTGGACAGCTTGTGTTAGCTTGGCGGGCGGTAATGCTGTTCATTATCTTTGTGATGAAAAAGCTAACTGGTATCCTGATATTAATGATATCAAATCAAAAATCACTTCTAACACAAAAGCGATTGTTGTGATTAACCCTAATAACCCAACGGGCGCTTTATACCCTGATGAGCTTCTTAAAGAAATTGTTGACATTGCTCGTCAAAATGATTTGATTATCTTTGCTGATGAAATCTATGATCGCTTGGTAATGGACGGCAAAAAACACACAGCAATTGCTAGCTTAGCACCAGATGTTTTCTGTGTGTCAATGAATGGTTTATCAAAATCTCACCGAATCTGTGGTTTCCGTGTTGGTTGGATGGTCTTATCAGGTCCTAAAAATAATGTTAAAGGCTACATTGAAGGGCTTAATATGTTGGCAAATATGCGTCTTTGCGCCAATGTTTTAGGTCAATATGTTGTTCAAACCTCACTTGGTGGCTACCAATCAGTTGATGAATTGTTAATTCCTGGTGGTCGAATCTATGAACAACGTAACTTCATCTACAAAGCTGTTAATGAAGTTCCAGGGCTTTCAGCTGTGAAACCAGACGCAGGACTTTACATTTTCCCTAAAATCGACCGCGACATGTATCAGATTGATGATGACGAACAATTCTGTTTGGAATTATTGAAACAAGAAAAAGTCATGTTGGTTCCGGGTAAAGGATTCAACTGGAATGAACCAGACCACTTCCGTATCGTTTATCTACCACGCGTGGAAGAATTGGCAGAAGTTCAAGAAAAATTAACACGAGTATTAAATCAATATCGACGCTAAGGAAAAAGCTATTAAAATGTTGGAAGTTTACAGTTTGATTGAAAAATCAACTTTAAAATCCGAACATTTTGATGCTTTTTTGATTAAAATTCACTTAAAAAGAATGCGTTTACAAAAAATGTCAGAAGATAAAGGAATTTTCAGATAATTGTTTGCAAAATAAGGATTCCTTTGATATAATTGTAACGCAAATAACGCAAAGGAAGTAGAAAATGCCGAATTTATTAGAAAAAACACGAAAGATTACATCAATTTTGCAACGCTCTGTTGACAGCTTAGATACTGAATTGCCATATAACACAATGGCTGCTCAATTAGCTGATATCATTGATTGTAACTCTTGCATTATCAATGGAGGAGGTATCCTTCTTGGTTATGCAATGAAGTATAAAACAAATACTGACCGCGTAGAGGAATTCTTTGAAGCCAAACAATTCCCAGAAAGCTATGTTAAAGCGGCTAGTCGTGTTTACGACACAGAGGCAAACTTGTCTGTGGATAATGACTTGAGTATTTTCCCAGTAGAATCAAAAGGCATCTATCCTGATGGCTTGACAACTATTGCACCAATTTATGGTGGAGGTATGCGTCTAGGTTCTCTTATCATTTGGCGTAATGATAAAGAGTTTTTAGAGGATGATTTGATTCTTGTTGAAATTGCCTCAACAGTAGTTGGTATCCAATTACTTAATCTTCAAACTGAAAATCTTGAAGAATCCATTCGTAAACAAACAGCTGTTAATATGGCTATTAACACGCTATCTTACTCAGAAATGAAAGCTGTATCAGCTATTTTGGGTGAATTGGACGGTACAGAAGGTCGCTTAACTGCATCAGTTATTGCTGACCGCATTGGTATCACACGTTCAGTTATTGTTAATGCCCTACGTAAATTGGAATCTGCGGGGATTATCGAAAGTCGTTCATTGGGTATGAAAGGAACTTACCTTAAAGTCATCAATGAAGGTATTTTTGATAAATTAAAGGAATATAATTAATGAAAAAAGCGCTTATTTCAATTGACTATACCTATGATTTTGTAGCGGATGATGGCAAGTTAACGGCTGGAAAGCCAGCACAAGCGATTGAAGAAGCGATTGTGCGTGTCACCAAAGAAGCCTATGAAGCAGGAGATTATATCTTCTTTGCTATTGACGGTCACGATGAGGGTGATGCTTTTCATCCAGAGACAAAATTGTTCCCACCTCATAATATCAAGGGAACAGGTGGTCGTGATTTATATGGTCAGTTAGCTGATTTATATGCAGAAATCAAGGAAGATGGCAAAGTCTTTTGGTTGGACAAACGTCATTATTCAGCTTTTTCAGGGACGGATTTGGATATTCGATTGCGCGAACGTCGTGTGACAACTGTTGTATTGACAGGCGTTTTGACGGATATTTGTATCCTTCATACAGCTATCGATGCCTACAATTTAGGATATGACATTGAAATTCCTGCAGAAGCAGTTGCGAGCCTAACAGAGGAAAATCATCAGTTTGCGCTGAATCATTTTAAACATGTTTTAGGGGCAAAGATTGTTTAAAAGTTTGGAAGAAGTGGAAGACCACTTCTTTTTTTCATGTTAAAGAGGCTTAAAATATGGTATAATTTTAAGAACCGTATTATAATGTAGGTTACGATTTTATTTTACGAGGAGAGATAGAGATGAAAATTTCTGAAGAAGAAGTTCGTCATGTGGCTGATTTGTCAAAATTGTCCTTTTCTGAAGAAGAAACAGCAGAATTTGCGATAACTTTGTCTAAAATTGTAGATATGGTAGAACTCTTGAATGAAGTTGATACAGAGGGCGTCCCTGTAACGACAACAATGGCAGATCGTAAGACTGTTATGCGTGAAGATGTGGCAGTAGCTGGTGATGACCGTGATGAGCTCTTTAAAAATGTGCCTCAATCTGAAAATTACTATATTAAAGTTCCTGCTATCTTAGAGGACGGAGGAGATGCCTAATGTCATTTAATACAAAATCAATTGATGAGTTGCATAATCTTCTTGTCAATAAAGAAATCTCAGCGGTTGAATTAACCAAAGCAACACTTGAAGATATTAAAGAACGTGAAGCAGCTGTTGATTCTTTCATCACTATTTCTGAAGAAGCAGCTCTTCTACAAGCGGCAGCCGTTGATGAGAAAGGAATTGATGCTGATAATGTGATGTCAGGGATTCCTTTGGCTGTTAAAGATAATATTTCAACACGTGGTATTTTAACAACAGCAGCGTCTAAAATGCTTTACAACTATGAACCTATTTTTGATGCAACTGCGGTTGAAAAACTTTACGGTAAGGATATGATTGTTATCGGTAAAACAAACATGGACGAATTTGCCATGGGTGGTTCAACTGAAACATCATACTTTAAGAAAACAAAAAATGCTTGGGATCATAGCAAAGTTCCTGGTGGGTCATCTGGTGGTTCTGCGGCAGCTGTTGCCTCAGGTCAAGTTCGTTTGGCACTAGGTTCTGATACTGGTGGTTCAATCCGCCAACCTGCAGCCTTTAATGGTGTTGTTGGTTTGAAACCAACTTACGGACGTGTATCACGTTTTGGTTTGATTGCATTTGGTAGCTCACTTGACCAAATCGGTCCATTTTCTCAAACGGTTAAAGAAAATGCGCAATTGTTGAACGTGATTGCTGGTCATGACGCTAAAGATGCGACATCTTCTGACCGCGAAGTGGCTGATTTCACAGCTAAAATTGGTCAAGATATTAAAGGCATGACAATTGCTTTGCCAAAAGAATATCTTGGTGAAGGTATCGACCCAGAAGTGAAAGAAACAATTCTTAAAGCGGCTAAACACTTTGAAAAACTTGGTGCAACGGTTGAGGAAGTTAGTCTTCCACACAGTAAATATGGCGTAGCGGTTTACTATATCATTGCCTCATCAGAAGCTTCTTCAAACTTGCAACGTTTTGACGGTATTCGTTACGGTTACCGTACTGAAAACAACAACAATCTTGAAGATATTTACGTTAATACACGTAGCGAAGGTTTCGGTGATGAAGTGAAACGTCGTATCATGCTTGGTACATTTAGCTTGTCATCAGGTTATTACGATGCTTACTTCAAAAAAGCTGGTCAAGTTCGTACATTGATTATTCGTGATTTTGAAAAAATCTTTGCGGATTATGATTTGATTTTAGGTCCAACTGCTCCAAGTGTCGCTTATGATTTGGATTCGCTTAATCATGACCCCGTTGCTATGTATTTGGCAGATATTTTGACCATTCCTGTTAACTTGGCTGGGCTTCCAGGGATTTCCATTCCTGCTGGATTTGCTCAAGGGCTTCCAGTCGGTATGCAATTGATTGGTCCAAAATACAGCGAAGAAACTATCTACCAAGCTGCAGCAGCCTTTGAAGCAACAACTGATTATCATAAACAACAACCGATTATTTTTGGAGGTGACAACTAATGAACTTTGAAACAGTCATCGGGCTTGAAGTCCATGTTGAGTTAAATACAAATTCAAAGATTTTTTCACCGACATCAGCACATTTTGGTAATGAACAAAATGCCAATACAAATGTTATCGACTGGTCATTCCCAGGTGTTCTTCCTGTGATGAATAAAGGTGTTATTGACGCTGGTATTAAAGCAGCCTTGGCTCTTAACATGGCTATTCACCAAAATATGCACTTTGACCGTAAAAACTATTTCTATCCTGATAATCCAAAAGCTTACCAAATTTCACAATTTGATGAGCCAATTGGCTACAATGGTTGGATTGAAATTGAGCTTGAAGACGGGTCAACTAAGAAAATTCGTATCGAACGTGCTCACTTGGAAGAAGATGCTGGTAAAAATACTCACGGTACTGATGGTTATTCCTATGTTGACCTTAACCGTCAAGGTGTGCCCTTGATTGAAATCGTTTCAGAAGCTGATATGCGTTCACCAGAAGAAGCTTATGCTTACTTAACAGCACTTAAAGAAGTTATTCAATACACTGGTATTTCTGACGTTAAAATGGAAGAAGGTTCGATGCGTGTGGATGCCAACATCTCTCTTCGTCCATATGGTCAAGAAGCATTTGGTGTGAAAGCTGAATTGAAAAACTTGAACTCATTTAACAATGTGCGTAAAGGGCTTATCTATGAGCAAAAACGCCAAGCACAAGTTCTTCGTTCAGGTGGTCAAATTCAACAAGAAACACGTCGTTATGATGAATCAACTGGTGAAACAATCTTGATGCGTGTTAAGGAAGGGTCATCAGATTATCGTTATTTCCCAGAACCAGATCTACCACTTTACGAAGTGTCAGACGAATGGATTGAATCAGTTCGCAAAACATTGCCAGAATTTCCAAAAGCCCGTCGTGCCAAATACATCAATGAATTTGGTTTGACAGCTTACGATGCTGGGCAATTGACAGCAACGAAAGCAACATCTGATTTCTTTGAAAGTGCAGTTGCGCTTGGTGGTGATGCTAAACAAGTTTCTAACTGGTTGCAGGGTGAAGTTGCTCAATTCTTGAACAGCGAAAATAAGACACTTCCAGAAATCTTATTGACACCTGAAAATCTTGTTGAAATGCTTGCTATCATTGCTGACGGCACTATTTCATCAAAAATTGCTAAGAAAGTCTTTGTTCATTTGGCTAAAAATGGTGGTTCTGCGCGTGAATACGTTGAAAAAGCTGGTTTGGTTCAAATTTCTGACCCTGCTGTGCTTATTCCGATTATCCACCAAGTCTTTGAGGACAATGAAGCTGCTGTTGCTGACTTCAAGTCTGGTAAACGTAATGCCGATAAAGCCTTCACTGGATTCTTGATGAAAGCCACAAAAGGTAAAGCAAACCCACAAGTTGCCCTTAAATTGTTGGCACAAGAGTTGGCAAAATTAAAAGAAGACTAATCAATTAAAATCATCCTTCGGGGTGATTTTTTGTACCAGCATGACAGAATTTTTAGAAAGATTATTTGACAAAAGTACTAGATGTGGTGTGCTTTCTTTGATTCAAATATGTTATACTGATAGCTGAATTTATTTTTGATGTGTTGAATGGGGTTAAGATGAATAAGAATTTAAAGGGAACAATTATGGTACTTATGGCAGGTATTGCTTGGGGGATTTCTGGCATCTCAGGGCAATATCTTATGGCACATGGGATGGACATTAACTTGCTGACAAGCGTGAGATTGATTGTCTCAGGGCTTTTGTTGACTGCAATGGCGCTGATTTCGCAGCCACAGCATTTTTTCGTGCGATAAAACAGCCGAAAGTTCTTGGTGGTATCGCTGTGTTTGCCATTATTGGGCTTTTGATGAATCAATATGCGTATTTGATGGCAATTCACGACACGAATGCTGGTACGGCGACGGTTTTACAGTATGTGGCACCGATTATTATTTTGGCTTATGTGTCGTTGAAAAATAAGCAACTACCGACATTGTCAGAATTCGTTGCGATTCTTTTTGCGATTTTAGGAACCTTTATCATTGCAACGCATGGTCATTTTGACGGCTTGGCAATGACTCCGAAAGGCTTTTTCTGGGGGCTATTTTCAGCAATAACTTATTCTTTTTACATTGTTTTGCCTGCTAAATTAATTCGTGAATTTGGCAGTTTTACGGTGATTGGACTTGGCATGCTTATGGGGTGCGTTGTTTTTTCAATCGTGACACGCTCATGGCAGTATCCTCTAGTGTTAACATTAGGGAATTGGTTAGCTTTATTTGGGATTATCATTATCGGAACTGTCTTTGCTTACACTTTCTTCTTAAAAGGGACTACGATTATTGGGGCTGTGAAAGGGAGCTTGCTTGCAGCGATAGAACCAGTCTCATCAGTTTTTTTCTCGGTAACCATTATGCAGGAAATTTTCTACCCAATGGATTTTGTGGGAATGATTTTCATTATCGTAGCCGTTTTAACGGTTTCTCTTCGTGACTTAATCGCTGTGCGTAAACAATTACATTAGTCATAAGATTAAAGGGTTATCGTTGAGTAGATTTGCTTGCGATAACTTTTTTGTTTTGCCCCTTGACATTCTTGTAAAAGAAGCTTAAACTATAGTTTGTTAGCTTTCTAATAATTAGCTAACTAACAAAAATGAGGAAACGTTATGGAAAAAAATATCGGACGTTTGGTCAAAAAGGCAAGTAATCAATTGGGACGAGAGTTTGACCAATTCGCAAAACCTTTTGATTTGACTGGTATGCAGATGTCTATCATTGATTTTTTAAGTCAAGGTGTAAAGGAAGACTATTTCCAACAAGACATTGAAAAAGAATTTAATATTCAGCGTTCAACGACGACGGTACTTTTGCAACGAATGGAGAAAAAGGCACTAATTTATCGTCAAGTATCACAACAGGATGCCAGACAAAAATCCGTTCATTTAACGGAGAAAGCTCAAGGTTTAGTGGAAGAATGTCGCTCTTACTTCAGAAACCAAGAAAAAGAGTTGGAAAAAAACTTTTCAGAAGAGGATATTGCCATTTTTGAGAAAATGTTACAGTATTACATGAAAGAAAAATAGGAGGACTCATGTCAGAAGAAAAAATTTCACCTAAAGTCATTAGAGCCATTGTTGGTGCGGGAATGTTATCATTTTGTGGTGTGGTTGTCGAAACAGCTATGAATATCACATTTCCAACCTTGATGACAGAATTTGGAATTAATACCTCAACGGTTCAATGGATGACAACGATTTATCTTTTGGTTGTTGCGTCAGTTGTGCCTTTGTCAGCTTACTTAAAACGTTCATTTAAGACAAAATCTGTCTTTTTAGCAGCCAACTTGTTGTTTATTTTGGGTGTTCTAATCGATGCTATTGCACCAAGTTTTGCCATTCTTTTATTTGGTCGTGTGGTCCAAGGGATTGGTGTCGGAATTGCCCTTCCCTTGATGTTTAATATCATTTTGGACCAAGTGCCAATGAGTAAAATCGGTGCAATGATGGGAGTAGGAACGTTGATTACAGCGGTCGCTCCAGCGGTTGGACCAACATTTGGTGGTTTGGTCGCTTCAAACTTAGGTTGGCGTTTTATTTTTGTTCTGTTGATTCCGTTGTTATCAATTTCTTTGGTGTTAGGTGTGACATCTATTGAACAAAAAGATGAAGTGGCGCGTGAAAAATTGGATATTCTTAGCGTGATTGCGATTCTTTGTGCCTTTATTGGTCTGATTTTAGGAATTAATAACCTTGCTGATTACGATTTCCTTAGCTTGCCTGTTTTAGGTAGCCTATTTGTTGGTATTGCAGGGCTTGTCGTGCTTGTGAAACGTTCAGCTCAATTGACTGTGCCAATCGTTGATTTGTCTGTTTTGAAAAATGGAAAATTTGCAGGGCACGTCGTGGCATTCTTCCTTTTCCAAATTGTTAACTTGGGATTATCATTCTTGATTCCAAACTATGTTCAATTGGTTAATCATTCAACATCAACGGTAGCAGGTCTTTTGGTTTTTCCAGGAGCGTTTATTGGTGCTTGCTTTGCGCCATTTAGTGGAAGTATCTTGGACCGTTTGGGAGCTAAAAAGCCAATTATCTTTGGGGTAAGCATGCTTGTCTTTGCTCTTTGTCTTTATAGTATTTTTGGCTTGCATTTATCAAATGCTTGGTTGACAATTTTCTACACCTTATCAATGGGTGGAACTGGAATTGCTTTTGGTAATGTCATGACAAGTGGTCAAAAACAAGTAGCACTTAAGGAACGTGCAGATGCTAACGCAATTTTTAATACACTACAACAATTTGCTGGCGCTGTTGGAACAACAATCGCTTCATTGATTGTAGCCCTAAGCCAAACAAACAGCAGCCTTAGTTACTCTGCAGCAACAGCCCAAGGCTCACGCAATACCTTTATCGTCTTGCTAATTCTAGCAGCTATCGAACTTGTCATCTTACTACGAGTTGTTGACGGAAAAGAAAAATAAATTATAGAGAGTGGCTTGCCACTCTCAGACTGAAGACAAAGTCCTTGGGAACAACAGTTTCTAAGGGCTTTTTGTGTGGATTAGCGGTATAATAGAGATAATAATAGCTATGAGGCGAGCCTATGTTCCATAAAGAAAATCCAGACTATAATCGTAAGCAAGTTGGTTTTTACACCTTAGATGACTTAGTTCCAGAAGACCATTTGTTACGTCAGATTGACCGTGTGATTGACTTTTCTTTTATTTATGACTTGGTCGAAGACACTTATTCTCACGAAACAGGTCGTCCTAGTCTCGACCCTGTGATGGTCATCAAAATTCCTTTAATCCAGTGTCTCTTTGGGATTCATTCAATGCGTCACACCATTAAAGAAATCGAGGTCAATGTGGCTTATCGTTGGTTTTTAGGCTTAACTTTAGACGCTAAAGTGCCTCATTTCACTACTTACGGCAAAAACTACAGTCGTCGGTTTCAAGATAAACAAGTAGTTGAAGCCATTTTTAGTCATGTCTTAGGCTGCTGTATCAATGCGGGCTTAATTGACCCAAGTGAGATTTTTGTAGATGGCACTCATATTAAAGCAGCTGCTAATAACCACAAATACATCACTCAAGAAGTTAACCAACAAACTAAATTCATGGCGGATCAACTCGAACTTGAAATCAATCGTGACCGTGAGAAACACGCAAAAAAGTGGCTAGGGCTCGCCAAAGCAAAAGAGCCCAAAACTAAAAAAGTCTCAATGACAGACCCAGAAAGTGGCTGGTTTCATAAGGGAGAACATAAACAAGTTTTTGCCTATAATGCCCAAGTTGCCTGTGATAAGCATGGTTGGGCGCTAGCCTACAGCGTAGAATCTGGAAATGTTCATGATAGCCAAGCTTTTCCAGCTCTTTTTGCTCAACTCAAAGCCTTTCAACCAACCTACTTAATCGCAGATGCAGGTTATAAAACACCAACGATTGCTCATTATTTACTCTCTCAAAAGGTTATTCCTGTTTTCCCTTATACTCGTCCTCATGGTAAAAAGGGTATGTTACGTCCTAAGGATTTTATTTATGATGATTATTATGACTGTTACCTTTGCCCTGAAAATCAGGTGTTGACTTACCGAACTACCAACCGTCAAGGGTATCGTGAGTACCAAAGTCAACCTGAAGATTGTCAGAATTGTCCTTTACTAAGCCAGTGTACGACGAGTCAAGCCCATCAAAAAGTGGTTACCCGTCATGTTTGGAAAGCCGACTTAGAGATTTGTGAAGATATCCGACATCATCGAGGGATGAAAGACCGTTACCGAAAACGCAAGGAAACCATTGAACGCTTATTTGGGACAGCTAAAGAATATCATAATTTGCGTTATACCAGAGAAAGAGGCAAGTCCAAAATGGAGGCAAAAGTTGGACTGACTTTAGCGTGCTTAAATCTTAAAAAACTCGCAA